>DATHAK010000048.1:0-61745 GCA_035296685.1 Blastococcus sp.
CGTTTCGGCGAGCCGGTCCCGGGCGGGTCGCCGTTCCCCGGCCCGTCGTCACCAACCGTGACTCGACCGCAACACCGCCATGTCTGCGGCCCCGTCCCGGGCCCCGCCCTGAGCTTGCGAAGGGTGGGGAGGACGGGGTCCTTTCTCAGGCGGGCTTGGGCTTGCGGTTCTTGGCCTTGCCGCGCTCCGTCTGGTCGAGGACGACCTTGCGGATGCGGACCGTGGCCGGGGTGACCTCGACGCACTCGTCCTCGGCGCAGAACTCCAGCGCCTGCTCCAGGTTCAGGATGCGCGGCGGGATGAGCCGCTCCAGCTCCTCGGAGGTGGACTTGCGCATGTTGGTGAGCTTCTTCTCCTTGGTGATGTTGACGTCCATGTCGTCCGGACGGGAGTTCTCACCCACGATCATGCCCTCGTAGACCTCGGTGCCCGGCTGGACCATCAGCTGGCCGCGCTCCTGCAGCGAGAACATCGAGTACGTCGTCGCCAGGCCCTGCCGGTCCGCGACCAGCGAGCCGGTCGGCCGGGCCCGCATGTCACCCAGCCAGGGCTCGTAGCCCTCGAGGTTGTGGTTGAGGACGCCGGTGCCGCGGGTCTCGGTCAGGAACTCGGTGCGGAACCCGATCAGGCCGCGGGACGGGACGATGTACTCCATCCGAGCCCAGCCGGTGTCGTGGTGCACCAGGTTCTCCAGCCGGCCGCGGCGGACCGCCAGCGCCTGGGTCAGCGTGCCGACGTACTCGCCCGGGGTGTCGATGGTGACCCGCTCGACCGGCTCGTGCAGCTTGCCGTCGATCTCCTTGGTGACGACGGTCGGCCGGCCGACGGTGAGCTCGAACTCCTCGCGGCGCAGCTGCTCCACGAGGATCGCCAGCGCCAGCTCGCCGCGGCCCTGCATCTCCCAGGTGTCGGGGCGGTCGGTGGGCAGCATGCGCACCGACACGTTGCCGACCAGCTCCTGGTCGAGGCGGTTCTTGATCAGGCGGGCGGTCAGCTTCTTGCCCGACCGGCCCGACAGCGGCGAGGTGTTGATCCCGATGGTGATCGAGATCGAGGGCTCGTCGACGGTGAGCGGCGGCAGCGGGCGCGGGTCGTTCGGGTCGGCGAGGGTGTCGCCGATCATGATGTCCTCGATGCCGGCGATGGCGACGAGCTCACCCGGGCCGGCACTGTCGGCCGGGGTTCGGGTCAGGCCCTCGGTGACGAGCAGCTCGGTGATCTTGACGTTCTTGATCGTGCCGTCGGTCTTGCACCAGGCCACCTGCTGGCCGTTCTTCATCGTGCCCGAGTGGATGCGCAGCAGCGCCAGCCGGCCGAGGTAGGGCGAGGCGTCGAGGTTGGTGACCTGCGCGCGCAGCGGCTCCTCGGCGTCGTAGACCGGCGGCGGGATCGTGTCGAGCAGCGTCATCACCAGCGGGGCGAGGTCGGGGCTGTCCGGCGAGGTGCCGTCCTCGGGCCGGGTGAGCGAGGCCTGCCCGGTCTTGCCGTTGCTGTAGACGATCGGGAAGTCGAGGTTGTCGACGTCCATGCCGGAATCCTCGAGCAGCTCCATGAACAGCTCGTAGGTCTCGTCGACGACCTCGGCGATGCGGGCGTCGGAGCGGTCGGTCTTGTTGACGACGAGGATCACCGGCAGCCCCTTGCCCAGCGCCTTGCGCAGGACGAAGCGGGTCTGCGGGAGCGGGCCCTCGGAGGCGTCCACGAGCAGGACGACGCCGTCGACCATCGACAGGCCGCGTTCGACCTCGCCGCCGAAGTCGGCGTGGCCGGGGGTGTCGACGATGTTGATGACGACGGGGCTGCCGTTCTCGTCGGCCAGGTGGATCGCCGTGTTCTTCGCGAGGATGGTGATCCCGCGCTCGCGCTCGAGGTCCATCGAGTCCATGACGCGCGTCTGCGTCTCGTCGTTGTCCGTGCCCTCGCCCTTGGCGCGCCCGAGAGCCCCGGCCTGGCGGAGGAGGGCGTCGACCAGGGTCGTCTTGCCGTGGTCGACGTGGGCGATGATCGCCACGTTGCGCAGGTCGTCGCGGGTGGGCATGCGAAAGGCACCTCAGGAGAATTCGGGGAGTTCGGCGCGCTCTCGCACCGTCGTCGCTGTAACGGCCGCCGGCCCGGCGACCTTCCCATGGTAGTCGCTCAGCGCCGAGCGGCGTCCGCCCGCGGGACGTCCGCCACGGCGAACGTCACCCCTGCGGTGGTGAGGGTGACCAGGCTCACCGCTGCCCAGGCCGGCCAGTCGAGACCGATCGCGAGCACGTGGGCCAGCACGAAGGCGCCGAGGTAGAGCGCCCCGAGCCCGGCAGCGACCGCCCAGCCGCGGCGGCGGGCCCACAGCCGGCCGGCGGCCAGCCCGGCGCCGACGAAGACCGCGCCACCGAGCGCACGGACGCCGGTGCCCTGCGCGATGCCGAAGCCCGCGGCCAGGCCGAGGGCGACGAGGACGGCGGAGGGGAAGCGGGTGCGGCTCAGCGTGGCGGTCGACATGTCTCCGAGTCTCCCTGTCGTCATGAGTCCGCCGCACTCATGGCCATAAGTGCGGATCCGGACCCCGGAACGCGCGAGGGCCCCGGACGCCGAAGCGTCCGGGGCCCTCGTAAAGGAGGGGGATTACGAGGCGCGGAGCACGGCCTCGATCTCGAGCTCGACGTTGATCTTGTCGCCGACGACGACGCCGCCGCCGTCCATCGGCATGTCGATGTCGACACCGAAGGCCTTGCGGGAGATCTCGGTCTTGGCGGAGAAGCCGGCGCGGAAGCCGCCGTAGGCGTCCGGACCGAAGCCGTTGAGCTCCAGCTCGAGGGTGACGGGCTTGGTGGTGCCCTTGATGGTCAGGTCGCCCTCGACGGTCCAATCGGCACCGTCGGTGCGGACGGCGGTGGACCGGAAGGTCATCTCGGTGTGGTTGCCCACGTCGAAGAAGTCGGCGGAGCGGATGTGCGCGTCGCGCTGCTCCTGGCGGGTGTCGATCGAGTCCATGTTGATCGTGGCGGTCACGCTGGACTGCGTCGGGTCCTCGGCGGTGACGAGCTCGCCGGAGAACTCGCGGAAGTAGCCACGGACCTTGCTGACCATCATGTGGCGGACGGAGAAGCCGACGGTGGAGTGCGCGGCGTCGATGTCCCACGTGCCGACGACGTAACCGGGGATCTGGACGGCGGTGCTGCTGGTCATGGGGAGTTCCTCCGAAGTAGTTGAGCCTTTGACCTTCTGCCCGTCGACAGCGTAGTTGAAGGCTTGACTATTCCGCCAGTACGATGGAGGCATGACATCGCAGGTGTGGGATGCATCACCGCCGGCCGACGCCTCGCCGGCCGCCGAGGGCACCCGCTGGCTCGACCCCGAGGAGCAGAAGGCCTGGCGCGCCTGGCTGTACAGCACCCAGCTCCTCCAGGATCGGCTCGACCGCGAGCTCACGCACCAGACCGGGATCTCGCACGCCTACTACGAGATCCTCGTGGCGCTGTCCGAGACGCCGCTGCGGGCGATGCGCATGAGCGAGCTCGCCGACCGCTGCCTGTCCTCGCGCAGCCGCCTGTCGCACGCGGTGTCCCGTCTCGAGGAGCGCGGCTGGGTGCGCCGCCAGGTGTGCGAGAGCGACGGGCGCGGTCAGCTCGCCGTCCTCACCGACGAGGGTTTCGCCGCGCTGGAGGCAGCCGCGCCGGTGCACGTCGAGGGCGTCCGCACCCACCTGTTCGACCAGCTCTCCCCCCAGCAGGTCGCCGCGATGCGCGACATCGGCGAGACCTTGCTGCGCCACCTCGACCCGGGCTGACCGCTCTTCCCGGGCGTTCCTGCCGCTGTCGGAGTCCTGCAGGACCCGCGGAGCGGGCACAACACCCCAGGAGCCGGCCCCCTTGCGCCGGTTCAGCCGGGGTCGACCGGCACGAGCCCCGCGCGGAACGCCGCGATGACCGCCTGCACCCGGTCGCGGACGCCGAGCTTGGTGAGGATGCGGGCGACGTGCGTCTTCACCGTCGCCTCGCCCACGAAGAGCCGCCGCGCGATCTCGGCGTTGGAGAGCCCCTGGGCCAGCAGCGTGAGGACCTCGGTCTCCCGCTCGGTGAGCTGGGTCAGGCCGGGCGCCCGGACGGCGACCGGTTCCGGCGGCCCCTGCCGAGCGAACGCGGCGATCAGCCGGCGCGTCACCGACGGCGCCAGCAGCGCCTCCCCCGCCGCGGCCACCCGGATGGCGTGCGCCAGCTGGTCGGCCGGCACGTCCTTGAGCAGGAAGCCGCTGGCGCCGGCGCGCAGCGCCTCGTAGACGTGCTCGTCGACGTCGAAGGTCGTGAGGATCACGACCTTGCAGCGCGCCGGGTCGGGCCCCGAGAGCAGCCGCCGGGTGGCCTCCAGCCCGTCCAGCCCCGGCATCCGGATGTCCATGAGGACGACGTCGGGCAGCAGCCGCGGCACCTCGGCGAGCGCCTGCCGCCCGTCGGAGGCGGTGCCGACGACGGCGAGATCCGGTTCGGCGTCGAGGATCAGCCGCAGGCCCGTGCGCACCAGCTCCTCGTCGTCGACGATCAGCACGCGGATCGTCATGCGGGGATCCCGTCGACGGCCAGCCGCGCCCGCACCCGGTAGCCGCCCTCCGGCAGCGCGCCGGCCTCCACGCTGCCGCCGTACAGGGCCGCCCGCTCCCGCATCCCGACCAGCCCGTGCCCGGAACCGTGCGCGGGGGTCGCCGCGCCGCGGCCGTCGTCGCAGATCTCCACGTCCACCGCGCCGCAGCCGACACGGACGACGACCTGCACCGTCGCCGGCCCCGCATGCTTGAGGACGTTGGTCAGCGCCTCCTGGACGATCCGGTAGGCCGCCAGCTCGACGCCCGCCGGCAGCGCGTCGAGGTCTCCCTCGACCGTCAGGTCCACCGGCACCCCGGCGGCGCGGACGCGCTCCACCAGCTCACCGAGGCCCTCGAGGGTGGGCTGCGGAGCGACCGTCCCCTCCCCCGCGCCGGTGAGCAGGCCGAGCAGCCGGCGCATCTCGGCCAGCCCCTGCCGGCCCGCGTTCTCGATCGACGACAGCGCCGTGCGCGCCAGATCGGGGCGGGCGTCGAGGGCCCGCTGACCGGCCTGCGACTGGATCACGATCACGCCCATGCTGTGCGCCACGAGGTCGTGCAGCTCCCGCGCGATCCGGGCCCGCTCGTCGGCCACCGCACGCGCGGCCTGCTCGGCGCCGTCCCGCTCCGCGGCGGCGGCCCGCGTCTCGAGCTCCGCCGTCTCGCGCCGCCGGTGCCGGATCCACCGGCCGAGGCCCCACAGCCCGGCCATGACGAACCAGGCGGGCACCACCTCGTCCACCGTGTCGCCCGCGACCAGCTTCGGGATGTCACCGGCCAGCACCACGGCGGCGGTCGCCACGGCTCCCGTGACGGCCGCCCGGCGATCGGCGTGCGCACCGACCGCGTAGAGGGCCATGACGACGGCGAACCACGGCTGGAACGCCTCACCGCCGAGCTCGTACTGCAGCCACGACGCGCCCAGGGCGAGCAGCAGCACCAGCAGGGGACGCTGCCGGCGGAGGAACAGCGGAACGGTGGCCACCCCGAGGAGCACGGCATGGGCCGGGCGATTGGCCGCGAGCGCTCCCGAGTCGGCGGTCCAGACCGAGATCTGTCCCGAGACGACGAGGGCCGCGGCCACGACATCGCCGGTGACCCGGGCGACCTTCGGCCATTCCATGCGGCGAACGGTAACCAGCCGCCGCGCGTTCCGGATCCCCCGTGCGGCGGACCGCTGACCAGCGTGTCCCCCGGCCGGTGGACCCCGGGAATCGTCCCTCGGCCGGACGACGGCGGGTGCGGGAGCGACGAGGGTTCTTCGCGAGGAATCGCCCACGAACGAGGAGACGTCATGACCCGGTCCACCACCGAAGGCCGCCGTACCGGAGGGGCGGCCGTCGCCGCCGGCGTGCTGCTGTTCGCCTCCGTCGCCGCCGAGATCGTCCGGCCCGTGCAGGAACCCGACGGAACGCTGACCAGCGTCACCGGCTTCGCGCTCTACCTGGTCGCCTGGACCCTCGGCGCGACGGCGCTCGTCGCCGCCCTGCTCGGGCTGGGTCGTCCGGCGATCGGTCGCGCCGGCCGGATCGGCCGCGGGATCAGCCTGGCGGGCGCCGCGCTGCTGACGGCGTTCGGCGTGGTGGGACTGACCACCGCGGTGATCGACGGTGCCCCCGCCGAGTGGTCGTTCCTGCTGTTCGCCGTCGGTCTGCTGCTGCTCGTCGTCGGCTCGGTCCCGCTGGCCCTGGGCCTGCGCCGGTCGGGTGCCCCCGGCGCAGTATGGATCGCCGTGCTCGTCGCCGGCGCCGGTGGGCTCGTCGCGCTGGGCGCCGCCGCCGACCCGTGGCACGACCTCGGCCTGTTCCTGTTCGACGCCGCGTGGGTCGTGGCGGGCCTGCGCCTCCTGCGCGCCCCCGAGCCGGTGCGCGAAGACGTCGCGCGGGTCGGCTGAGCGGGAAGCTCTCCCGGGCCGGTCAGGATCGCGCTCCCTTCCGGCCGTGATCCCCGGGATCCGACCGTGGTGGGCAGCCGTCCCGGCGACCACGGAGGAGCACCGATGTCCATCACGCAGTTGCGCACGGCCCCGCCGATACCCGACGGCGGGGCCGTCCGCCGTCCAGCGGTCGTCGTCATCACCGACGGGAGCCTCGACGACGACGCGTGCGCAGGGCTGCGTGCCGCGGTGGAGGCGGCGCTGGACGCGCGTGCCGCGGGGGCCGGCCTGCGGGTGGTGCCCACCGGCGCGACCGGGATGGAGACGCTCACCGCACGGGAGCGGGAGGTGCTGCTGCTCCTCGCCGACGGCCTGTCGAACGCCGAGATCGCCCGGCGGCTGTTCCTCAGCGACGCGACCGTGAAGTGCCACGTCGCCCGGGTGCTGACCAAGCTCGGCGTCCGCGACCGCGTGCAGGCGGTGGTCGCCGCGTTCCGCGCCGGCATCGTGCCCACCCGTCCCTGACGCGCGACGGGAGGGACTTCCCGGCCGGTTCGGGATCGCGCTCCCTGGCTCGCGGGAGAGCCCGGGCACGACGGTGGAGGCACACCACCTGATCCACCCGCCGAGGGAGCTCCCCATGACCGCCACCATCGTCCACCGGCCGACACCCGTCGCCCGCCGCGCCCGCACCGGCGCCGTCGGCGGCGCCATGTGGGCCCTCCTGCCCGTCGCCTGGGGGCTGGTCTCCCTGGAGGACACCGAGTACGGCAGCCCACAGTTCGTCGCCGTCGCGGCGGCCTTCTGGCTGTTCGGCGTCCTGCCGCCGGTCCTCCTCGTCGCCGGGCACCTCGCACTGCGGGACGCGCTGGACGGCGACGCCGGCCGGGTCGGGCGCGTCGGCATCGTCACCGCGGCCACCGGGCTGGCCGCCATGGCGCTCGGCAACGGCATCGAGATCGCGTCGCTGAGCGCCGGGGGCGACACCGTCGACTGGGGGCACGCCATCTTCCTCGGCGGCTTCCTCGTGAGCATCGCTGGCGCCCTGTTCGTCGGCATCACCGTGATCCGCAGGCGGCGGGACGGCGCCTCGCGGACCGCCGGCTGGCTCCTGGCCTTCGCGCTGCCGCTCGGGATCGCGATCGGCTTCGTCGGCAGCCTGGTGTGGCCCGAGAACGACGGGGCGTTCTTCGCCGCGATCACCGTGCCCACCGGCGTCGCCTGGCTGCTGCTCGGCCAGTCACTGACCGCCGAGCGATCGCCGTCCGCAACCGAGTGATCCACCGGACGAGGGACCGCGCCCGTCAGGGACGCGGTCCCTCGTTGACGTCGTCCGCCGGAACGCGCAAGGTGCGCCCGATCGAGGAGACCGCCATGACCGCTGAGCTGACCACGGCCGCCGGGGCCCGGCCGCCCGCCGCCGCGGCGGGCCGGGCGGCTGCCGTGACGCGGGTGGTCGCGTGGGCGGTGGTCCCCCTCTACCTGCTCGGCGTCGCGACCTACGTCGTCCTGGACCGGGCGGTCGGCTCGCCCGGCCTCGAACCGGTCGAGGGCCTGATGCTCTGGGTCGGCTTCGGGCTGTTCGCCGCGATGGGCGCCCTGCTCATCGCGAAGCGACCGCGGAACGCGGTCGGCTGGGTGCTGGCCGGCACGGCCCTGCTCCTCGTCTCCGGCGCGGCCGGCGACTACTACGCGGCCTGGGTCATGACGACGCGCAGCGAGCCGGACGCCCTGGCCGTCCTCGGCGCCTGGGTGCAGAGCTGGTACTGGATCCTGCTGCTGGCCCTGGCGTTCATCGCGCTTCCGCTGCTGTTCCCCGACGGGCACCTGCCGTCCCGACGCTGGCGCTGGCCGGCGCTCGCCGTCGCCGTCGGGCCGGTCGGCATCGTCGTGACCGGCATGCTCACCGACACCCTGACCGGGCAGGACGTCGACTACCGCATCGACAACCCGATCGGCATCGACGGTGCGCCCGGCGTCGAGGAGTCCCCGCTGTTCGCCGTCTTCGGCGTGCCGATGGTGGCCGGCCTCGTGCTCGCCGTGGCCGCGGTGGTGGTCCGGTTCCGCCGTTCACGGGGCGCCGAACGCCAGCAGATGAAGTGGTTCGTCGTCGCGGCCGCCCCGCTGCTGATCCTGCCCTTCGGCGAGCTGCTGCCCGGCTGGGTCGGCGGGATCCCGCTGATGCTCGCGCTGTTCGGCCTCCCCGTGGCCATCGCGATCGCCGTGCTGCGCTACCGCCTCGACGACATCGACGTCGTCATCAACCGCGCCCTGGTCTACGGGGCGCTCACCGCGCTGGTGATCGGCGTCTACGTCCTGGTGATCGGCTACCTCGGGGCCGCCCTCCGTCGCGAGGACGACCTGGTCGTCTCCCTGGTCGCCACCGGCCTGGTCGCGGTGCTGTTCGCCCCGGCCCGCGACCGGCTGCAGAAGGCGGTCAACCGGCTGCTGTACGGACGGCGGGCCGAGCCCTACGCCGCACTGGCGCAGCTCGGCGAGCGGCTCGAGGCCACGCTGGCTCCCGATGCGGTGCTGCCGGTGATCGTCTCGACCGTGCGGGAGGCGCTGCGGCTGCCGTACGTGGCGATCCGCGTGGCCGGCGACCCGCAGCCCGTGGCCGTGGGCGAGCCGCCGTCGGTGACCGAGACGCTGCCGCTGCTGCACCACGGCGCCCCGGTCGGCGAGCTCGTGCTGGGCCCGCGGGCGGGTGAGACCTCCTTCTCCGCGGCCGACCGGCGGCTGCTCGCCGACCTCGCCCGGCAGGCCGGCGTCGCCGTCTCCACGGTCCAGCTGACCGCCGACCTGCAGCGTTCCCGCGAGCGGCTGGTCGCCGCCCGCGAAGAGGAGCGGCGCCGGCTGCGCCGCGACCTGCACGACGGGCTCGGCGCCCAGCTGGCCGGCCTGACCGTGCAGACCGGCGTGCTGCGGGGGCTGATCCCGCGCGATCCGGACGCCGCCGACGCCCTGGCCGGTGAGCTGCGGACCGAGCTGCGCACCGCCATCGCCGACATCCGCCGGCTCGTCCACGGGCTGCGCCCGCCCGCACTCGACGAGCTGGGTCTGGTCGGTGCCCTGCAGCGGCTGGCCGAGGGCATCGGCGCCGACGGGCTGCGGATCGGCGTCGAGGTCCCGGACGACGTGCCGCCCCTGCCGGCCGCGGTCGAGGTGGCCGCCTACCGGGTGGTCCAGGAGGCGCTCACCAACGTCGTGCGGCACGCGCGGGCGAACAGCGCCTGCGTGCGACTGACCGTCGACCCGCGGACGGTCACCGTCGAGGTCACCGACGACGGCGCGGGGCTGCCGCCGGACCTGGTCGCCGGGGTCGGGCTCTCCTCCATGCGGGAGCGGGCCGCGGAGATGGGCGGTACCTGCGAGGTGTCGAACGCTCCCGGTGGCGGTACTCGCGTGCTGGCCGTCCTGCCACGTGGAGAGGGGTGACGTGAACCCGCTCCGGGTGCTGGTCGTCGAGGACCACCCCCTCTTCCGCAAGGGCGTGGTGGCCCTGCTGGACGGGGTGCCCGACTTCGCCGTCGCCGGGGTGGCGGTGTCGGGCGAGGAGGCGGTGGCGCGGGCGGCCGAGCTGCGGCCGGACGTCGTCCTCATGGACCTGCAGCTGCCCGGCATGAGCGGCATCGAGGCCACCCGGGCCATCGTCGGTGCCGATCCGGACGTCCGCGTGCTCGTGCTGAGCCTTTTCGAGGACGAGGACTCCGTCTTCCTCGCGCTGCGGGCCGGCGCCCGCGGCTACGTGCTCAAGGACGCCGACGAGGACGAGCTGACCGGGGCCATCCGCGCCGTGGCGCGCGGCGAGGCGATCTTCAGCCAGGCCGTCGCCGGCCGGGTGCTGGCGTTCTTCGCCCAGCCCCGCCCCGCACCGAAGGTGTTCCCGGAGCTGACCGACCGGGAGCGGGAGATCCTCGGCCTCATCGCGCAGGGACACCCCAACCCGTCGATCGCCCGGACGCTGTTCCTCAGCCCGAAGACGGTGGCCAACTACGTGTCGGCGATCTTCGCGAAGCTGCAGGTGGCCGACCGCGCGGAGGCGATGATCCGCGCCCGCGAGGCCGGCCTGGGCAGCTGACGTCTGCGTCACTCCTGCGGGATGGTCTCCCCGTTGCAGGCCATCACCGAACGGATCCGGGTGGCGTCCGCGATCAGGGCGGTCGCAGTGCCGGTCGCCATCCGCCTGCCCGACAGCGCGCCCACCTGGTTGGCGAACTCCGTCAGACCCTGGCAGGCGGCCGCGGCGTTCCCGGCGGTCCGCGCCGCCTGCACCGCGGTGATCTTGTCCCGCAGGCTCGTGCCGGGACCGACTCCCGTGACCGCGCTCCGCAGCGCCCGCAGCTGGTCGTCGGCGCCGATCACCTCGATACGGAAGAAGCCCTGGGTGACCGCCCCCTGGTCGTCGGTGGCGGTGCACTCGACGGCGGCGCCCCCGATGGCGAAGTTGGTCCCCGACTCGAAGGAGCAGACGACGACCGGCGACGGGTCGGCGTCGTCCGTCGCCGTCACCGTGAACTCGACGACCGCGCCGCCGGGACCAGTCGCGTTCACCGTCATGTCGTCGGGCAGGTGTAGGACCGGCGGCGTGTTGACGGGCGTCTCGTAGTGGAGGAATCCCTCGTAGTCCAGGCCCATGGGTCCGGTGCCGTTGCGGACGACGAAGTCGAGGACGTTCTGGCCCTGGACGAACGTCTGCAGCACGGCCGGGTCGGTGCACGCAGCGGGGTACCGCGAGTTCGGGGGCGAGTCGACGGGGTACGCGGACTCGAGCAGCGGGAGGTTGTTGAGGAACACGGTGGCACCTCCGTCGGCGAGCACGCACAGGTCGAGCCGGATGTTGGTCGCGTCGGCGGGCACCGTGAACGTCCGCCGGAAGTACGTCGTCGAGTTCTGCCGGCCGTCGAGCAGCCAGCTGTCGCCCACCCACTGCGTGCCGGGGATCGTCTGCCACGTCCAGTCCGCCAGCAACGTCCGCGCCGGACGGAAGGAACCCGTCGGGCTCAGGCGGACCAGCGTGTCCGGGTCGGGCGCCGCGACCACGCCGCCGCCGCTGGCCAGGTGCACCGTCGTGGTCGTCGTCGTATCGGCGGCAGCCGGCGTGGCCGACGAGACCGCCCCCATCAACAGCGCGGCCGCGACCACCGGGATCCATCTCTTCACCGGAATCGTCTCCTTTTGACGCGGGGACCGCGTCTCCGGTCCCGTCGCCGTCGAGAGTTCCGAGTGCCGAGGACCGTCACATCGGCCGGACGGCGGACTCCGATCCGCCGCGCGGCGGATCTTGCTCAGTCCGCGCGGCCGGGTCGCACCAGGCCCGACTCGTAGGCGACCACCACCGCCTGGACGCGGTCGCGCACGCCGAGCTTCGCCAGCACGCGCGCGACGTGCGTCTTCACCGTGCCCTCCCCGAGCACGAGCCGGTCGGCGATCTCGGCGTTGGAGAGGCCGCGGGCGATCAGCCGCAGCACCTCCTCCTCGCGGGGCGTCAGCTGCTCGATGCCCGGTGCCTGCGACGGCTGGGCCCCGGCACGGCTGACGAAGTCGTCCAGCAGCCGCCGCAGCAGGGTGGGGGCCAGCAGCGAATCACCGCTCACGGCCGCCCGCACGGCGGTGACGAGCTGGTCGCGGGGCATCGACTTGAGCAGGAACCCGGTGGCGCCTGCCCGCAGCGCCTCGACCACCTGCTCGTCGGCGTCGAACGTCGTCAGCATGACGACGGCGGTGCCGGTCGCCGGGTCCGCGGTGATCCGGCGGGCCGCCTGGATGCCGTCCAGCTTGGGCATGCGGATGTCGATCAGCGCGACGTCGGGCCGCAGCTCCCGGCACATCGCGAGCGCGTCGACGCCGTCGGCCGCCTCCCCCACTACCTCCAGGTCCGGCTCCGCCTCGAGGATCATCCGGAGCCCGGCCCGCACGAGCGCCTCGTCGTCGGCGAGCAGCACGCGGACTGTCATGCGCGGGCCGGCTCCAGCGCCGGGACGGGCAGCTCGGCCCGGGTCGCCCAGCCCCGTCCGCCGGCCCGCGGCCCGGCGTGCATCCGCCCGTCGAACAGCGCCACGCGCTCGCGGATGCCGGCCAGCCCGAAGCCTCCGCCGTCCGCGGGCTGGGCGCCGGCCCCGTCGTCGGCCACCTCGACGAGGACCGAGCGCTCCGCGAACCGCACGGTCACGGCGACCTCGGCACCCGGGGCGTGCTTGAGCGCGTTGGTCAGCGACTCCTGCGCGACCCGGTAGGCCGTCGCCTCCACGGCGGCCGGCAGCGGCCGGACCGGCCCCTCGACCACCAGCGCGACGTCGCGGCCGGCGCCCCGCGCCGCCTCGACGAGCTCGGCGACGGCCGCGATCGTCCCCGGCTTCGCGGGCTCGGCGTCCGGGGTCCGGAGCACGCGGAGCAGCCGGTGCAGGTCCTCGAGCGCGGTGCGGCCGGAGGTGAGGACGACGTCGAGCGCCTGCGCGGTCGCCGGGTCCCGCCCCCGGAGGTTGGCCTGGGCGGCGTCGGCGTGCAGCAGCATGAGGGTGACGCCGTGCCCGACCACGTCGTGCATCTCGCGCGCGATCCGCCGCCGTTCGTCCTCGACGGCGGCCGCGCGCGCGAGTTCCTCCTCGCGGACCCGCGCCCGCGCCGCCATGGCCTCGCGCTCGGCACGGACCGCACGGTCCAGCCGCTCGCGGGCCAGCCGGGCGAACACCCACACCACGACCGGGATGGCGACGTTGGCGATCTCGTCGTCGAGGCTGACGTCGGGCCGGACGAAGGGATAGACCTCGATCGAGGCGATGATCGCCAGCAGGCCGAGCAGGGCGTCCCGCCGTCGGTCGGCGTACTGGGCGACGGAGTAGGTGACGATCAGGAGGGCGGCGAACGCGGACACGACCGAGGCGTCGCCCAGGACCGTCTGGAAGGCGAAGCCGGAGGCGAGCACGCAGGCCGCGGCGAGCGGCGCGATCCGCCGCAGCACGAGACTGCCGGTGATGACCAGGAACGCGGCGATCTGCAGCGGCAGTTGGTCGACCACCTCGCCGGCCAGCACCACCAGCTCCAGCTGCGCGGCGAGGGTCAGCGCGACCGCCAGCAGACCGTCCCGGACCCACAGCGAAAGCCCCCGCCACCTGGCTCTTCTGCCGGTCATGCCGGGGAGCGTAGGGCGACTCAGCGCCGGCCGACGTCCGTCGCGCGGCTGATCACCCGTCTGCCGGACGACAGACCCGGCGACAGGAAACCTCTGCCCCGCGTCGGTCTCCGGACGGACGAGGACAGCGCCGGTTCCGGCCAGCGTGGACGGCGTCCGGCGCGAGGGTCGCGCCGCCCGAGGAGGCCTGTCATGACCACCGCCGTCATCCCCGACGTCCCCGTCCGACCCCGCCGGCGCAGCGCCGTGCTGCCCGCCGTCGCCGGCCTGCTCGCACTGGTCGCCTTCGCCACGGCGGTCGTGTTCTGGAACGACCCGTTGAGCGGCGCCTCGACACCGGAGGACGCCGCCACCGCCCTGGAGGGGTCGTCGATCCCCTTCGCCGCGACGCTGCTGGGCGCCTACGCGCTGCTCGCCATCGCGATCGCGGGCCGGCTGGCCGACCGGCTGGCGCGGACCGGTGAGACCGCGTCGACCCGTCTGATTCCGCTGCTCGGCGCCGGGCACGTGCTGCTGCTGACCGCAGCGTTCGCCGCGCCCGCCGCCGCGGTCACCGTCGGCGGCCTGGTGTTCTCCGGCGGGGTCAGCGCCTCCGGGGCCGAGACGGCACTGATCCTGATGAACGTGGCGCACCCGATGAGCGCCTGGGTCGGCGCGGCCTTCCTGATCGCGGTCGCGATCGCGGCGCGGGAGTCGAGGGCGCTCAGGGCCGGGAGCGCCGTCTTCGCCGTCGGCCTGCTGCTGCCGCCGATCGGCTGGGCGGTCACCTACCTGATGCCGTTCTGGTTCGCCGCCGTGGGCATCTGGCTCTGGCGCCGCGACTGACCGCGACCGCCTCGGGGTGGAGCCGTTGTGCGCGGATCCACCTCCGGACGGCGCCCGGAGGTGGATCCGCGCACAGTCGTCAACCGGTCCAGACCTCGGCGATCTGCTCGGCCACGGTCGCCGCCTGGGCGCGGCCCGCCTCCGCCGACGGGGCTCGCGCCGCCGGGTCGAGCACGTTCTTGCCGATCGCTGCCCTGCTGGCGGCGTCCGGCGAGACGACGGCCACCCGCGCCACCATGCCGGTCACCTGCGCGTCGACGCTGGCCATCGGCCCGAACCCCCGCGGGATCGGCGCCAGGACGACGAGCCGGTCGTAGCCCTGCGCCAGGTCGGCGTTGGCCGTCGAGCGCATCCCGCCGTCGACGTAGCGACGGCCGTCGATGGTGACCGGTGGATAGACGCCCGGCACCGCGCAGCTGGCCGCGACGGCGTGCAGCAGGGGCACGCCGGAGTCGCGGTCGAAGGGGCGGAACTCGCCGGTCTCCGCGTCGACGGCGGTGACCACCAGCGGCCGCTCCGGCCAGTCCCGGCCCCCCAGACGGGCCCCGATCACGTCGAGGCGCTCCTGCTCCGACGGCGTCAGCCCGGCCTTCTCCGCGGCGAGCGCCAACGCGCCGATCCGGCGGCGGAACTCGACGTCGCGGCCGCGACTGCGCAGCATCGCCCAGCCGAACTGGGCGAGCGTCGCCCGGTTGAGGCGGGCGGCCTTCTCGCCGGTCGCCGGCCCGAGCTGGCGGGCGTACAAGGCCTCCAGCTCGCCCCCGCCGGTCAGCTGCGCGCCGACGACCGATCCGGCCGACGTGCCGACGACGAGATCGGCCCGGCTGAGATCGGTGCCGGCCTCGGCCAGCCCGGCAAGCAGACCGGTCTCCCACGCGATGCCGGTGATGCCGCCACCGCCGAGGACGAGGGCGGTGCGCTGGTCGCTCATCGGCACATCCTCACAGAGCGCCGATGCACGCCTACGGTGAGGTGACCCGGACCACACGTCGACGCCGACGAGAGGATGCGCATGACCGCCACGGAGTCCGCCACCGTCGCGAGCTGGCCCCCGGGCCTCCCCCGGTCGCTGGACTACCCGGCGGTGCCGGTCGGGTCGATCCTGCGGGCGGCCGTGCGCCGCTGGGGCGACCGGACGGCGTTCCTCGACCACGACGTCCCGTTGACGTACGAGGAGCTGGGCCGGCGGGCGCACGCCGTGGCGGGGTGGCTCGCCGACCACGGCATCGGCCGGGGGGACGTCGTCGCCGTCCACATCCCGAACTGCCGGCAGTACCCGCCCGTCTACTACGGCATCCTGCTGGCCGGCGCGGTCTTCTCCCCCACCAACCCGCTGCTGCCGGCGGCCGAGCTCGCCGCGCAGCTCACCGACGCCGGCGCCCGGATGGTGATCACCTGGGACCAGGTGCTGCCCTTCATCCGCGAGGCCCTCGCGCAGAGGCCCGTCGAGACCGTCGTCGTCACCGGCGAGGCGCACATCCTCGACTTCGCGGACCGGCTGCCCCTCGCCGACGGTGACGTCGACCTCGCCGACCTGCTCGCCGGCGACCCCGGCGACCGACGTCTGGACACCGACGTCGACCCGTCCGCCGACCTCGCCCACCTGGCCTACACGGGCGGTACCACCGGCGTCAGCAAGGGCGTGGAGCTGCTGCACCGCAACGTCGTCACCAACGTGCTGCAGTCGGCGTGCTTCACCTGCGGCGCCCTGCCCGTGGTGGACGAGGCCGGCGACGTGACCATCGAGCAGCAGTTCGGGCCCGACGAGTACCCGATCCGGCTGGGCGAGGCGCGGCTGGTGAACCTCACGCCCTGGTTCCACGCGATGGGCGCGATCGGCTACCTCAACGGCATGGTGCTGGCCGGCACCACGACGGTGATCCACATGCGGTTCGACCCGGCGGCCTACGTCGAGGACGCCGTCAAGCACCGGGTGACCAGCTTCGGCGGGGCGCCGCCGGTCTTCGTGGCCCTCCTGCAGGTGCCGGGCATCGAGGACCACGACTGGTCGCACGTGCGCGGCGTCTCCAGCGGGGCTGCCCCGCTGCCGGTGCCGCTGATCGAGCGGCTCGCGAGGCTGCTGCCGAACGCGGTCATCGGCGAGGGCTACGGCCTGACCGAGGTGACCATGCAGGCCACCGGCAATCCCTCGTTCCGGTCGGGCACCCGCAAGGCCGGCACCGTCGGCGTCCCGGTCTTCGACACCGAGATCACGATCCGGCCGCTGGGTGGCGGCGATCCGCTGCCGGCCGGTGAGCGGGGTGAAGTCTGTATCCGCGGGCCCCAGGTCATGCGCGGCTACGCCCACCGTCCGGAGGCGACCGCCGAGGCGATCGACGCCGACGGCTGGTTCCACACCGGTGACGTCGGGATCCTCGACGAGGACGGCTACCTGGCCATCGTCGACCGCACCAAGGACATGCTGCTCTACAAGGGCTACAACGTCTTCCCGCGCGAGCTGGAGGAGGTCCTCTTCGGCGTGCCGGGCGTCGCCGGCGCGGCGGTCGTGGGCCGGCCCGACGAGGAGGCCGGGGAGCTGCCGGTCGCCTACGTCGTCCGGCGGGCCGACGACGACGGCGCCGCGCTGACCGCCGAGTCGGTGATGGCCGCGGTCAACGCGCACGTCACTCCCTACAAGCGGCTGCGGGACGTCGTCTTCATCGACGCGATCCCGGTCTCGGCCGCGGGCAAGGTGCTCAAGAGGGAGCTGGCCGCGAAGGAGCGCGAGAAGGTGGGCGGCTGACCCGAACGGGTGCGGCGCCGCGCACGGCCGCATCCCGCTCATTACTGTCCCCGGGGTGAAGTTCGAGGCGGTCGGACCGGAGACGGAGCACACCGGGGTCCGGCTGGCCCACACGGAGGAGTCGCCGGTCCGCCAGGTGTGGCGCCGGGTGATCATCGCCGCCGCCGTCCTCGCCTTCACCGTGGCGGTCATCTACCTGGACCGCGACGGCTACCGGGACGGCGACGACGTCGGGCTCTCGCTGCTCGACTCGATCTACTACGCGACCGTCACCCTCTCCACCACCGGCTACGGCGACATCACGCCGATCACCCCGGGCGCACGGCTGGTCAACATCCTGCTCATCACGCCGCTGCGCATCACGTTCCTGCTCGTCCTCATCGGAACCACCCTCGAGGCGCTCACCGCGCGCTCGCGGGAGGAGTTCCAGATCCGTCGCTGGAGGTCCCGCGTGCGCCAGCACGTCATCGTGTGCGGCTACGGCACCAAGGGGCGCAGCGCCATCCGCTCGCTGCAGGCCCTCGGCACGCCGCTGGACAAGATCGTGGTCGTCGACCCGGAACCCCGGGCGATCGACGAGGCCAACTCCCTCGGCCTCACCGGTCTCGTCGGCGACGCGAGCCGGACCGAGGTGCTCCGGCGGGCCTCGGTGGAGCGCGCCCGCGCGGTGATCGTCGCGGCCAACCGGGACGACTCCGCCGTCCTCATCACCCTGACCGTCCGGCAGCTCAACCCGACCGTGCCGATCACCACGTCCGTGCGCGAGGAGGAGAACGCGAACCTGCTGCGGCAGTCCGGAGCCGACACCGTCATCACCACGAGCGCCACCTCGGGGCGGCTGCTCGGGCTCTCCACCGACGCGCCACGGGTGGTCGCCGTCGTCGAGGACCTGGTCACCGGCGGCCAGGGTCTGGACCTCCACCAGCGGTCGGTCAGCAGCAGCGAGGTGGGGCTCGCCGTGCGCTCGCTGCACGACATCGTCCTGTCGGTCACCCGCGCCGGCCGGACGCTCCTCTTCGACGACCCGCTGATCGGCGAGCTCCAGGCCGGCGACGTCCTCGTGGTCGTGAAGTCGCACCACTGACTCTGTCGTCCTACCGGACGACACCGCGGCCAACGGCCGTCCCCCACCCCGCTGAGCCCATCCGTCGCGCCTGCGCGGACCCCTGCGGGGCCCACTCGGCCGACCCCGATTCCCCGTGAACACTGTCCCTCAGGCGGGCATTCGGGCGTCCGAAATGCCCTGCTCAGGGACATCGTTCCGGCGCCGCGCGCCGCTCAGGCGGTCTAAGCCTGCCGGCGCACCCAGACCCGGGTCGGCTCGCCCCGGCCGCGCAGCTCGACCTCGCCGTCGCGCTCCCAGTGCTCGCGCTCACCCAGCGCGGCGGACAGCACCGTCGGCTCGCTGGCGACGGCCCGGCATGGATGGTCCTTGGCCAGCTCCGTCAGCCGCGCCGCCTCGTTGACCGGGTCGCCGATCACCGTGTACTCCAGCCGGCTGGCCGCACCGACCTGGCCGGCCCACACCGAGCCGCAGGCGACCCCCACCCCGACGTCGACCTCCCCGGCCACGCGCACCGCGTCGCAGATGCGGCGGGCCGCGGCGAGCGCCGCCCCGGCCGGGTCGGGATGGTCGGTGGGAGCGCCGAAGACGCAGAGCGCGGCGTCACCCTCGAACTTGTTGACCAGTCCCCCGCCCTCCTCGATGGCCTCGACGACCACCTCGAAGAACCGGTTCAGCAGGCCGACCATCTCCTCGGGCCCGGTGCGGCGCACCAGCGACGTGGAGCCCGCGATGTCGACGAACAGCGCCGCCACCGTGCGCTCCTCGCCGCCGAGGGACACGCCGGTGGCCAGCGCCCGCTGGGCGACCGTCGTCCCGACGTGCCGGCCGAACAGGTCGCGCATCCGCTCCCGCTCCGCCAGCCCGGCGGCCATCGTGTTCACGCCCTCCTGCAGCAGGCCGATCTCACCGGCGTCGTCCACCTCGACCCGGACCTCGTAGTCGCCCTCGCCGACGCGGCGCACCGCCTCCCGCAGGTCCCGCAGCGGCTGGCCGACCGCCCGCGCGGTGAGCAGGGTGGCCAGCCCGCCGACCAGCAGGGCGACGACGACGAGGAAGACGACCGCCGCCGGTCCTGGCCCACCGGGGTTGCTGGGGTCGAGGAACAGCAGGAAGACGCCGGTCATGAGCACGGCGCTGGTGAGGCCCCAGGTGAGCAGGAGCCTGGGCCGCACACCCAGGGTGAGCCGGCCGGACGGCGGGTGCGCGGCGAGCGCGATGGCGGTGACCGCCCGCGCCGCCCGCGCCACCAGGAGATAGGTGACGCCGGCGGTCGCCAGGCCGCCGAGCAGGGTGGCGACGGCCACCCGCAGCCCGACCCGCGCGTCCGGGAAGGCGATGGCCGCCACGGCACCGATCAGGACGGCGGCGACCAGCCACACCGCACCGGCGATGAGCGCGGTGTCGACGGGCAGCCGCAGGGCGTGCGCCGCCTCTGCGCTGGTCGGCTCCCGCCCCGCCAGCAGCCAGCGGTTGGTGACGCGCTGCCGCCGCAGCCCCTCGAGCGTCGCGGCGGGCAGCGCCACCACCAGGTAGCAGGCCACCGCCACGAGGACCGGCGTCCGGCCGGAGCTGCTGCCGTCGTCCACGCCGACCAGCAGCATGGTCACGGTCGCGACGCCGACCAGGTTCGCCGCGAGCACGAGGGCCACGATCGCCAGCACGGCACCCCGCCCGCTGGGGGCCCAGTAGGTCCAGGCGTCGTCCCGGCGGACCCGCTCGGGCCCGCTGCCGTCGGCGCTGGTCACCGGTTCATGATCGCGGAGCGGGGTACCGGCCGCCGGGCACGTCCCCCGGTCGTGTCAGGTGCCCGACTCCAGCCGGCTGCGCAGGGCGGCGAGGTCCTTGCGGTTGGCCCGCCGCATCGCCCCGGCGAGGAACGGGCCGACCAGGCCCGAGAAGCCGGAGGGGCGGCCCCGGTTGCGCAGGGTCATCCGGGTGGCGCCGTCGTCGAGCGCCTGCCACGTGTAGGTGGTCTCCATGGGGAACGGGCCGTCCGCCGTCCGCATCACCAGCCGCTCGCCCGGAACCAGCTCGGTGACCTCGTAGGTGTAGGCCAGCCGGCGACCGAGGAAGGTGGCGACGAAGTCCATGCGAGACCCCACCGCCACCGGCGGCGGGGTCCGCCACTCCACCGAGGCGATGTTGGCGTACCACTCGGGGGCGTGGGTCGGGTCGCCCGCGTAGGCCGCGACCTCGGCCCGAGGACGGCGGATCACCGTCTCGGTCACGACGTCGACGCCCCTCGCCATGAGCCACCTCCAGGCCACGACCGGACGAGACGATCATGCTCCTCGGCGCGACGGGCGGCGCCCTCCCCTGCTCAGCCGAGCGCGGCGGCGACCAGCTCCCGCAGCTCCCGACGGGAGGGCCCCGGCGTGTAGGCGGGCCGCCAGCCGGACCCGTAGACGGTGTGCGCGAGCGGCTCCACCCGGTCGAGGGAGGCGGGCAGGTCGAGCATGGACAGGTAGCCGCCCGTCGCCGGCCCGATCCGGGGGTCCTGCGCCGCGGCGGCCAGGATCAGGTCCGACGGCAGCCGCCGGGACAGGTCGACGTCGCCGCCCTCCCAGCGGCGGACGGCGTCCCGGTCCATCCCGACGTGGTCGGCCACCCAGGGCTGCATCTGCTCCGCGCACCACGCGTCGAACGGCTCCCCCACCGACCCGGGGTCGGGCTCGCTGTCGAGCAATGCCAGCAGGCGGACGACCTGGAGGAACGTCGTGGTCACCCCTCGCCCGAAGATCGGCGTCGTCGTGGCGACCGAGTCGCCGACGCTGACCAGTCCCGGGACGCAGGGCCTCCCGTCGAGCGCTCCCTGCCCGCGGTAGGCGTTGCGGAGCGGACCACCCGGCAGGACGTCGGTGACCGGCTGTGCACGGTCGGGATCGGTCCACTCGGCCAGAGCGGGCACCGCCCGGCACGCCGCCTCGAAGGCGACCGTGTGCCGCAGGTCCTTGAGCGCGGCGTCGGCCGTCGGCCGGATGAGGACCACCGAGAAGTACCCGCGCTCGTGCAGGAACAGCAGCGCCTGCCAGCCGTCGAAGTCCCCCTGCCAGGCCAGCGCGTTCGTCATGGGGCCGGGCTCTGCCCCCTCGCGCAGGCGGTACTCGCGGTCCACGTACGCCATCCCGCACGAACCGCCCAGCATGGACGGTGTGCGCAGCTCGTCGAGGGTCCGCCCCGCCCGGCCGGACGCGTCGACGACCAGGTCGGCCGGCACGGGCGACCCGTCGACCACGATGCCGCGGACGCGGTCCTCTTCGTACAGGACGCCGTCGACGTGTCCCTGCCGCAGCTCCAGCCCGCGCACCGTGGTGGCTGTCGTCCGCAGGGCGCGCTCGAAGGTGTCGCGGCGCGACCGGTGCCCGGCCGGGACGATGCCGACGTCGGGGAGGTCGATGGTGATGGGCTCGGCCCCGAGCGCGAGCCAGGCGGCCAGCGCCTCCGGCCACTCCTGTTTCAGCGCCCGGCCGACCTGGGTGCGGAAGGCGTGCGCGTGGTGGAACTGCATCACGCCGGGACGCCGCCAGCGCCCGTCCGGCGGTGGGCCGGGATCCCGGTCGACGGCGACGACGTCGTGGCCGCGGCCGGCCAGCGCAGCGCCGAGGAACAGGCCGGCGGGGCCGGCTCCGATGATCGCGACCCGCATGTCATCGCCTCGTTCCGCGCCCGACGGCGCATCGCCGGCGTCAGCCTGTTCCGGGGCCGATCCGGCGTCAACGGCATTCGGCGTCTACCGTCGCGGCGGCTCGACCGGCGAGCTGGTCGAGAGGTGGACGGCACGTGAGCCTGCAGATGAGGGTGGTCGCTGCGTTCCTGCGGCTGGCCTACAAGCCACGCATGGCCACCCCGGAACGGGCGCGGAAGCGGATGGCCGAGCCGAAGGGCAGTTCCGAGCCGTCCGCCGCCCTCCGGAAGCGGCACGACGTCCGCACGCGGGAGATCGGTGGCTTCGCCGTCCACACCGTGGCTCCGCGGGGACGGCGGGCGACGCGGGCCGCGGTGTACCTGCACGGCGGCGCCTACATCAGCGAGATCACCCCGCAGCACTGGGCGCTGATCTCCCGCATGGCCGACGCGGGGGTGCGCGTGGACGTGCCGATCTACGGGCTGGCCCCGGCGCACACCTACCGGGAGGCGTATCCGTTCGTCACGGAGGCGTACCGGCAGCTGCTCGCCGACCACGACCCCTCGGAGGTCACCCTGGCCGGCGACTCGGCCGGAGGGGGTCTCGCGCTCGGACTGGCCCAGACCCTCGGAGAGGCGGGGCTGCCGCAGCCGCGCCGACTGGTCCTCCTCTCCCCCTGGCTGGACCTGACCCTGAGCAATCCCGACCTGCGTGCCGTGGACGACCCGTGGCTCAACATCCCCGGGCTGGTCGAGGCCGGGAAGGCCTGGGCCGGGGGCGACGACCCCACGCAGCCGCGGCTCAGCCCGCTCGACGGCGCGCTGGCCGGGGTCGCCCCGATCGACCTGTACGTAGGTACCCGGGAGATCTGCCACCCCGACGCCCTGCGCCTGCAGGAGCGCGCGGCCGCTCAGGGCGCCGATCTGCGCCTGGTCGGGTGCGAGGGCGCGGTGCACGTCTACCCGCTCGTCCCGGCACCCGAGGGACGAGCGGCCGCACGCGCGATCGTGGAGTCGCTGTCCGCCTGACGCCGCCCGCTGCGGACTCGGCGTCGCCTGGGCGCCGAGGGGCAGGTCGCGCCGCTCAGCCGGCCGCGAGTCGCCCCTCGCGCGGCGTCATCCCGTAGGCGGCGCGGAACCGCCGGGCGAAGTGGCTGGGGTCGGCGGAGCCACACGCGCGGGAGATGCCCGCGGCGACACGGTGACGGTGGGCCCGACCATCTGACTCGCCGGTCTGCCGCCGCCCTGGGCGAGCGGGCCGGCCGAGGACCTCCGCGGGCACCCGTGCGCGAGACCTAACCGGCACAGACGACCTACGATCGGCCGGCCGCGGCCCGGCGCTCGCGACGACCTCCATGTCGCGCGCTGGACGCTCCGCCTGTCCGGAGGCACCGCATGACCACGGTCCGCATCAGCACCGCGCCGCTGTCCCTCGAGGACCTGACCGCCGTGGTCGACGGCGCACGGGTGGAGCTGGACGACTCGGCCCGGGCGACCGTCGCCGCCGCCCGGGAGATCGTGGACGAGGCGCTCGCCGCGCGCACCGCCGTCTACGGCCTGACCACCCAGGTCGGTCATGCCCGGAACACGCGACTCACCGACGAGGAGATCCGCGGCGAGCAGGAGTTCCTCGTCATGTCGCACTACGGCGGGGTCGGACCGCCGCTGCCCGTGCCGCTGGTGCGGGCCGCGCTCGCCGTGCGGCTGGTGGGCATCGCCCGGGGCGGCTCCGGCGCAGGAGTCGCGGTCGCGGAGACGCTGGCGGCGATGCTGAACGCGGGAGTCCACCCACTGGTGCCGAGGACCGGGTCCGTGGGGGCGGCCGACATCGCGCTCATGGCCGGGATGGCGCAGGTCGCGATCGGGCGGGGCCGCGCGGAGTACCAGGGCGAGGTCCTGGCCGGAGCGGACGCCCTCCGGAGGGCCGGGATCGCACCGCTCGTCCTCGGCGGGAAGGATGGTCTGGCGTTCATCTCGGCCAACGGGGTGTCGGTCGGCCAGGCGGCGCTGGTGGTCGCCCGCGCGGCGCGGGTCGCGGAGGCCGCCGACAAGGCGGCGGCACTGTCCATGGAGGCCACGGCGGCCAATCCGTCGGTCCTCCATGCCGCGGTCGGCCGGGCCAAGCCGGTCCCCGGGCAGATCGCGGCGGCCGACCACCTCCGGGAGCTGCTCGCCGGGAGCCCGCTGTTCGGCCCCGACGGGTCCCGATCGGTGCAGGACGCCCTGTCGTTCCGGGTGGTCCCGCAAGTGCACGGGGCGCTGCGGGAGTACGTCGATGCCGCGCGCATCGCGGTGGAGACGGAGCTGAACGCCGCCGCGGACAACCCCCTGGTCTCGGTCGCCGACCGGGCGCTGATCAGCAACGGGAACTTTCACCCGATGGTGCTCGCCCTCGCCTGCGACGCGCTGCGGATCGCCGTCGCGCACGTCGGTCAGCTCAGCGAGCGCCGGATGGCGCACCTGTGGGACGCGTTCTTCCAGCAGCCGGCGAGCCCGCCACCCACGAGCGCCTACGGCCTGCAGCTGCGCTATCCGGCCGCGGCGGTGTTCAGCGAGCTCAAGCAGCTCGCCGCACCCGCGACCCTGGACACGCCGCCCCTGGACCTCGGGGTGGAGGACCACGCCACCGGAGCCCCGCTCAGCGTCCGCAAGACCGACACCGCACTGGGGCTGCTCGAGGACCTCCTGGCGATCGAGTTGCTGCTGGCCGCCGACATCCTGGCCAGGAGCTCGCCCCGACCGGCTCTGGGCGTGGGGACGGACGCCGTCCTCGACATGGTGCAGAAGGCGATCGCCGAGGCCGACCCCTACCCGGACGCCGTCCACCGGGTCCTGCGGACGCGCTTCCCCGGCCCGGCCCGAAGCTGAGCGAGGGCACCCGAAGGAGCCGAACCAGCACCGCTACCCGGCGTCCGGACTCACAGGCACAGGCGCTCGGGGGATCGGCCGCGAGGCCAGCAGCACGGCTCCCGCGGCGGCCAGGCCGGCGGCGGCCAGGAACGCCGTCGGGATACCGCCCGCCGCCGCGACGAAACCGAGGACGACGGGTCCGCCGCCGAGCCCCAGGTCGATGAACAGGCTGGCCGTCCCTGCTGCGCTGCCGCGCTGGGACGCCGGGACACGGCTGAAGATGGCCGCGAACACCGCCGGCGTCAGGAAGGCCGTGCCGATCGCGAGCAGCGTGGCGCCGGTGAAGAGACTCCAGGCTGCCGGCACCGTGGCGAGGAGAACCAGGCCGGCGCCGGAGGCTACGAGCGCAGCGGCAGCCAGGCGCAGCGGCGGGACGCGGTCCGGCAACGTCGCGAACAGGATGCGGCAGGCCACCACGACGAGACCGAACAGGCCGAGCACCGTGCTCCACAGGTCCAGGCCGAGACGGGCGGCGTGCAGTGACGCGAACGCGAGGAAGCCGCCGACCACGGCCACTCCGATGAACAGGCCGACTCCGGGCACCAGCGCAGCGGGGTGGATGAGTGGTGCCGGAGCGGACGGCCCGGACGCCGGCTCGAGGGTTTCCGGCACCCGGGCGGCGAGCAGCGCGGCCACAGCCAGCAGCACGCCGGCCCCTGCCCACACGAGCGGGAATCCGCCCCGGCCGAGCAGCGCCTGACCGAGGATCGGGCCGGTGGCGATGCCCACGTAGAGGGCAAGTGAGTTGTAGCTCAGCGCCTCGCCGGCTCGGCCGGGCGGAGCGAGATCGGCCAGGGCCGCGAACCCGGCGACGAAGTACAGGGCCTCGGCCACCCCGAGCAGCAGGCGCAGCACCACCAGCCAGGCCACGTCTGTGACCAGGAGGTGGCCCATCACCAGGAGAGCGAACAGCAGGGCCCCGCCGATCAGCAGCGGCCGGCGGCCGTGACGGTCGGCCCATCGGCCGGCCAGCGGCCGCAGGATCACGGTGGTCACGCTGAACGCCCCGACGGCGAGGCCGACCGCGGCCGGGCCCCCGCCCAGCGGCCCGGTCACGAAGAAGGGGGTCACCCCGATCAAGGCGCCACCGGCGATGAAGTAGGCCAGGTCGGACAGGGTCAAGGCGACGAACGCGGGCGTGAACAGCGTGTCCGGCCGGCGCCGCATGGCGCGGCACGCTACTCCCGGAGCACTCGTCCGATCGGGGGCGCAGCCGCCACGACGTGGCTTCCGGTGTGCAGTTCCCGCGCCGGCGCGGTGGCTACGCTCGACCGATGGAACGCGTCCGCGTCCGAGCATGGGTCGGCACGCTCGTGTTCCTCGTGCTCACACCGGGCGTGGTCGCCGGACTCATCCCCGGGCTGATCACCGGGTGGCGTAGCGCATGGCCGGGCGACCGGTCCCCGACGGTCACCATCGTGGCGACCGTCCTCATCTCGTGCGGGATCGTCGTGCTGCTCGACGCGTTCGTCCGGTTCGCGCGCGCCGACGGGACGCCTGCGCCGGCGGCGCCGACCGCCCACCTCGTCGTCGTGGGGCCGTACCGGTACGTGCGCAACCCGATGTACCTGGCGGTGCTGACGATCATCCTCGGGCAGGCGCTGCTGTTCGGGAGCTGGGGAGCACTGGTCTACGCGTTCATCGTGCTGCTCCTGGTGGCGACGTTCGTCCGGGCCTACGAGGAGCCGACGCTGGAGGACGACTACGGCGACGAGTACCGGGAGTACCGGCGCAACGTCCGGGGGTGGATCCCGAGGCTGCGGCCGTGGCACGGAGCCGCCTAGCAGCAGACGCCTGCAGGGGCCCGGTCAGCGACCGGGTCCGAGCGTGCCCGGGACACTGCCCCGTCCGGCCCGGGAGGGCCAGGATCACCGCATGGACCCCGTGCGGCAGATGCGTCGGATGCTGAACGGCTACCAGGTCGCGCAGAGCCTGTCGGTGGCCACCCGGCTCGGGATCTCCGACCTTCTCGCCGACGGGCCCCGGACGGTCGAGGACCTGGCGCGGACCACCGGCACGCACGCTCCCACGCTGCTGCGGCTGCTGAGGGCACTTGCCACCATCGGCATCTACCAGCGCTCCGGGGACGGCCGGTTCGGCCTCACCGAGCTTGGCGCGACGCTGCGTCGCGACGCGCCCCGGTCGGTCGCCGGGTGGGCGGAGTTGATCGGCCGGCCGTACTACGTACAGGCGTGGACGGCGCTGGAGGGAAGTGTGCGCACCGGCGAGAACGCGTTCCAACACGTGCACGGCATGTCCGTGTGGGAGTACCGGGCGAGCCGACCCGAGGAACAGGCGACCTTCGACGGGGCGATGCGTGCGGTCTCGGGGACCGTGGCGGAGGCGGTGGCCGGTGCCTACGACTTCGGCCGGTTCGGCACCGTGGTCGACGTCGGCGGCGGGCACGGCACGCTGATGGCCGCGATCCTGGCGCGCCACCCCGAGGTGCGGGGCGTGCTGTTCGATCAGCCACACGCGGTGGCGGACCTGGTCGGCACGGACCGGCTGCGCATCGTCGGCGGCGACTTTTTCGCCGGCGTGCCCGAGGGTGGGGACGCCTACCTGCTCAAGGCGGTGATCCACGACTGGCCGGACGAGGAGTCCGTGGCGATCCTGCGCAGCTGCCGGCGGGCCATGGCACCGACCGGCACGCTTCTCCTGGTCGAGCAACTGCTCGACCAGGCTCCGGACCCGGCGGTGACGGCCTTCTCCGACCTCAACATGCTGGTGTCGCCCGGCGGTCGGGAACGCGAGCTGGCCGAGTACGGCCGGCTGCTGTCCGCTGCCGGCTTCCGGCTGGTCGGGGCGGTGCCCACCGGCACCGACGTGTTCGTCATCGAGGCCGCGCCCGCCGCGGGCTGATCAGGCGTCGACGACGACGCCCCCGGCCCACGCCTGACACCGTCGCCGGTAGGCACGGAGGGTGGGGTCCTGGCGAAACGCGAAACCGCAGGTACAGACCCTCATCCGCCGGAGGGTCCACCGGGCTTGCACACGAGTCGCCGCGAGTGTGCACACGCTGCTTCTGCCGGCCACTGCCACCCTTCCGGTGGGCCGACCGATTGACGCTCGCTCCCGACGGTCCGTCGCCGTTGACCGCGCTCACGCGCCGACCCCCGACGCGCGACGGCGCTCGCCGGTCACAGCACGGGCCCGGCAGGGGACACTCCCCCCACGCGGGGGCCCCGGAGCAGGAACTGGTCGCAGGAGGGACTCCACGCATGTCCGGCACCGAACAGGCGATGACCAAGGCCTTCGGGCTCACCGACGAGGGCTGGCAACGCCACGCCAATCCCTGGAGCGTCTACACCCGCATCCCCATTCCGGCGCTGCTCGCGCTGGCCATCTGGAGTCGGAAGTGGATCGGTCGGCGGTCGCTGCTGCCCATCGTGGCTGTCTGTGTGTGGACCGCGGTCAACCCACGCGCCTTCCCACCACCCCCGTCGGCGGACCGGTGGGCCTCCCAGGCCGTCCTCGGAGAACGCCTCTGGACGGCCAGCAGAAAACAAGGCACGCCGCCCCGGCGCCGGCTCGCACCCATCGTCTTGACCGGCATCAACACTGCGGGGATGGCGGTCCTCGTGCGGGGGTTGATCATTTTTGACCCGTGGATGACGGCGACCGGCCTGGCCGTCCACATGGCTGGGAAGAACTGGTTCCTCGACCGGATGGTGTGGCACTACGAGGACGCCACGCGCGAACAGGCAGCCGGGTCGGCGAGCGACGGGTCCCCGAGCTCGGAGCGGGCACCGATAGCGCCGGTCTGACCACGAGAAGGCGGCCGTCGGCGAAGTGCGCATGGCGGCCCATCGCCAAGACATCTGTGGCGCCTCGCCCCGTGCGGCGATCGGCGCTCGCATGGCGTCGCCGGCCCGCTCCTGCCCGAAGTGTTCGCCGGCCTGCTGATCACCGGGTGCCGTGGGCAGATCGCTCCGACCCGTCACGAGCCACGCGGCTGGCTGCACGAGCAAGGCCGGGGGCCACCGCGGTCCGCGGTGGCCCCCGGCCCTCTCGCCACCCAGGATCCTGGCGAAAGCAAAACATGCAGGTGAAGCGCACCAACCGAGACATGCCTTCTTTGCCTGCACACGGTTCGCCACGAGACTGCACACGCCCGCCGGGGCTCATGCGCACTCAGTTCTGGGCGTCTCCATGGTTGGCGAGCCTGACGGCTTGAGCTTGCAGATAACGCTTCTCGGGGATGCTCGTCGCCCGACGGATGGCCTCATCGAACGCGGCCCGCGCGGCCACGCGGTCACCGGCTCGCTCGAGGAGGTGGCCGCGGACAGCGTGCAGCCGGTGGTGGATGGACATGGACCGGTCCGCGTCGAGCTCGGCGAGCAGGTCCAAGCCCGCCCGCGGGCCGTGCACCATCGCGACGGCGACGGCCCGGTTGAGCAGCACGATGGGGTTGGTCGAGGACTGAGCCAGCAGGTCGTAGAGCGCAAGAATCTGCGGCCAGTCGGTGTCCTGGGCTCGGGAGGCCTCGGCGTGCACGGCGGCGATCGCCGCCTGGATCTGGAACGGGCCGACCTGGGCCCGGCTCAGAGTGTCGGTGATGAGCGCGGAGCCCTCTCTCATCAGGCTCCGGTCCCACCTGCGCCGGTCCTGCTCGGCCAATGGCACCAGGGCGCCGTCCGACCGGACACGAGCCGGGCGCCGGGCGTCGGTGAGCAACATGAGGGCGAGCAGTCCGGCGACCTCACCGTCTCCCGGTAGCAGTCGCCAGACCTCCCGGGCAAGGCGGATGGCCTCGCTGGTGAGTTCGACACGGTGCGGATCGAGGCCGGACGTCGCGACGTAGCCCTCGTTGAAGATCAGGTACAGCACCTGCAGCACGGCACCGAGTCGCTCCTGTCGTTCGTGCTCGGGCAGGTGGAACCGGGCGCCGGCGGCGGAGATCTGCGCCTTGGCCCGGCTGATCCGCTGGGCCATGGTCGCCTCGGGGACCAGGAACGCGCGGGCGATCTCCGCGGTGGTGAGCCCGCCGACCGCGCGCAGGGTCAGCGCCACCTGCGACGGCGGGGACAGCGCGGGGTGGCAGCACAGGAACAGCAGCGCCAGCGTGTCGTCCACCGCCGGTGCGGGAGGCGCCGGGTGCTCCGAAGACTCCAGTGCGGCCACGGTGGCCTCACGTCGCCGGCGGGCCGTCTCGCTGCGCCACCGATCGGCCAACCGACGGGACGCGACGGTGATCAGCCACCCCTTCGGGCTCTCCGGGATCCCGCGCTCCGACCACACGACGGTCGCGTCCAGGAGGGCGTCCTGCACCGCGTCCTCGCACGCGTCGAAGTGGCCGTGGTGGCGCACCAGAGCCCCGAGGACCTGCGGCGCCAGCGTTCGGAGCGTCTGTCCGATGTCGGCGCCCCTGTCCACCGGCGCCTCACATCTCCAGACCGGCGACGTCCATGGCCGGCCGGATCTCGACGCGCTCCCATCGCGCGTCCGGGATCTGCGCGGCGATGGCGGTCGCCCGGTCGAGGCTCTCGCAGTCGACCAAGTAGTAACCGACCAGGTGCTCCTTCGCCTCCGCGTAGGGACCGTCGGTGCTCGCGACGACCCCGCCACGTACGCGGACGGTGCGGGTGGTGACCGGATCGGCGAGGGCGGCGGAGACCACGAGCTCTCCCGAGCCGATCAGCGCGACGTCGAGCGCGGCGTGCTCGGACGACGCATCGCCCTCCAGCGTTTCCTGCTCGGCCGGGGTGAGGGCGTCCCAGTTCGCCGGGTTGCTCCAGATCAACAGCATGAACTTCACGGTGCCTCCTCGGGATCGCCGGCGCCCTGCTGGGCGCCTGCTCACCGGAGACGTCGGACCCGGCCACGAGTTCTCGACATTGCCACCGATCCGGGCGGGGCGGGATGTCGAGGACCGCGCCGCAGCTCCGATGTCTCCGTGATCCCGTCGAGACCGGAGGAACCCGCGATGCTCACCATCCTGCGATCCCCGGGCCCCCTGCAGAGGCGGTTGCTCCCGCTGCACGTGGCCTCGTTCCTGCAAGGCCTCGTCTTCTGGGTTCCGGTGGAGAAGCTGTTCATGGACGAGATCGGCTTCGACGCGGCGAGTGTCGGCCTGATGGCCGCCGCGTACGCCGCCGTGGTGCCGATCCTCGAGATCCCCTCCGGCATCCTCGCCGATCGATGGAGCCGCCGAGGGGTCCTCATGGCGGCCGACGTCGCGCTGGCAATCAGTGCCCTCATCGGCGGCCTCAGTCAGAACGTGCCCACCTACATCGGGAGCGCGCTGGTGCTGGGCGTCTGCTTCGCGCTGAGCTCCGGGACGATCGACTCGATCATCTACGACACCGTTCTGGAGGAGACCAGCAACAGCGAGGCGTTCGAGCTGCACATGGGACGCAACCGGCTCGTGGACAGCGCGGCCCTGGTCGTGAGCGCCCTGGTCGGCGGTGCCCTGGCCGGGATTGCCGGCACGCGATTCACCTACCTGCTGACGGTGCCCGTCGTGCTGCTGTCGATCGTCGCGCTGTGGCACTTCTCGGAGCCGCAACTGCACCGCGCGGGCGACGCCACCTCGCTGCGCGCCCACGTCGGCTTGACCTACCGCACGCTGACCCGGCGTGGCCGGCTCCTGCCGATCGTCACGCTCTCGATGCTGACCGGTGTCGTCCTGCAGGTCGTTCTCGAGTTCGGGCCGCTGTGGTTGGTGGCGCTGGCGGTGCCGGCCGTGTTCTACGGCCCGTACTGGGCCGCGCTCGTCTCCTCCCTCGGGCTCGGCGGACTGATCGCCGGCCGGATCCACCTCGACCGGCCGGTCACCGCAGCTTCGGTCGCGGCGCTCATGGTCTCGGCCAGCGTCGTCCTGACCTTCAGCCGAGACGTCGTCGTCATCACTGCGGCGCAGATCCTGCTGGCCCTGCTGGTCGTCGCCGCAGGCCTCCACGTCTCGCGCCTGCTCAACGACGCCGTCCCCTCCACCATCCGCGCCGGCGTCGCGTCCGGCGTCAGCACGCTCACCTGGATCGCCTTCCTGCCGTTCGCCCTGGGATTCGGGGTCCTCAGCGAGCACCACGGCGTCCACACGGCCGGCTGGACGATCACCGCGATCACCGCCGCCGCTGGCCTGCTCGTCGTCGGCATGGCTTGCACCCGGGTGGCCACCACCGAGGCGACCGCCCCGGCCTCCTTGCGGCCCGTGCAGGTCCTGGCATGAGCCACTCGGGTGAATCGTCCGCTAGCGTCCCCGTGCCGGACGAAGACCGGTCCGGGCACCGGGACGAGGAGACGGCGTGGCCCTTCACATCCGGAACACGGACCTTCCAGGAGACGACGAATCGCGTACGTTCCTCGGTCGCGACCACGGTGGAGTGCCGGTCTCCTTCTTCATCCAGGCGAGCTCGCCGGGACACGGACCCGGACCGCATCGGCACCCGTATGCGGAGGTATTCGTCCTGCACGAGGGGTCGGGCTCGTTCCTGGCCGGCGAGGGCACCATCGAGGCCACGGGTGGCTCGGTCGTGGTCGTTCCCGCCGGCGAGGTCCACGGTTTCACGGCTTCCGCCGGTGGCCCGCTGCGGATGACCTGCCTTCATCTGAACGACCGCATGATCACCGAGTGGGTCGAGCCCGGGCCCTGAAACCACGCGAGCCCCGGTCGGTGACCCGACCGGGGCTCGCGCACAGGGGTGGAGGTGGCGGGAATCGAACCCGCGTCCTTCGACGCATCACCAGGGCTTCTCCGAGCGCAGACTGCATCGCCTCTACTCGGCCCCATCGATCCCGCAGACAAGTCGATGTGACGGGCCCAGTCACTGTTGGATGTCCCGCGCGTGCCCGTGACCGGCGCGCGCAGTGAGTCATCTAGCTGATGCCAGGATCCGGGCCGATGACGAACCCGGGCTGACAGACGCTAGCTCCCGCTGTCAGGCAGCGAGGGCGTAAGCGTCAGCGCGATCAGAGTCGGCGCTTGTGTTTTGTGCAACGGATGGTTAACGAGCTCATCGTTGCCTTCCTCGGCTCGCTTCCCCTGGTCACCCGACCGAAGTCGAGACCATTCACCCCCTGTGTAGTTGTGCAGACAGGGTAACGGCCCGGCGGCCATACGTGTTCCCCCGTACGAGGGTGTCTCCCCAGCGAAGCCGCCGAACAGGGTCCCTGGAGAGGGCATTCCCGGCACGGAAATGCCCTGCCCAGGGACGTCGTCGGGCCGTCCGGCAGGGCGCTCAGACGGTGAAGCGCTGGACCGCCGTCCGCAGCTCCTGCGCCGACTCCTCCAGGCGTTGCGCGACCGCCCCGACCTGCTGGGCCTGCTGCTCGCTCGCCCGCGCCGTGTCCTCGACCGCACCCATCCCGGTGTTGATGTCCTCGGCCGCCCCGGCCACGGTGGTGGCACCCCGGCCGAGCTCGCCGGTGGCCGCGTCCTGCTCTTCCACGGCGGCGGCGATCGTGCCCTGGATGTCGTTCACCCGCTGGATGACCGCCCCGATCTCGGCGATCGCAGCGACCGCCTCGCCGGTGTCGGCCTGGATCGTCTTCACCCGGGCCGCGATGTCGTTCGCCGCCGCACCCGCCTCCTGGGCCAGGTCCTTGACCTCCTGCGCGACGACCCCGAAGCCCTTGCCTGCGTCGCCCGCCCGGGCCGCCTCGATCGAGGCGTTCAGCGACAGCAGGTGGGTCTGCTGCGAGACCTGGGTGATCAGCTCGACGATGTGCCCGATGGCAGCCGTCGACTCCTCCAGCCGCGCGACGAGCCGGCCGGCGCTCTCGGTGACCTCCACCGCCTGGGTCGACGTGCCGGACGCCTCGTGCGCCCTGGCTGATCTCGCGGATGGCCGAGCCCATCTGCTCGCCCGCGGAGGCCACGGCGACCGCGTTGCGGGTAACGCCGGCGACGTGCCCGACCGACTCGGCGACCTGCGTGTGCACCGTCTGCGCGGCGACCTGGATCTCGCGGGCCAGCCGGTTGGTGTCGGCGCTCGAGCCCGCGACCACCTCCGCGGAGGCCCCGATCCGCTCGACGGCCGCCCGCAGCGCCTGGATCGTGCTGTTCAGCGCGTTGCCCATCTGCCCGATCTCGTCGCGGGTGCCGACGTCGACCGTGGTGCGCAGGTCGCCGTCGGCGACCCGGCTGAGCGCGTCGCGCATCCGCCGCATCGGCGGCACCGAGGAGAGGTAGAAGCCGACGACCAGGTACCCGGCCACCAGCAGGCCGACCGCGGTGACGACGACGGCGCGCTGCTGGGCGGAGGCGAAGCCGTCGACCCGGACGGCGAGCATGTCGTCGAGGGCCGGCAGCAGCGCCTGCCACGTCGCGGTGATGAGGACGGTCGTGTCGCCGGCGTCCCCGTCGACCACCCCCGTGCGGTCGGCGGCCACCGCCCCCGAGAGAGCGGAGTAGAGGGTCGAGACCTGGGCGGTCATGTCGTCCACCCGGTCCTGCTCGGCGAGCACCCGGGCGTTCCCGGTGACCTCGAACGTCTTGGCCAGTCCGCCGCTGATCGCGCCGAGGGTGGTGCTGACCGAGCCCAGCTTCTCGGCGGCGCGCAGCCGGGCGACGGCGATCGCGGCCGGATCCCGCGACGCGCGTTCGCCAGCGCCAGGTCGGTGACCGTCCCGGTGAGGTCCTCGAGCAGCCGCGGCATGCGGAAGGCGACGGTGTCCATGACGTAGTAGGAGTCGAGATCGGGGTCGAGGGTCAGGTTCGAGCCGTCCGACGCCGAGGTGGCGAGGGTGACCACCGCCTCGGACGCGGCCGTCCACGCGTCGTAGACCTGCCGGGGCGACCCCTTCCCGCCCACCGCGCCCTCGACCGCCGCCCTCGCGGCCTCGAACGACTCAGCCGTCGCCAGGGACCCGCCGAGCCGCTGCTCGGTGGCGGCCACCTGCTCCCATGCGGCCTCGACGGCGGCCGCGTCCACTCGGCCGTCGACGGCGGCCGAGCGCGCCTGCACCACCTCGCCGGCCAGCGCGGCGACGGGCACGAGGTAGGCGACGCCGTCGCGCTCCTTGGCGCTGAAGTCGATCTGCGCGCCCTCCGCCTCCAGGTAGAGGTAGAGGCACCAGGCCAGCGGCACGGCCAGCACCAGGACGACGGCGACGATCTTGGGGGTGTAGGAGAGCCGGCCCATGAGCGCGCGAGCCGGTCCGAACAACGTGCCGATCATCGGGTCTCCCGGAAGGTGGTCCGCGGGAGATCCCCGCATCGCGCGGCGGCGGCCCGCCTGTGGGGTTGTCTTTCGGCAGCCGACCGCGCGGCTCCACGCCAGCGCTACGGCGGATCCCGCGTGGGACGAGAGTTCACGCCGTCGTAACTGGAGCGACTACACCGACGCGCTCAGATCCAGTCGCGCCGCTTGAACACCAGGTAGAGCGTCAGGCTGACCCCGAGCATCAGCAGCAGGGCCAGCGGGTAGCCGAACTGCCAGCTCAGCTCCGGCATGTGGTCGAAGTTCATCCCGTAGACGGTGCCCACCAGCGTGGGCGCGAACAGGATGGCCGCCCAGGCCGAGATCTTCTTGACCTCCTCGCCCTGGGCGATCGAGGCCTCGGTGAGCTCGCGGATCTCCTCGTTCTGCCGCTGCGCGACCAGCGTCGCGTTCACGGTGAGGATGTCGCGCAGCTGCAGCCGGAAGCCCTCGGCCCGCTCGTTGACCTGGGTGACGTGGTCGGCGACGTCGCGCAGGTAGCTGCGCAGCTCCTCGTCCACGCCGTACTTGTCGAAGCCCGCGGTGATCGCGGCGAGGATGCCGGTGAGCGGCTGGGCGGCCCGCTGGAAGTCCAGCACCTCCTGCGACAGCTCGTAGATGCGCCGCGAGACGCCCGGGTCACCCCGGAAGACCTCGGTCTCGATCTCGTCGATGTCGTTGGCCAGCCCGGCGACCACCGGCAAGTAGCCGTCGACGACGGCGTCCAGGGTCGCGTACAGCACCGCCTCGCTGCCCTTGGCCAGCAGCGCCGGCTCGCTCTCCAGCCGACGGCGCACCCGCGACAGGTCCGGCGACTCGCTGTGCCGCACGGTGATGGCGAAGTCCGCGCCGAGGAACAGGTGCAGCTCGCCGAACTCGACCTCCTCGGCCGCGTCCACGTACCGGGCGGCCTTGAGGACGACGAACAGCGTGTTGCCGTACCGCTCGAACTTGGGCCGCTGGTGGGCCTTGATCGCGTCCTCGACGGCCAGCTCGGGCAGGTCGAACAGCTCGGCCAGCGCGCCCAGCTCCCCCGGCTCCGGCCGGTAGAGCCCGAGCCACGCGAGCCGGTCCTCCCCCGCGGCCAGCTCCTCCCGGCTCTCGGCGGCGCTGCCCGGCGTGGCGACCCGTCGTCCGGCCGAGTAGACGGCGTTGTCGATGACCCGCGAGCGGCCGGCCGGCGTCGCCGGCAGGGCCGCACCGGTCGGCGACGGGACACCGCGGGCGCGGGGCGGGCGGCGCGTGAGGGTGCTCAGCGCGCTCAGCGGCGCGAGGCGGCGGTCGGTCATGACGGACTCCCGGGTTCGCGGGGACGACGGTGGGCACCGGGAGGTCCTCGCGCAGCGCCGTCCGACGGCCGGGCGGCCGGGACCTAGGCGGGGAGGACCTCGGGATCGGTACTGGGAGGCTCGGTACGCGAGGCGCTGCGCATCGCTCGTCCTCCCTCCGTCCGCGGGCCGCCGTCCGTCGCGGAGGCCGTCGTCCATCGTGTCACGGGGTGTCCAGCCGGGTCGCCCTAACGGGTGAGACCGTCAGCGGCGGCCGGCGAACACCTCGGCCGAAAACGCACCGCCGGCCACCAAACGCCGGGAGAAGCCCTTGCCCAGCTCGATGACCCGGGCGGTCTTCTCGGCGCCGAGGGCCAGCCACGGGTCGGCAGCGAGGACGTCGGTCTCGGCCTCCACCCGCGCGCGCAGGTCGCGGCCGTCGTCGGTCAGTCCGTTGTCGTCCAGCAGGCCGCGATCGACCAGGGCGAGGCACTCGTCGTCCCACTCCTGGTCGCTCCAGCCGCGGGTCGCCCGGGCGGCCGGCTCGGTGAAGCCGCGGCCGGTCGCGGTGTGCGTGATCAGTGCCTCGAGGCCGTTGAGGTCGACGTGCAGCAGGGCGGCGATGTGGCCGTCGCCGCGGTACTCGCGGAGCAGGGTGACCGCGTGCCACAGCGCCAGCAGCGGCTCCTCGGGCCAGGGCAGGTCGGCGTGCGCGGCGTAGAGCGGGCGGCCCTCCGGGGTCAGCACGTCGCACGCCTCCCGGAGCAGGCCGGCCAGCTCGGCGATCTCCGGCGAGCCCGCGACGTCGTCGCCGAGCAGCCGGGTGAGCGAGGCGCGCGCGGCGTCGAGGCGGGCCGGCAGCACCTGCTCGGGGGCGGCGAGCGTCCAGGCCCGCGGGATCATGTGGGCCACCAGCGAGGGCGAGAAGTTGTAGAAGGTCGCCGTCACGGTGCCGGCGCCGACCGCCCCCATGGGCGCGGCCCGGCCGGCGAAGTAGGACATCCGGCCCGGCTTGAGCCCGAGCGCGCCGAGCCGCTCGTCGTGCTCCGGCGCGAAGTACAGGTGCGCGTGCAGCGGCTCGATCGCCCGGTGGGCGCGGGCCACGTCGGCGGGATCGAGACCGGACGGGTGCTGATCGGCACTGACCATGCGCCGCACCCTACTGAGGGCGGGCCTCCGCTACCGGCGGCAGGGCGAGCGTGAAGGTGACCCGCGAGCGGATCGCGCGGAACCCGAGGCCCTCGTACAGCTTCAGCGCCCCGGTCACGTTCTCCGTGTCGACGCCGAGAGCCGCCGACTGGCAGTCGTTCCGTGCCGCCGTCCGCAGCACCTCGGCGATGGTCGCGCTGGCGATGCCGCGACCGCGGGCCCGCGGCAGGACGCCGATCTGCCCGAGCGAGACCTCGCGGGTGCCCCGCGCCGCCGTGTCGGCCTCGAAGACGTAGGCGAGCACGTAGCCGACGACCACGCCGTCCTCGACGGCGAGCCGGGACAGGTCGGGGCGGAAGTTCCGCTGGCCGGTGAACAGGGCCTTCCAGGCGTCCGGGTCCCGCTCGGACGAGCCGTGGTGCTGCGTGAACGCGGCGTTGTGCGCCCGCCGGACCTCGTCGTCCCGGTCCTCGGAGAACGGGACGATCTCGACCCCGGGCGCAGGGCGCGGGTCGGGGAGGTCGGTCAGCGGGCGCTGCATCTCCCGGTACCAACGCTCGGGCGCGAATCCCTGCCGCCGCACCAGCGCCTCGAGCGACGCCATCGTGCCGGGCACCTCGACGCTCAGCACGCTGGGTGCCTCCGGCTGCCGCTCGGCCCGCAGCGCCGTGCCGCGCTCGGCCTGCCACGCCAGCAGCGCCCGCCCGATGCCCTGCCCGCGCCGGTCGGGGCGGACCCGGCCCTCGAGGTCGACGGAGAACGTCCCGCGGAAGGTGGGTGAGGCCATGACGGTCGCGTACGCCACCACGACCGCGTCCGAGTCGCACACGGCCAGACCGTCGCGGCCGGCGTCCAGTCCCCAGCCCTGCCACCACTCGACGAGGTCTTCGGCGTCGGGGTACTCGCCGGTGTCGTCGACCTGCTCGGCGGCCGCGAGGACGGCGGCGGCGGCGGCCGCGTCGTCGGGCGAGAGCGGGCGGGCGGTCAGTCCGCCGGGCAGGTCGTCGATCACGACGACCGAGGCTAGAGAACGGCGTCCGGGACCGGCCACCGGATTCAGGTCCTGACGAACAGGCAGAACGGGTGGCCGGCCGGGTCGGCGTAGGTGCGCACGTCCTCGTGCGGATCGGTGTAGGCGTTCAGCAGGCGGGCGCCGGCCTCCTCCGCCACCGCCGACGCCGCGGCGAGGTCGTCGACCTCGAAGTCGAGGTGCACCTGCATCTGCTGCGTGCGCCGCTCCGGCGGCCACACCGGCGGCACGTGGTCGGCCTCCAGCTGGAAGGACAGCCCGGTGCTCCCGTCGGCGGGGCGGAGGGTGGCCCACTCCGGCTCGTCGTCCCGCAGCGGCCAGCCCAGCAGGCGCTGGTAGAAGAGCGCCAGCCCGTGCGGGTCGGGGGTGCCGAGGACCGGGGCGGCCAGGCGGATGCGCGGGGTCATCCGGTGATCGTGAACAGCCGCGCGCCGTTGTGCCAGAGCACGGCGCGCAGCCAGTCCTCCCCCAGGTCCAGCCGGTGCAGCGCCTGCAGCTGGTGCGCGTAGGCGTACGGGATGGACGGGAAGTCGCTGCCGAGCAGCACCTTGTCGCGAAGCGCGGCCAGCCGCGGCCGGTCGGCCGGGTCGAACGGCATCAGTCGCTCGGTGAAGTCGGTGGCGAACATGGTGGTGTCCAGGTGCACCCGCTCGAAGCGCTCCGCCAGGTCGAGGAAGTCGCGGTACTCGGGCATCCCCAGGTGGGCGATCACCAGCTGGAGGCGGGGGAACCGCTCGAGCAGCCCGGTCATCGGCTCCGGTCCGGTGTGCTCGCCCCGGAGCGGGCCCGAGCCGCAGTGGATGACCACCGGCGTGCCGGTCTCCTCCAGCCGGGCCCAGACCGCGTCGAGCAGGCGGTTGCGCGGGTCGAAGCGGCCCACCTGCACGTGCACCTTGAACACGCGGGCCCCGCGGTCGAGCGCCTGGGCGACGTAGTGCGGCGCCTCGGGCTCGGGATAGAAGGTGGCCGACTGCAGCACCTGCGGCCGGCCGGCGGCGAACTCCGCCGCCTCGTCGTTGAGCCAGGCGGCCATGCCGGGCCGGTGCGGATAGGGCAGCGTCGGGAACGCGCGGACGCCGAGCCCGTCGAGGATCGCCAGCCGCTCCTCCTCTGGCAGCGCGTAGGCGAGCGGCCAGGGGACTCCGTAGTGGGTCTCCCCGTCGGCGAAGTACCGCCAGACCTTCGCCTGCACCCGCTCGGGCAGGAAGTGCACGTGCACGTCCACCAGACCGGGCAGCCCGAGGTCGCGCCAGTAGCGCGGGACGTCGGCGTCGTCCGCGGGCGGCGCGATCGAGTCCCCGGTGGTCATCGGAGGGTGACCACGACCTTGCCGCGCACATGGCCGCCCGCCACCAGCCGGTGGGCCTCGGCGATCTGCTCCAGCGGGAACGCCTTCGCGATCGGCACCCGCAGCTGGCCGGCGTCGGCCATGCGGCCGAGCTCCTCCAGGTCGTGGGTGTCGGGCCGGACGAACACGTACCGGCCGCCCATGTCGTTCACTCCCGGGTCCACCACCGAGGCGAGGCGGGCGACGTCGCGCACCTGCTTGGGAGCGTCGGCGAGGGTGTCGCCGCCGACGAGGTCGAGGACGGCGTCGACCGGCTCGGACAGCTGCTCGCTGAGCGGCCCGGCCGTGTAGTCGAGCACCTCGGCGGCTCCGGCGTCGCGTAGGAAGCCGTGGTTGCGCGGGCTCGCCGTCCCGATGACGTGCGCCCCCAGGGCGACGGCGATCTGGAGGGCGTTGAAGCCGACCCCGCCCGCGGCGCGGTGGACCAGCACGCGGTCGCCCTCGCTGACGTCGAGGACCTCGGTGAGCGCCTGGTAGGCCGTCAGTCCGGCGAGCGGCAGGGCGCCCGCCTCGGCGAAGGACAGCGACGCCGGCTTGTGCGCGAGGCAGCGCAGCGGCACCGGCACGAGCTCCGCCGTCGTCCCCCACTGCACGTGGTCGCGGCGCACGTAGCCGAACACCTCGTCGCCGGGAGCGAACTCCCGGACGGCGGGCCCCACCCGCTCGACGGTTCCGGCGAGGTCCCAGCCGGGGATGATCGGGAAGTGGTGCGGGAACGCGCCCGCCCGCTGGCCCTCCCGGATCTTGAGGTCCACCGGGTTCACGCCGGCTGCGTGCGCGCGGACCAGGACGACGTCCGGACCCACCGGCGGTTCGGGGAGGTCGTCGCGGACCTGCAGGACCGACTCGTCGCCGAACCGGTCGTAGGCGATGCCTCTCATGCCGGCCACGTTAGGCGGGCGGGGATCACCCGGCGCGAGCAGCCGGCCAGGCCGGGTCCCTCGCTGTGGAGCAGAGTGCAGCGCTGCAGCGCGGCACTCGGTACGACACCGCGGCAGCGGCGCTAGCGGCGGCCCTTCACGTACCGGCCGAACGCCTTCTGGATCTCGCGGCGGGAGTCGCGCTCGGCGAGGTCGTGCCGCTTGTCGTAGGACTTCTTGCCCTTCGCGAGCGCGAGGGTGGCCTTGACCTTGCCGTCCTTGAAGTACAGGTCGAGCGGGACCAGGGTCAGCCCGCCCTCCTTGATCTTGCCGATCAGCTTGTCGATCTCGGCGCGGTGCATGAGCACCTTGCGCTTGCGGCGCGGGGCGTGGTTGGTCCACGTGCCCTGCACGTACTCGGGGATGTGGACGTGCTGCAGCCACACCTCGCCGTCGTCGATCGAGGCGAACCCGTCGACGAGGGAGGCGCGGCCGGCACGCAGGCTCTTCACCTCGGTGCCGGTCAGCGCGAGGCCGACCTCGTAGGTGTCGAGGATGGAGTAGTCGTGCCGCGCCTTCTTGTTCTGGGCGATGAGCTTTCGCCCGGTCTCACGCGGCATGACCCCAGGTTACTTGGGGGCACCGCGCGGTTTTCCCGACGAGACGGCGGCTCGCCCTACAACCGCACGTACAGCCGCAGGGTCACGTAGGCCGCGACGCCGGCGAGCGCGACGCCCACGCCCGAGACGATCAGGCTGTTCTGGACGATCGAGCTCCACTCGATCTGCGGGATGATCCCGGCCTTGATCGGCCCGGCTAGCGTGCGGTCGACGAACAGCACCTTGGTGAGGATCAGTCCGCCGGCGGCCAGCAGCCCGCCGATGAGACCCGCGAACGCGGCCTCGAGGATGAACGGCAGCTGGGTGTACCAGCGCGAGGCCCCGACCAGCCGCATGATGTTGGTCTCGTTGCGGCGGTTGAACGCGGCCAGCTGGATGGTGTTGGAGATCAGCAGCAGCGCCGCCAGCGCCTGGATCACCGCCACGGCGATCGTCGCGTTGCGGGCGCCGTTGAGCAGGCTGAACAGACGGTCCAGGAAGTCGCCCTCGTCACGCACCTGGTCGACGCCGTTCTGGCCGTTCGGGAACGCCTCGGCGATCACCGGGTAGCGCTCCGGGTTCACCAGCTCCACGCGGAAGCTCTCGGGCAGCGCGTCCGCGGGGGTGTTCTCGACCAGCTCGGGCTGCTGTGAGAACTGCTGCTGGAACCGCTCGTAGGCCTCGTCCTTTGACTCGTAGATGAAGTTCGCGACCTCGGGCGACTGCTCGAGCTCGGTCTGGATCGCCGTGCGCTGCTCGTCGGTGACGTCGTCGGCCAGGAAGATGGAGACCTGCACCTTGTCGTAGTAGATCTCCTTCATCTCGGAGATCATCCCGGCGATCAGCAGGCCGGTGCCCATGAGCCCGAGGGAGATCGCGGTCGTCAGGATCATCGCGACCGTCATGGTCAGGTTGCGACGCAGCCCGGTGGCCACCTCGGAGAGGACGAAGTTGACGCGCATGGATTCCCTGTCGTGAAGTCTGTGGAGGGCCGGTCAGCGGGGGTTCTAGCGGCCGACGCCGTAGACGCCGCGCGACTGGTCGCGGGTGATCTGGCCGCCGTTGAGCTCGATCACGCGACGGCGCATCGAGTCGACGATGTGGTAGTCGTGCGTCGCCATGATCACCGTCGTGCCGGTGCGGTTGATCCGCTCGAGCAGCAGCATGATGCCCTCGCTGGTCTCCGGGTCGAGGTTGCCGGTCGGCTCGTCGGCCAGCAGGACCAGCGGGCGGTTGACGAACGCGCGGGCGATGGCCACCCGCTGCTGCTCGCCGCCGGAGAGCTCGTTGGGCAGGCGGTGCGCCTTGCCCTCCAGGCCGACCATCTCCAGGACCTCGGGGACGACGCGCTTGATGGTGCGCTGCGGCTTGTTGATCACCTCGAGGGCGAAGGCCACGTTCTGGGCCACGGTGCGGTCGCGCAGCAGGCGGAAGTCCTGGAAGACGCAGCCCATGGTGCGGCGGAGCTTGGGCACCTTCCACTTGCTCAGGGTGTTGAGCGTCTGGCCGTTCACGCTGACGGTGCCGGACGTCGGGGTGTCCTCCTTGAGCAACAGCCGCAGGAACGTCGACTTCCCCGACCCGGACGACCCGATGAGGAAGACGAACTCCCCCTTGTCGATCTCGGTGGACACGTCGTCGAGCGCGGGCCGGCTGCTCGCCGGATACAGCTTGGTGACGTGTTGCAGTTCGATCACGAGGGGCCACGGTACCTGTACGCGGCCCTCACCCGACCGCAACGCCCGGGAACTGTCCAGACTCGTTGACGGGCCTCCCCACCGACCTCGGACGACGCCCCGCGAACCTCTCCCGGAGCGTGAGCGATGTCGCTCAGGCGGCCATTCCAGTGCCGGAAATGGCCTCCCCCGGGACGACGTCCACCGCGAACGCGCGCCCCGGCGCTAGTTCGCGTCGACGGTCTCCTGTTGCCGGCGCCAGCGGATGCCGGCCTCGATGAACGCGTCGATGTCGCCGTCGAGGACCGCCGTCGTGTTGCCGGTCTCGTGCTCGGTGCGCAGGTCCTTGACCATCTGGTACGGGTGCAGCACGTAGGAGCGCATCTGGTTGCCCCAGCTGCTCCCCTCGCCCTTGAGCGCGTCCATCTCGGCCCGCTGCTCCTGCTGCCGGACGACGAGCAGGCGCGCCTGCAGCACCCGCAGCGCCGCGGCCCGGTTCTGGATCTGCGACTTCTCGTTCTGGCAGGACACCACGATGCCGGTGGGGATGTGCGTCATGCGGACGGCGGAGTCGGTGGTGTTGACGCTCTGCCCGCCGGGGCCCGAGGAGCGGAAGACGTCGACCCGGATCTCGTTCTCGGGGATCTCCACGTGGTCGGTCTGCTCGACGACGGGCAGCACCTCGACGCCGGCGAACGAGGTCTGCCGGCGGCCCTGGTTGTCGAACGGCGAGATGCGCACGAGCCGGTGGGTGCCCTGCTCGACCGAGAGCGTGCCGTAGGCGTAGGGCACCTTGACCGAGAAGGTGGCCGACTTGATCCCGGCCTCCTCGGCGTAGGAGATGTCGAGGACCTCCGTCGGGTACTTGTGCCGCTCGGCCCAGCGCAGGTACATGCGCATCAGCATCTCGGCGAAGTCGGCGGCGTCCACGCCCCCGGCCTCCGAGCGGATGGTGACCAGCGCCTCCCTGGAGTCGTACTCGCCCGAGAGCAGGGTGCGCACCTCGAGCTCGTCGATCGCGGTGCGGATGCTGGCCAGCTCGCGCTCGGTCTCGGCGGTGGTGGCCTCGTCGTTCTCCTCCGCGGCCATCTCGTGCAGCAGCGCGACGTCCTCCAGCCGGGAGCGGAGCTCCTCGACCCGACGCAGGTCGCCCTGCAGGTACGACAGCCGTGAAGTCAGCGCCTGGGCCGCCTCGACGTCGTTCCAGAGATCGGGCGCGGCGGCCTGCTGCTCGAGGTCGGCGATCTCCTGGCGCAGGTCGTCGATGCGCAGCACGGCCTCGATCGACTTCAGGGTCGTGTTCAGTTCGTCCAGGACGACGGAGAAGTCGGCAGCCACGTCTGTCGAGGGTAGTGCGCCCGCCGGGCGCGGCCGCGGATCGCTCCGGTCAGGCGGGCTGGGCGGCCAGCCGCGCGGCCATCCATGCGGTCAGCTGGTCGGCCGGCATCGGCCGGGCGATCAGGTAACCCTGGGCGAAGGTGCAACCGAGATCGGTCGCCACCGCGAGCTGCTGGCCGGTCTCCACGCCCTCGGCGACGGTGCGCATGCCGAAGGCCCGCGCCAGACCGACCACGGCGGCGATGGCGGCGGCCGGCTGGCTGGCCGGGCCGTCCGCGCCGTCGACCAGGCTGCGGTCGATCTTGAGCACCCCGGCCGGCAGCGCGACGAGTTGACTGAGCGAGGAGAAGCCGCTCCCGAAGTCGTCGATGGACACCTCGACGCCCGCGAGGCGCAGGGCGGCCAGATCGGCGGCGGCGCGCTGCGGATCCTCGGCGAGGCTGGTCTCGGTCAGCTCGACCACCAGTCGGTCGGGTGACAGTCCGACGCTGTCCAGCGCCTCCCGCACGTCCGCGACGAGCGTGCCGGTGGCGAAGTGCTCGGCGCTGACGTTGACGCTGACCACGAGCGGCAGCCCGGAGCGGTCCCAGGCCACTGCCTGGGCGGCCGCCTCGGCCAGCACCCAGCGGGTGAGCGGGGCGATGAACTGGTGCTGCTCGGCCAGGGCGATGAACTCCGAGGGCGGCAGCAGGCCCCGCTCGGGGTGCTGCCACCGGACGAGCGCCTCCACGGCGGTGACCTGACCGGTCGGCAGGTGCAGGACCGGCTGGTAGTGCAGGACGAGCTGGTTCCCGGCGATCGCATCCCCCAGCTCCGCGGCCAGCTCGAGCCGCTGCTGCACGGCGGCGCGCAGATCGGGGCTGAAGACGCGGAACCGATTGCGGCCCGCGGCCTTGGCGGCGTACATCGCCAGGTCGGCGTCCCGGACCAGGTCCGTGGACCTGATGGCGTCGTTCCGATCGTCCGGGCCGACGCCCGCGATCCCGACGCTGGCGGTCAGCCGGAGACTGCGGCCGCCGAGCAGGAAGGGCCGGTCGAACGCCTCCTGGCAGCGGCGGGCCAGCGCCTGCGCGCCGTCGGCGTCGCAGTCCCGGCAGAGGACGACGAACTCGTCGCCGCCCAGCCGGCCCACGGTGTCCTCGGCGCGGGTGCCGGCCTTCAGGCGCTCGGCCAGCTCGCGCAGCAGTTCGTCGCCGACCTCGTGGCCGAGCGAGTCGTTGACGTCCTTGAAGTCGTCGACGTCGAGGAAGAGCACGGCCACCGCCGGCCGATCGGGGCGCTGCAGCTCGGCGTCGATGATCTCGTGCAGACGGGTGCGGTTGGGCAGCTTGGTGAGGGGGTCGTGCCGGGCCTGCCAGGCGGCGGTCCGCTCGGCCGTGACCCGCGAGGTGACGTCGGTGTGGGTGACGACGACGTGCCCCTCCTTGCCCACGCGCGACGCCTGCAGGTGGAACCAGAAGACGCCGCCGGCGTGGGGCAGCGCGTAGTCGAGCGAGACCGCGCGGCGCTCCCCTCGGGAGAGCTCCTGGAGCGAGGCGATCATGGCCCGGTTCGTGTGGTCGTCCGCCAGGCGCAGGGCCAGGTCGAAGTAGTTGGCGCCGACACCGACGCGCACCCGGTCGTCGTCCAGCAGCGCAGCCGCGGCGACCCACGCGGAGTTGACGATCAGCACGGTGCCCTGGGCGTCGATCAGCAGCGTGGGCGAGGGAAGGGCGTCGAGCATCGCCTTCACGAGTGCTGCGTCGCCGGCGGGGACGAGCTCGTCCTCGGGCACGGCGACGGAAGGCTCGCGCCGTTCCGGTCGTGGTGCCACGTCGTCCGCCTGTCCCCGCGGGGCACCGGACGTCGGTGCCCTCCCCCTCTCCATCGGCAGGCGGAACGTCCGGCACAGCCCGACACCGTCGGTCGCTACTCGAAAGGAGGAGCTACGGGACGCTCAGTCCGGTTCGCGGGTCTCCTCGGCGATCCACCGCAGGTAGGCCGGGTTGCCGTCGACCAGCGGGAGCGCGATCACGCAGGGGACGTCGTAGGGGTGCAGGTCCGCCGTCCGCCCGACGATCGCCGGCACCAGCGAGCGGCGGGTGTGCAGCGCGACCCGCGCCTCCGCCTCGTCGTGGATCTCGCCCTCCCAGCGGTAGATCGACCGGATCGCGCTCAGGTGGTGCCCGCAGGCGGCCAGCCGCTCCTCCACCAGCGTGCGGGTGAACCCGGCCAGCCAGTCGGAGTCCGGACCGGTGACGACCACCTCGCAGAAGTCCTCCTCCACGGGCTCATCCTGGGGCGTGCATCCGCCGCCCGCCCGGGTAGGGGGCGGTCATGAGCGACGACATGACGATCACGATCGACAGCGAGGAGTACGTGCTCCGCCAGGACGGCGACGGCCTGCAGCTGGGCCGCCGGGTGTCCGGCGACGTCGCGTGGCTGGACACGGTGGACCTGGGCCTCCTGCCGGCCGGGGCGCGGGAGGCGCTCCAGCGGGGCGACGCCTCGGACGAGTCGCTGCTGACCGCGCTGCGCGGTGTGGTGCAGGCGGAGGTGGAGCGCGGCGGCTGACCGCTACTTGCCGTGGCCGTGCCCGTTGCCCCGGCCGTTGCCACCGCCGCCGTCAGCTCGCTGGGCCTGCTGCCAGGTGAGCAGGCCCTGGATCAACTGGCCGAGGTCCACGCAGCAGCCGGCCGGCCGCGCGGGTGCGGCAGGTGCCGGGGGCGCCGGGGTTGCCACAGGTGCCGGAGCGGGCGGCGGGGTGACGGGCGGCGGAACGACCGGCGGCGGCGGGGGCGGGGGCGGCGGCACCGGAGCCTGGAACAGCCGCAGGCCGGCGGGGTCGGGCGACATCGACCCCGCGGAGCCGGCGGCCCACTCCTCCCACAGCCGCAGGTCGAGCCCGAGCCGGAGGGCACCGCCGCGTGCCGAACCGGCGCTCTCGTCAGGCGATCGATCGGGCGAAGACGACGATGTTGTCCTCGTAGCTGCGCGCCTCGCGGTCGAACGGGCCGCCGCAGGTGATCAGCCGCAGTTCCGGACCCTCGGTGTTGCCGTACACGTCGAAGGTCGGGAAGTCGGTCTTGGGGACGACGCGCACCTCGTACACCTCGAACGTGACGGCGGTGCCGTCGGCGCGGGTCACCTCCACGCGGTCGCCCGAGACGAGCCGGCCGAGGTCGTAGAAGACCGAGGGGCCGTTGGCGGCGCTGTCGACGTGGCCCTCGATCACGGCCGGGCCCGGCTCACCGGGGCGGGGCGAACCGTCGAACCAGGCGGCCGTGTCGTAGTCGGGTCCCGGCTGGGGCACCGCGAGCGTTCCGTCCGGGTTCAGGCCGAGGGTGAGCAGGTCCGATCGGACCTCGATGGCCGGGACGCTGATCGACACCGGCGGCGCGACGGGCGCGGCGGGTGCGGTCTCAGCGGGACTCGGAGCCGCGGGTGTGGCGGAGTCCCGAGCCGGGGTGTGGGACGGGTCGGCGCTGGAGACCGGGGGTCGGGGCGGGTCGGCGTCCTGGCCGGCGAGCCCGACCGCGACCGCGGTCCCGCCGCCGAGGAGCAGCAGGACCGCGAGCCCGGCCAGGACCCCGGTGCCAGGACGCCGGGCCCGGGAGCGGCGCTCCCGGGGCCCGGCGTCGCCGGTCATCAGCTGTCGGTCGAGAGGCGCCGGCGACGGGCGAGCAGCGCGCCCCCGCCGACGACCGCGAGTGCGCCGGCGCCGATCAGGCCGGCGTTCTCCACGCCCGTGGTGGAACCGGCACCGGCGTCGACGCCGCCGGCCGGCATGGAGCCCATCTGCGAGGCGCTGAGCACGCCGCAGATCGCGGGGTCGGTGGCCTCGCCGGGCAGGCTCGGGTCGAGGTCGGACTTGCCGCGGTCGCCGTCGCTGTAGGTGCCGTCGCCGTCGTAGTCGACGCCGTGGACGACGACGACGGCCTGGCCGCCGAGGATCGCCTGGGCGACACTCTCGGTCACCTGCACGTCGCCGCGCGAGTAGCTGATGTCATCACCGACGCCGAACCGGTCCACGGCCAGGCCCGAGGCGGGCGAGGTGTCACCGGTCGTGGTCAGCGACACGACGATCTCGCCGTAGGCGGGCGCGCCTTCGGTGGTGGTGAAGTGGTCGCCCTCGTTCGTCTCACCGGTGACGGGACCGGCGGTGTTGTCGCCGGCGCCGGGGCACTCGTGACGGGCGTCGGCACCGAAGTGGATGTGCGCCGCGTGCGGGGCGTCCTTGAGCAGGCCCTGGGCGGCGAGGGTGAACGACAGGTTCGTGCCGTCGATCTCGACCATGCCCTGACCGGTGGCGCCGTCGACGGGCTGGCCGGCGATCGGCGACAGGGTGGCGTTGGCCGAACCTTCGGCCGCCGCGGCCGGGCCGGCGAAGGCGACCAGGGCGGCGAAGCCCAGGGCCGGGGCTGCGAATGCGGTGCGCGTGAGCGTTCTCATGGGTGTCGCCTTTCGGAAATCCCCGTGACGCCGCTGTGCTGGACGCCATCGGGGCCGTGCTCCGTGCTGGGCCGTCCCCGGGGCGAGTCGTCCGCGGATGTCGGACGTCGTCCACCGGCCTGCTCACAGCGTTCGGAACGCAGGGCCCAATCGGATTGCCCACGACCTTTGCGCGGTCGCCCGGCACAGCCGGTGCCACACTCGGGGACGTGCCGCCGCACCGACTTCTCCTCATCCGCCACGCCAAGGCAGGCGACGGTTCCGTCGACGCCGACCGGCCGCTGACCGAGAAGGGGCTGCGGCGGGCTACGGCGATCGGCACCTGGCTCGAGTCGAACGGGCTGGTGCCCGACCGGGTGCTGGTCTCGCCGGCCCGTCGGGCGGGGCAGACCTGGGAACAGGCGGCGGCCCAACTGGCCTCCGCTCCGGACCCGGTGGTCGAGGAGCGGATCTACGACAACACCGTCGAGGCGTTGCTCGCTGCCATCCGCGAGACGCCCGACGATGTGCGCACGCTGGCCGTCCTGGGCCACAACCCGTCGATCGGTTCGCTGGCCGCCGAAGTCGACGACGGGGAAGGCAGCCAGACGGCCCGCCGCGACCTCCACGCCGGCTTCCCCACGGGTGCCGTCGCGGTATTCGACCTCGTGCCGCGGTTCGCCGACGTCGCAGCGGACACGGCGACGCTGGCCGCGCTCGCGGTGCCGGGCGACTGACGTCGGTCAGCCGGGCGGTGGCCGCTCACCTGCTCAGGTGTCCGTGGCGCTGACGGTGCCCTGGCCGTTGTCGGTCAGCCGGATCTCGAACCACCCGTCGCCGCCGCGCAGCTTGCGCTGGGAGGTCGAGACGACGTCGTAGTTGCCGGAGAACTGGTACCTGACCAGATTGGTCCCGTCGACGTGCTCGCCGCACACGTCGCCTCCGCCGATGAGCACGAGGTAGCGGCCTCGGGTGCCGTCGATCCGGATTTTGCCGTGCCCGTCCTCGCAGACGCCGGGGTCGGGCAGCGACCCGTCCAGCGCCATGAGGTTGGCGGTGAACCGGCCGTCGAACGGTGCGCCCGTGGAGGTGCCGGTCACGACGGCGGTTCCGGACCGCTCCTCAGGCGGAGGATTCGACGCCGGCCGAGGACCCGACTTCCAGCCCCCGGGCCGTCCTGCGGTCCCCCAGGGCGGGGATCCCGAGGCCGAAGACGGCGACCGAGACGAAGAGCGGCCCGGCCGCCGCGAGGCTCGCTACCGACGCGAGCGGAACGAGGCCCGCGCCCGGGTGGCCGGCCTGGAGCAGCGGGTGCCCTCGGCGTCGAGGTACGACAGCATGACGTCGGCTCCCGGGATGGCATGCACGACCTCGACGCCATGGTCCCAGACGGCCCGGCGGCTATCGAGGCAACCGCCTGTGCAGATGGCCAAGCGATTGAAGCTTTGCCGCCCACCGCTCTTCGTCACGCAGCGCCGGCACGTCCTGAGGGTCGCACAGGCGCCCCCCTGGGAGGTGTGCAATAGGACCGTGACGACGGATCTCGACGCCGCAACCTTCTTGCTCGCGGTACTTGCTTTCCTCCTGTCCGTGGGCGCCATCCTGTACACGCGCCGTGCCACGCGGGCGTCCGAGCAGTCCGCGGAGGCCTCTTCACGTTCCGCGGCCGTTGCGGAGCGGGCCGAGCAGCGTGAGGTCGAAGAGGCAGCGGAGCGAGCGGTCCGATGGCGATTCGCTCCGGGGCCTCGGGTCGTCTTCTCGGGCATGCCCCTAGCGGAGAACGCCGACCGGATGACGCAGATGGTCAATGAGGGCGAGAGCACCGCGTACGACGTTCGCGTGGAACTGCACGAAGGACCTCAAGTAATCGGTGGCCCATTGCTCCATGGAGCGACGGTGCATAGCAACGAATGGGTACGGCTAGCCAGAAGCACCGCCGGATACGGAGAGCACCAAGAACTTCGCGTGTACTGGCGTGTCGGTTCCAACGGTCCCGTTCGGTCCCGCCACTTCGACCTCAGAGGACGTGCTCTCTGACCGCAGGACCCCGCTAACAGCGCCGTTCGGCGGAGTGCCGGCCGCGTCCCCGATGTTGCTCAACGACGCAGTTCGCGTTCGCACTCCATCCGCACAGGCACGGTGGTCATGCGGCACAACACTCTTGGGTGACCGACCCTAGCCAACCGAGGCGAACGGTTTCCGGTAAGCGATCGTGTAGAACGTGAAGAAGGCGCTGATCGTCTGCTGCGTTGTCAATGCCCTACTGCTGGTCGTCGTAAGTGTGGTCGTCGTGACGCTCTACCAGATGCAACAACGGCTCGACCACGTAGCGACTCAGGCAGCCGTACCTGGCCCGGAAGGCCCGCCCGGTCCGCCGGGGCCTAGGGGCCCCGTAGGGGACGCGGGACTGGATGGCGTGGACGGTGTCGATGGGGACACATGTCAGGGTGGAGCGCTGCCCATGAGAATCCAGGTCGTCACGGACGTGAACTGGAACTCATTCAGCGAGTATTTCCCGCTATCCGTGTCCACGCGATACATCACCGTTTGCCCATTCTGACCTTGCTTGGAACGCCGCACCGTCCAGCCGCCGGTGGCCGGAGTGGCGGACCAGGCTGGAGACGCCGCATCGGCAACCGCTGGCGCTCCTCTGTCGAGACGTCGAACGCATGGACGTTGACCAGTTCCGCCGGGCCGCCTCGCCCGTCGCGGATACCGTCCTCCCAACCCGGAGTCGGAGTCGGATTCGATGGTTACGGCGTTCGCCGGGCGCCAGGCTGGACGGGCTGTGCACACCTCAACGCTTGACAGTGGTTGGCACCGGGGTACGGATACTCGCCATCATTGACGCGTGGATCTACGCCGGCCCCATGCCTGCGAAGGGTGCGGCACCTGGATCGACAAGCCGAACCAGCGCGGCAGGCCGGCCAGTCGCAGCACAGAGCGAAGATGTGGGCCGCGTACTACGACGGCCACCGCGCGGCACTGATCCAGCGGGCTCTTGACTACGCGAGGGACCCCGAATGGAAACGGCCTAGAGATTCCGCGCGGTACGCGATGACCCGTGGGGCGCCAGAGGCTGAGCGGTTCACTCTCGATCTACGCCCGAGATCACGGCGTCTGTTACCTCTGCGGCCGGAATTGCACGGGCAGGGCTCGACTGTGCGGGGGGCTGAGGCCGCTGGAGGGCGCGAGAATCAGAACAGGACTCGAACCCCTAGCAGCCCGTCGCCGTGGGTCCGGCCCGCCAGCACCCGGCAGAACTCCACGGCATCTAGTTCGAGCCGCTCACCGGCGACACCCTGGACGAAGGTGCCGCCGACCGGTCCGGTGAGGGTGATCTCGAACGGCTGGCCGTGCCGCTCGGCCCACTCGGCCACCACGTCGGCGACGACAGGTCCGTCGGTCTCGGGCTCGAGGACCAGGTCGCGGCCGGTAGCCCGGGCGATGTCGACCCGGTGCATCCAGACGTCGCGGGTGATGATCGCGTCCACCAGGTGGCCGACAGTGTCCCGGGCAGGCATGCCGGAAGCGGTCGACCCGCCGGAGTCGACCGGCCCACTGATCCGGCGCAGCGCGGACGGCACCCGCATTCTGAACCGCACCGAGGGGCCGGCGGCCACGCGCAGGGCCGCCACCCGCTCCGCAGGCGACAAGGCCCGGTGGTCCGCGACCTGGAGTGCGTTGACGGCGTCCAGCGAGTTGCCGTCGTACTCCCGGCGATGCCGGAACCCCCACCACTGCTGGCGGATCTGCTCTCGCACCGAGGCGTAGCCCTTCGCGGCGCCGATCAGGTGGCCGACCATGTCGGCGACGGTCCACCCGGGACACTCCGTCGGGGCGTTCCACTCCTCGGGGCTCAGCTCGTCGAGGAGCCCGAGGAGCTGGTCGTACGCCGCGGCCGCGAGCCGTCCGGCATCGCTGTCCCGGGTGATCCGCGGGATGGAGTCGATGGCGATCACTAGTCACCTCCTTCACAGCCAGATCTTTCCGAACAAAGTTAGGATCCGGCCGTGCTGGTTGCTCGTCAAGAGCGGTCCGAACAAAGTTAGGAAGGTCGAGGAGGGGCCCATGCCGAACAGCTCCATGCACCGCCGAAGAGTCACCCGCGAGCAGATCCTCGACGCTGCCTGGGGACTGGCCCGGGAACAGGGACTCACCGGCTGGACGATGCGTGAGCTCGCCGACGCGGTCGGGCTCCGCGCACCGTCGCTGTACGTCCACTTTGCGAGCAAGTACGAGATCTACGACGCGATGTTCGCCGACGGCTACCGGACCCTCCTTGCCCAGGCCGAGGCGATCGAACTCCCGGAAGACCCGCGCGCTGCGGCCAGGACTGCGGCGCAGACGTTCGTCCAATTCGCGGTCGCCGACGAGGCTCGGCTCAACTTGCTCTTCCTGCGGGTCATCCCCGGCTTCGAGCCGACCGCGGCGTCGTACACGCTGGCCGAGCGGGTCTACGCGCAGGGCGCCGAGATCCTTGCCCGAGCCGGCCTCACAGAGCCTGCCGATATTGACCTGTGGACCGCGGTGCTCTCCGGTCTGGCCACCCAGCAGGTGAGCAACGACCCCGGCGGGGACCGCTGGATCAACCTGGTCGACCGTGCGGTGGACCTGCTGCTCGATGACCGGCGGGTCAGTCCCGTTGCGGAGGCTCTCGAAGCCGCGGGCAACCGTGAGGCGCCAGGAACTTGATCGATCGCCTCAAGGCAGATGGCCCGGGAGACTCCGCCACCGTCTGCCTCGCCGAGGCCCAACCTCGGCGAAGTTGACCGTCGACGGGTCGAGCAAGTGAACCCGCCACGTCCTGCTGACCGGCGATCGTGCGCACCGGCGCCGAGATGATGCACGAGCAGGGCTCGGGGTGTCGGTGGCCATCGTGGTTCCTCTGGAGAGTGGCGGGTGCGCCGTGGTCGCCACCAAGAAAACGAACGCGCCGGTGAGCTGTGGTTTTTCTGATCGTGAGGCTATCGGGACCCGCCAGTCCTGCTCGCCTATCCCTGACTTTTTTTTCCGCAACTTGGCCGCAGGGAGCCGTAAGTATGTGGATGGAGACTCGCGGGTCCGGGTGACGTCCCCGCTGGTGGTGTAGGTCCAGGCCACGACCGCGTGGGTGATCACGTGCGAGGGGCCATCGTGTGATGGTCAGCGAGACCACGCCAATGGTTCTCGCGGAAGGACACAGCACACGATGGCCCTGGACCAGTCTGCCCTGCTCGAGGTGCTCGACGCACTGAAGGTCGCCGATGTCGACGACCGAATCCGATCGGCGGCCACCACGATCTACCAGGCGCTGATCGAGGCCGAGCTCACCGCGGTGATCGGCGCCGGCCCGCACGAGCGCAGCGACACCCGTACCGCCCAGCGCAACGGCCCCCGGCCCAGAATGCTGACCGCGACGGCCGGGGATCTGGAGCTGCGCATTCCGAAGCTGCGGGCCGGGTCGTTCTTCCCGTCGCTGCTGGAGCGCCGGCGGCGGATCGATCAGGCGTTGTTCGCGGTGGTGATGGAGGCCTATCTGCACGGCGTGAGCACGCGGAAGGTCGATGACCTGGTGCGGGCGCTGGGCGCGGACACCGGCATCTCCAAGTCCGAGGTCTCCCGGATCTGCGCCGACCTCGACGCCGAGGTCAGCGCCTTCCGCGATCGATCGCTGGCCGAGCAGGCCTTCCCGTACGTGTTCCTCGACGATGCTGCCGCTGCCGCCGGTCGCCCCGGCCACCGGCTGGCGCAGCAGCACACGCCTGGCCCGGGACCACTACGTGCGGCTGGACGGCAACGACTACTCCGTCCATACCGCGGTGATCGGCCGGCGGGTCGAGGTGCTCGCCGACCTGCACCGGGTGCGGGTGCTCTGCGACGGCCGGCTGGTGGCCGACCACGAGCGGCACCGGGTCCTGTTCGCGACCGCCACCGAGTGGGTCACCCGGCTGGCCGAGGCCCATCACGCCGGCCGGCTGCAAGACGAGCTCCGACGGCTGGGCCGCTATCCGCTGTTGGTGGTCGACGAAGTCGGCTACGTGCCCTTCGAGCCCGAGGCCGCCAACCTGTTCTTCCAGCTCGTCTCCAGCCGCTACGAGCGGGCCTCGCTGATCGTGACCAGCAACAAGCCCTTCGGCCGCTGGGGCGAGGTCTTCGGCGACGAAGTCGTCGCAGCCGCCATGATCGACCGACTGATCCACCACGCCGAGGTCATCTCCCTCAAGGGCGACAGCTACCGGCTCAAAGACCGAGACCTCGGCCGCTCCGCGGCCGCCACCGAAGACGCATGACCACGAGGGGGTCAAATTTTCGGCCGTCGCTAGGGGGTCAACTTTGGGCCGTCGTTGACACCCACGGCATGGCCAGCGCGAAGGACCCCCAGTACAGCGTCCTCTCGGGAAGTAGAGCGCCCTCGCGTCCAACCGCATCGGACACCCGGGGAATGTCGGTTGTTAGCCGGCGATGCCGTTGTTCATCGACTGCTGCCACGACATCTCGTAGATCACGGCCCGCTTCTCGGTGTAGTCGAAGCGCACCCTCCGGCCACAGTGGCCTTGCTCGGCGCCCGATCGCCCGTAGCCGCCGCTGCGAAACCACTCGCCCTTGGGCGTCATGAACCACGACCGGTCGTGGTAGTCCACGCCGGCGAAGGGCCACCCCGACGGTCGGTGCAGGCCGCTGCGCCGGGCCTTTACCGGCGGGGTGACGTCGGGCAGCACGTCGAGGGCCACATGGGTAAAGGCGTCGGGCGGCAACCTGCGCAGGGTGCGTTCCGCCGACCTGATCTCCTGTTCGCTGCGGGGCTCCTGAACGTAGAGCATCCACAGGGCGTCTGCGTCGGAGAGCTCCAGCAGCGTGTTCCGCCGCCACCGCCGGTCCCCCTCGGCGGCCTCCCAGGCCCGGCGTTCTGTCGCCCAGGCCCGCACTCGAGCATTGGCGAGGTCGCGGTCGCAGACTCGCCAACCCCGCCACAGGTCGGAGTGCTCACCGCACACGACGTCTGTGCACTCCGAGCATTCCCCGACGGCCGGCTGTCCGCATCGGCACGCCTCCGGCCCGGAGTTGTCGTTCCTGGTCTGGATGTACACGGTGCCGCAGCGTTTCCCGCTGCGCCCCCGTGCCGCGAGCGGCGAGGAGCCGCTGGCGCTCACGGGCACACCGACCAGCGGGGCGAGCTCGGCGAGGGATTCGCACCGCCAATAACCCGGAAGGATCTGCGTGCGCGCGTCCGTCGCCCCACAGGTGGGACAAGCCATGGTTTGTGAGGGTAGCGAGGGTTCGAGCAGCCGCCACCAAAACGGAAGTATGCGTTCTCCCTGGGCACTCCCGTCACAGGCGCCACGAGAACTCTGGTCGGCGATCACCTCAAGGCCCCCACTGAACGGGCCGCCTTGATGGGCGAGGCGGTCTACTCGCGAACGACCCAGATTTCTGCACGGCCCTTGGCCGTATCACTCTTCCTCGGGGGATCAAGCGGTTCGTACACACCGATCCACCGTGGTCCGTCGTAGACCAGCAACGACGTCGTAAGCATCCTTTCGGGCACGTCGTCTACCTCGCCGTGCCTTGGACCACCCCAGTGAAGGATCAGCGGCATGCGGGGAAGGTAGGTGAGTACTGAGTCGCCGATATGGAGAATGGCCGCGTGACACGCCATTTTCACCTGCTCAGGTGAGTCGCGGCGGCGCATTGAAGTGGCTCGGACCCGTCGGTAACTGGCGGGGTAGTGCTCTTGGTGAGATGGCCGACGCCGTGCGGGTCGAGTCGCGGGAGGCATGTCGTCAAGGGGTAATGCCCGGGTTTCCCACGACGGCGCGGCCATCTCATGCATGTCATCGCCGACGAGCCAGCCAGGGGTGCGGGTACGTGGCGGATCGCGCGCCAGGCGAGCCGGCCGGCGCGGGGAACGGCGGCGGGGACGGTCAGGGGTGTGTCACCTGCGCGGAGTGCACGTCGGCGCCGTCGCTGATCGTCGATGAGAAGAATGTGACGACTTCGTTGGCACCGGTGGCCTCCAGCCCCGATGCAGTCCCCGAGGAACAGGCCGCGCGGATGTCCGGGCTGGATGTAGGAGAGCGGTGCGGCGTAGTGGTCGAACGGGCCGTGCAGGTGCTGCTCCTGCCACGTCGCGCCACCGTCGTGCGAGTGCCGCACCCAGACGTCGGTCGTCGCGACGCCGTCTCCCAGGACGTTGTTCCGGTCGTCGTAGTGCGCGACCACCAGGGTTCCGTCGGGGGTCACCTACACGGCGTGGTTGTAGGACTGCACCCCCGGACCGCCGGCGGAGACCTGGACCTGTCCCGGGCTCATTTGCGGTGGGCGGCGTCAAACGCGGGCGCCCTGCGCCATCCGGGCGCAAAAGAGCCGCTGCTTCCTCGTTTGGGTGATACGGCAGGTGTCGACCCTGGCACCGGCACAAGGTCCCCTCGAACCCTCGACTCATGACCTTCAACGCAGTCCAGCCGGCGGGCGTCGACCTGAACGGCTTTCATCCGAGCGCCGGATGGGAGGACCTGATGTCGGTGTTGATGGCCGTCACGGGCACGGCCGCCGCGGCACTCATCGCCTTCTGTGTCGGCGTGTGGCTCCTCCCCAGGCTCATTGGACCTCCCGAGCCTGAACCTGATCGCGATGCCGATCCGGCCGAGTGGTGGGAACCCGGAGAGAGAGCCGACGACGGCGCTGCCCTTTGAGCCACGTCACGGTCCGCGCAACCCTGCCTAGATCAGCGCCAATTTTCCGCGATGGCGTCCTGTAGTTCCCGCAGAGCGTCAACGTCGGCCCGATCGCGACGCCACGCCAGGTACGCGGCGTCGATCCGCTGCTCTTGCCGTCGGCGCTGGGAGGTTACCGAGCCGGCCGCGTTGGCGTTGACGAGTTCAGCGTGGCCGCCCTCGCCGTCCCGGGTCCCGTCCTGCAACCGGTACTGCTCTTGGTAGACGCCGCCGCGCTTGGTCGCACAGCGGATGACGAGGTGGGTTGCGGTGCGCCGGACAACTGCCGCTGGCATACCGGGGCGGCCGGAGTCGGCGCCGGACTCGATGCTGATGACGTCGCCGGGCGCCAGGGCAGCGAGCTGGTCGGCGCTGAGCCGGTTCTCGGCGCTCACGGCTGCTTCCTCCCGATCGGTCGATGCCCAAGGGGAAGTCGTGGCGCCTCGAAAGTACGACGGAGTCGTTCCGGTGCGAGGCCCTTCGCCTCTGTGGGGCCGCCAGGGTGTGCGGCAGCCTTCGGCGCTCTTGTCAACCTCAGGAGGACGAGTCATGAGATCGACCCGACGAGCCGCCTTCATCGTTTCGGCTGCCGGCGCCCTGTGCACGGGCGTCGGGTCTGGAACTGCGGCCGCGGCGCCGGCGGAGCAGGGAACGTGCGGCAAGTTCGTCGCCGACCTCAACGCGATGGAGTCAGGAGCAGGAGGTGCCGTGGTTTCGGAGACGGCCATCGCCGTGCCGGGCGTCGCCGGGTATGCGACTACCCACTGCGACTTCGCCACCGGGTAGTCGCGCCACCCCGCGTGAGGCTGCCCTTCGGACCAGCCGAGTGGCGACACCAAATCCCCCTCACCACCCAGCCGTTGCCTACCGGGACCGTGAGGGAGTCAGGGGCGCCCGGCGTCCTCCGGGACGCGCTCGGCCGACTGGGACGCCGGGGCCGGCACCGTGTCGGGCCGGCCGGTCTCGGGCTGGACCGGAACGTCCGCCCGAGACTCCCTCGTCGCGGGGTCCGCCGCCGGCGTGTCCCGCTGGTGCGTCGCACGTGCCTGGGTGCTGACGCTGGACCCGGTGAGGTCTCCGGATTGCGCCTGCTCGCTGATCGACCGGCCGAACTCGGCCTGCGAAGGCACGACGGCCGGATCCGGCGACTCGACGGTCACCTCCGGGATTTCCGCCGCGTCCTCCGAGGTGCTGATGTCGGAGCTTGACACGTCGGCGGAGTCGGGGACGTCGAACGGGGTCACGGCCTCGATCACGCCGGCCACCCGGTCCTGCGCGACGTCGGGGAGGACGCCGGCTGCGCCTGCGGCCGTCACGCTGGCCAGGGCGACGCCCAGGCCGGCAGCCGCCTGGGTGCTCAGGCTCAGGGACAGAAGCTTGGCGGTCGCGGTGGCGAGCAATGCGGACATGGCAAGTCTCCTTTCACGCAATCGCCCTCGCGGCGACCTTCGTTTGAGACATCGCCGACGCTGCCCTACACGGGAGCCACCGGAGCCACAGGCGCCACTCCGGTCACAGGAGTCGCTGCTGATAACAAAAGTCCCTCTCTTACCGCTGTTGGTGCTTGTCACCGGGACGCCGCTCGAAGGCGCCGAGCTGCGGCGTGGAACGGCGGATACCCGAGCGCCGCACCGTCGCTGGACGTGGTTCAGCTCGCCTCTTCGCGGGCGAGGCGTTTGAGGGCGACTCTGCGTCCACGGACGGGCCAAGCGCAGCGGGGCATGGCTCACGGTTCCAACGCCCGATGAGGCCGAAGCTTTCGACAGGCTGCATCTCAAGCCTCCTCGATGAATCGCTGGCGCAGCGACCGCAGCTCGATCTTCCGGGGGGTCCGGGCGCGTCGATTCCGCTACCAAAAGCGCCGTCGCGGAAACGCCTTGAGCAATTCAGGGTCATCGCCACTCGAGTGGCCATTCGGACAATCAAAGCTCACCGCCGTGCCTATTCTTGGACCCAGGTCGGACGCGAGTCTCCAGCGGACCGCGCCGACTCGCGATCGCTCGTCATCCAGCGGCAGGTTCGTCATACAGATGAGGCACGGCGTCTCTGTTGTGCGGTATTCCTCACGGACTTCCGTCTCCGACACATCGGCCACGTTGCTTGTCATGCTCGGTCGTATCGGCAGCCGCGCGGCCAAAGGTGACCGTGATCACGAAGCCGTATCCGAGGGTGACTGCCTGACACCGATTCCCCGTGATCAGCCACGGATGGGGCGGCGTAGAGGGTCCACCGATGCTTGTGGAGGTCACGCCCCAAGCCTGCCCCCTCACCCGGCTCCTCCGTTCTAACAGCCCATGAGCAGCCACGGGGTCCACCGCGTTCACACGTCTCGCAGCTGAACCACGCGAGCGCACCAGCGACTACTGGCGGCCACGTAACTCGGTTCGGTTGCATTCATCCAGCACGGCTAGGACGACTCGTCCGAGGCGAGTAACCCTGACAGGAGCACATCAGCCGCTGGCCGGCTCAACCACCACGGACCGGCAGGCCATAGCAACGCCTTGCCGTGTGGACTGGCGACGCAACCCCTGGCTACCGCGCCCCCGAGACTACGTCCAGTGTCACCCAGTCCATGTCCTGCCTGTTGGCCAAGTCGACTCGGGGATGACGACGTGCAGCCGCGACCCATCGGGCATCATCGCGTCGACGAACGGCTGGCTCACGTCGATCCCGCCGTCCCAACGTGCGGAGCATCCGTTCGACCAGGTTGGCGAGGATCGGTGGTCGTCAGGCTCGCTGCCGCCGCGGCGGGCGACGAACACCCGACCCAGCTGGTCCGCGGCGACGAGCCCCGGCTCTACTCCTCCGGCCCCGGGCCGAACGCGGCGTCGACGGCGCGCGCGGCGCCGACTCCTCGGATCAGCGAGCCGGCCGCCGTCCGCGTCTTCCGATCGTGGACGACGACGTGCGTTAGCGACGAGATCCCCTGTGCGTACTCCTATCACGCGACGTCGGCGATGTTGTCGAAAGCGTGGAGGAAGACGTCGGCCGAGCGGCCGGTGCAGCCCGCTTTGCGGCGACATCCGGAGCAGTCGGGACGAATCCGATCCATTCAGGATGTCAGCCGTCCACGTAACGGTCGCGTTCGACGACGAACTGCCCCGTGGCGGTGTTCGCGTCGACGAACTCCGGCAGCAGTGGGATGCGCACGGTGACGGTGACGCACACGGAGAACTCCTCCCCCGGTGTCAGCGTCGGCGAGTACCCGGCCGCGTGGCAGTCGGCCCCGGCGGCGGCATAGGTGAGCCGCAGATCGGTGACGTCGACCGACTGGTCCTCCACCGCGAGCTCCGCGGCCCGCTGCGCCCGCTGCCGGCCGGTCGCCGGGTCGGGGGCGGTGCCGATGGCGCGGCCGGCCTCCCGCGCCGCGGCCGTGGAGGCGAACACCCCCCGCTGCACCGCGGAGAACCCGGCCACGATGTAGATCAGCGGCACGAAGACGACGACGGCGATGAACACGAACTCGACCAGCGCCGATCCGCTCTCCGAGCGCAGCATCCCGAGCCGGGCGCGCAGCCGGGTCACGCCGCCTCCTTCAGCGCGCGGCCGGTGGCCGTCAGCGGCAGAAGGTCGCCCAGCGCGGCCAGCAGCGAGGGCACCGAGCCGGTGCAGCGCACGACCACGAGCGTCAGCCCGCTGCCGTCGACCTCCTCGGCCGACGTGCACGCCAACCCCTCGGCGGTCTGCTCCGACGTCGCCCGCGCGACGACCTCGACGGTGCGGGCGGCACCCAGCGCGGAGTCGACGTCGGCGTTGGCGGCGTACCGGGCGCCCTCCTGCGCGCTGGCGGTCACCACGTTGCGCACGTGCACGTAGACCGCCACCTGCAGCACCGCGAGCAGCAGCGCCACGATGAGCATCGACACCATGACGAAGTCGACGACGGCGCTGCCTCGCTGGCCGTCGTCCGGTGGCCCCTCTGCAGGGTCCCGCCGCGAGCTTGCGAGTGGTGGGGGGCAGAGGGGTCCTCTTTCAGCCACCGCTCGTGACGGACGTGAGCGCGTTGGTCACCGCTTCGACGATCGCCGTGCGGAATGGGATGAGGATCGCCAGCACGAGGGCCGCCGTCATCACCGTGATCATCACCCACCCGGGCACGTCACCCCGCTCGGGATCGTCGCCCCGGACGCGTGCCGCGAACGCGGCGAACGCCTCGGTCAGGTACGTGAGCATGGGTCGGTCCTTCCTCCGTGTCCGCCGGCTTATCGCGCCAGCGAGACGATGCTGATCAGCCCCGGGAACAAGGCGAAGAGAACGGTGACCGGCAGCACCAGGAAGACGACCGGCACCGCAATCGCCAGGTATACCCTGTGCGACAGGGACCGGAGGCGTACTTAAGAGAACGACGTGGCTCCTCCCCGATGTGTAGTCACCGCGACGGAAGAACGCACGTGAGCGGCCGTAGGTTTTCGACAGAACCGGTGGGGACCGATTGACAGGGTTTCATACGGGGTGCCCACTTTGAAGGACGGCGCCCCAGCCCCGTGGCGGT
>DATHAK010000049.1:0-17053 GCA_035296685.1 Blastococcus sp.
ATCCGGTTGGCCGCGCGCACCAGCATCGCGGTGCGGTCGAGCACACCCTCGGCGCCCAGAGCGTGCAGGTCGTCGGCCTCGAGAGCGTCCAGGGCGGACTCCAGCTCGCCCATACCGACCCTCCCCGCGCTACTCGATCACCTGTTCGAATACTACCCCGATGCGCGACGGTCAGCGAGGTGAATTCCCAGGTCAGCTCCCTGTCCACAGATCCCGGGAAGGTCTTGACACACCCTCCGGCGTGACCGGTGCGCCGGGATGCCGGGGGCGGTTCCTCCTCGGGGGATGATGGCGGCATGACCCACGTGCTCGATCCCGACGCACTGTCGGACCGCGCCGCCACGCCGGCACCACAGGTGCCGCCGTTCGACGACGTGACGCGCTCCGACGCCGCTTTCCGCGCGTTCCTCCACGGCCTCCCCGGCGTCGACCAGGTGGGGGCCGAGGCGCGCGTCGCGGTGCTGGGCACGCGCTCGATCAAGACGACCGCCAAGGCGTGGGCCATCGACACCGCGATCTCCATGGTCGACCTGACCACCCTCGAGGGCTCGGACACCCCGGGCAAGGTCCGCAGCCTCGCCGCGAAGGCCCGCCGTCCCGACCCGGGCGACCCCACGTGCCCGCAGGTGGCGGCCGTCTGCGTGTACGGCGACCTCGCCGGCATCGCCCGCGAGGCGCTGGGCAACAGCGGCATCCACGTCGCCGCCGTCGCCACCGCCTTCCCCAGCGGTCGCGCCGCCCGCGAGATCAAGCTGGCCGACGTGAAGGACGCCGTCGCCAACGGCGCGGACGAGATCGACATGGTCATCGACCGCGGCGCCTTTCTCGCCGGCCGCTACCTGGACGTCCACGACGAGATCGTGGCGGTCAAGGAGGCCTCCGGACCCGCCCACCTCAAGGTCATCCTCGAGACCGGCGAGCTGGTCACCCTCGACAACGTCCGCCGCGCGAGCTGGCTGGCGATGCTCGCCGGCGGCGACTTCATCAAGACGTCCACCGGCAAGATCCAGCCCGCCGCCACCCTGCCCGTCTGCCTGGTCATGCTCGAAGCGGTCCGCGACTTCCGGAACGCAACGGGAAGGCAGGTGGGCGTCAAGCCCGCCGGCGGCATCAAGACCACCAAGGACGCGATGAAACACCTGGTCCTGGTCAACGAGACCGCCGGGCCCGACTGGCTCTCCCCCGACTGGTTCCGCTTCGGCGCCTCCAGCCTGCTCAACGACCTCCTGCTCCAGCGGCAGAAGCTCCGCACCGGCCACTACAGCGGCCCCGACTACGTCACGGTGGACTGACCCCCCATGAGCAGCCCCTTCCAGTACGCACCGGCTCCCGAGTCGCGCTCGATCGTCGACATCGCGCCGTCCTACGGCCTGTTCATCGACGGCGAGTTCGTCGACGGGACCGGCGAGGCGTTCAAGACGGTCAACCCGGCGACGGAGGAGGTCCTCACCGAGGTCTCCGCGGGCAGCGAGGCGGACGTCGACCGCGCCGTCGCCGCCGCCCGCCGGGCGTTCACCCGCGTCTGGGGCCCCATGCGCCCGGCCGACCGCGGCAAGTACCTGTTCCGCATCGCCCGCCTGCTGCAGGAGCGCTCCCGCGAGTTCGCCGTCCTGGAGTCGCTGGACAACGGCAAGCCGATCCGGGAGTCCCGCGACGTCGACATCCCGCTGGCCGCGGCGCACTTCTTCTACCACGCCGGCTGGGCCGACAAGCTCGATCACGCGGGCCTGGGGCCCAACCCGCGCCCACTCGGCGTCGCCGGTCAGGTCATCCCGTGGAACTTCCCCCTGCTGATGCTCGCGTGGAAGATCGCCCCGGCGCTGGCCACCGGCAACACCGTCGTCCTCAAGCCGGCCGAGACGACGCCGCTGACGGCGCTGCTGTTCGCCGAGATCTGCCAGCAGGCCGACCTGCCGCCCGGCGTCGTCAACATCGTCACGGGGGCCGGCGAGACCGGGAAGGCGGTCGTCGAGCACCCGGACGTCGACAAGGTCGCGTTCACCGGCTCGACGGAGGTGGGCAAGGCAATCGCCCGCGCCGTGGCCGGCACCCGCAAGTCGCTGACGCTGGAGCTCGGCGGCAAGGCGGCCAACATCGTCTTCGACGACGCCCCGATCGACCAGGCCGTCGAGGGCATCGTGCAGGGCATCTTCTTCAACCAGGGCCACGTCTGCTGTGCCGGCAGCCGGCTCCTCGTGCAGGAGAACGTCCACGACGAGGTGATCGCGAGCCTGCAGCGCCGGATCAGCACGCTGCGCGTGGGCGACCCGCTGGACAAGAACACCGACCTGGGCGCGATCAACAGCGCCGAGCAGCTGGCCCGCATCCGCGAGCTCTCGGACATCGGGGACGCCGAGGGTGCCCAGCGCTGGCAACCCGACTGCGTGCTGCCCGACCGCGGCTTCTGGTTCCCCCCGACGGTGTTCACCGAGGTCTCCCCCGCGCACCGGATCGCCCGCGACGAGGTCTTCGGGCCCGTCCTCTCCGTGCTCACCTTCCGCACGCCCGACGAGGCCGTCGCCAAGGCGAACAACACGACCTACGGCCTGTCGGCCGGCATCTGGACGGAGAAGGGCTCCCGCATCCTCAAGATCGCCGACCAGTTGCGCGCCGGCGTCGTGTGGGCCAACACGTTCAACAAGTTCGACCCCACGTCGCCCTTCGGCGGCTACAAGCAGTCCGGGTACGGCCGCGAGGGCGGCCGCCACGGGCTGACCGGAAACCTGAAGGGTGCGACCTCCTCATGAGCGACCGCTTGGCCGTTCGCAAGACCTACAAGCTCTACGTCAACGGCGCCTTCCCCCGCTCCGAGTCCGGGCGCACCTACGAGGTCACCGATCCCAAGGGTCACTTCCTGGCCAATGCCGCCTGGGCCTCGCGCAAGGATGCCCGGGACGCCGTCGTCGCCGCCCGGGGCGCCGTCGCCAAATGGTCGGGCGCGACCGCCTACAACCGCGGCCAGGTGCTCTACCGGGTAGCCGAGGTGATGGAGGGCCGGCACGCACAGTTCTGCGACGAGGTCGAGGCCGGCGAGGGCCTCTCCGCGGGCAAGGCGCGCGCCGCCGTCGACGCCGCCATCGACCGCTGGGTCTGGTACGCCGGGTGGACCGACAAGCTCGCCGCCGTCCTCGGTGGCGCGAACCCCGTCGCCGGCCCCTACTTCGACTTCTCCCTGCCCGAGCCGACGGGTGTCGTCGCCGTCCTGGCGCCGCAGCAGTCGTCGCTGCTCGGCCTGGTCAGCGTCCTCGCGCCGGTGCTCACGGGCGGCAACACCGCGGTGGTCGTGACGTCGAAGGAGCGCCCGCTGCCGGCGGTCACCCTCGCCGAGGTGCTGGCGACCAGCGACGTCCCCGCGGGCGTGGTCAACCTGCTCACCGGCGACGCGGGCGAACTCGGCCCGTGGCTCGCCGAGCACGCCGACGTCGACGGGATCGACCTCACCGGTGCGCCGCCCGGACGGGCGATGGAACTCGAGCGCGAGGCGGCCGGCACCGTCAAGCGCGTGATCCGCCCGCCGGCGCAGGAGCCGGACTGGTCGGCCGACCCGGGCCTGTCCCGGATGACGCCGTTCCTCGAGACGAAGACGGTCTGGCACCCGATCGGGGTCTGAGGCTCCGTCCCGGGGTCCCGCCCCGAGCTTGCGAGGGGTGGGGAGGACGGGGTCCTTCATCTGGCAGGGTGTCCTCCGTGGCCAGGCCCAGCATCGTGCCGATCGCACTCACCCTCGACGACCGCACCGGCTACACCCTGTGGGCCCCGCCGTGGGAGGAGGACGGCGAGGAGTGGCAGGCGTTCCTCGGCACGACCGAGGACGACACGGCGAAGGTGCACCTGTTCCCCACCCCGGCGGCACTCGCCGCGTTCTGCCGCACCAGCACCGACCACGATCTCGCCGACCACCCCGTGTGGCCGGTCGTGGTGGGCCTCGGCGCCGAGGACCTCACTCCGGACGACGAGCACCGCTACGACCTCGACGGCGTCTACGACATCGCCGCGGAGAACCCCGACCGGTGGGCGGTCGAGGAGCTCGCCGCGACCATCGACATCGTCAGCCGGCTCGCCGACTGCCTCGACACGAGCGCCGACACCGACGACGACCTGGACGACGAGACCGAGGGACAGTTCGAGGCGGTGGCCGAGCTGGCCGCCAAGCCGGAGATCGGCTCCCTGGGTCTGGGGGTCGAGGCATTCGTCGGCCGCTCCGGCGAGGACGCGTGGCTGGGTGTCGGCAGCGCGCTCGACGACCTCTGGGAGGACGTCGTGGCCGAGCTGGACGAGCACTTCGACTGGACCGGAGCGGGGACGGCGACCCTCGAGGACTATCCGGCGGCGTCGGAGGTCGAGGAGGTCGACGCCGAGGAGATCCCCGACGACGTCGTCCTCGTGGACGACGACGAGGAGCCGGCGGGCGCGACCGCGGCGTCGGCTCCCGGCGTCCGGACCATCGCGCGCGGCGGCCGGGTGAGCGCCTCGGCCAACGAGGTGGCGAAGGCCGGAGCGTTCTGGGAGTCGGTCGGAATCCTGCCCGTGGAGGTCGTCGTCCCCGAGGGCGCGGGTGTGACGCTCCGCTGCTACGTCGAGGACGTCGCCCGCTTCCTGGGCCGGGACGGCGAGGTGTGGCTGTTCGACACCCCGGCCGACCTCGCGCGCTTCCTCAAGGGCACCGAGGACCACGACCTCATGGAGATCGCCTCGTGGCCGGAGGTGGCCGAGACCGACGTTCCGCCGCTGCCGGGCGAGCAAGACCGCTACGACCTCACCGAACTGTCCGAGGTGCTCGGCGAGGTGGCCGACGGCGCGGCCGGACTGGTCGACTCCCGGGCGTTCGCGCAACCGGTGGAGGGCGTGCGCGACCTCGCCGAGTACGCGGGCCTCACCCGGGTCGAGGAGCTGCTCTCACCCGCGGCGCCGCTGGGCCGGGCCGTGGCCCGGGGCGAGAACGATCCCGGCGCCCCCATCCGGGCGGAGGATGCGGCGGAGCTGCGCCGGCTGTGGAACGAGGTCGTCACGGTCGTCAGCGGGGCCCTGGTCTTCCGCGACTAGGACAGACGCGACAGCGCCCGGCCCCGGAGATCACCGGAACCGGGCGCTGTCGTCGTTCAGGGACTAGTTGCCGTAGCGCGACGGACGGCCGGGCCGCCCGCCGGAGCGCGGGCCCCGGTCGCCGTACGAACGCTCGCCCGAGGACGACCGCTCACCGTACGAGCGCTCCGAGGACCGCTCGCCGGCCGGCCGGGGGCGGTCGCCGAACGAGCGGCGCGGGCCGCCCCGGTGCCCACCGGGACGGTCGCCCTCGCGGCGCGGACGGCCACCGGGGCCACCGCCGCCGCGGCGGGTGTCGCGAACGGCGCGCTCCTTGGGCTCCACCGGGACACCGGAGGCGACGAGCTCCGCGATCGGGGCGTCGCCCGGCCGGATGCGGTCGACCTGCGGGTCCACCTTCGCCGAGCGGAACCGGCGCTTGGCCTGGCCCACCTGGTCGGGCAGCAGCAGGGAGACCACGAGACCGCCGGCACCGGCGCGGGCGGTGCGGCCCGAGCGGTGCAGGTAGGTCTTGGCGTCCGTGGGCGGGTCGTAGTGCAGGACCAGCGAGACGTCGTCGACGTGGATGCCGCGGGCGGCGACGTCCGTGGCGACGAGGACCGGCGAGCGGGCGTCGGTGAACTCCTCCAGCGCGCGCTTGCGCGCCGACTGCGGGAGTCCGCCGTGGATGGCCTCGGCCTTGATGCCGGCGGCCTTCAGGTTTTCGGCCAGCCGGTCGACGCCGAGCTGCGTGCGGGCGAACACGAGCGTGCGGCCCGGGCGGCTCGCGAGCTCCGTGGCGACCTGCAGCTTGTCGCGGAAGGCGAGGCTGAAGGCCAGGTGCTCGGCGGGCGGCGCCTCGCCACCGGGGCGGACGACCTCGTGCCGGGCCGGGTCCTTGAGGTAGCGGCGCACCAGCGAGTCCACCTCGCCGTCCAGCGTGGCGGAGAACAGCAGCCGCTGGGCGTCGCCGACCGTCTGGTCGAGCAGCTCCTTGACGACCGGGAGGAAGCCCAGGTCGGCCATGAAGTCGGCCTCGTCGAGGACGGTGACGACGACCTCGGCGAGGGTGGCCTCGCCCTGGCTGATCAGGTCCTGCAGCCGGCCGGGGGTGGCGATGACGACGTCGACGCCGCGGCGCAGCTGCTGGATCTGGCGGTACATGGGCGCGCCGCCGTAGACGGTGGCCAGCTGGACGCCGATGGCCTGCCCGAGCGGGGCGAGGTTGTCGTGCACCTGCTGGGCCAGCTCACGGGTCGGCACGAGCACGAGCCCGCGCGGGGCCCGGCGGCCCTGCTTGACCTCGGCGCCGATGCGGGCCAGCAGCGGCAGGCCGAAGGCGAGGGTCTTGCCCGAGCCGGTGGCGGCCTTGCCGAGTACGTCCCGGCCGGCGAGGGCGTCGGGCAGCGCGGAGGTCTGGATGGCGAACGGGTGGCGGATGCCGCGCCGCTCGAGGGCGGTCACCAGCTGCTGGGGCAGGCCCAGCTGACCGAAGGTCGGGCCGGTGTTCTCAGGGGTGTTCTCGGAAGGTATCTGAACAGCGTTCGACTCGAACGAGACAGGGTGGACCAAGGTCATGCGGGGTGGGGCTCCGATACTGCTCGGAGCGCGTCCCGTGAAAGAGGAGGAGCGCCGCGGAGTGCGACGTCCTCGCTGGCGATCGACTGCGCCCAGCACTGGACGGCGGGATCTGCACGGATGCGCTCGTGCCCAGACGTTCCGTCCGGGAGGATGACCGGCCTTGTGCCGGTGCTCTTACGGTAGCAGCGAAGATCGCCAAGCGATTCCCGAGACGAGCGTGGCCGCCGTCACGCGGGGAGAAGCCGCTGGTCAGCGGCGTAGCTGCGCGTAACCCTTGGCGATGAGCTCGCCGAGCAGGTGCCGCATGCCGGGCTCGGCCACGAACGCGGCCGCCAGAGCGCGCTCGGTCACCGTCTGCACGTCGTCCCAGGACCAGCCGAACGTCGTCGCCACGTCGGTCATCTCGCTGCTGGCCGTCACGCCGCTCATCAGCCGGTTGTCGGTGTTGACCGTGACCGCGAAGCCCAGCCGGTGCAGCTGGTCGACCGGGTGCTCGGCCAGGGAGGGGTACGCCCCGGTCTGCACGTTGGACGACGGCGCGACCTCCAGCAGCACCTGCTCGTCGAGCACCCGCTGCGCCACCGGGCCGAGCGTGCCGTCGGCGCCCACCTCGTCGGCGATGCGGACGCCGTGGCCGAGCCGTTCCGCGCGGGCCCCGTCCAGGGCGGCCCGGATGCTGTCGATGCCCGCAGCCTCGCCGGCGTGGATGGTGCGATGCGCGCGCTCCCGGTCCAGGAGGGCGATCGCGGCGGGCACCCGGTCCGGCGGGAAGCCGGTCTCGGGGCCGGCCAGGTCGAAGCCGACGACACCGGCGTCGCGGTAGCGGACGACGAGGCCGGCGACCTCCTCCCAGCGGTCGTTCTGGCGCATCGCGCAGAGCAACGCGCCCACGTGGATGTAGTCCCCCGCCGCGGTGGCCTCGGCACAGCCGTCGGCGAAGCCGGCGACCATCGCCTCGACGACGGCCGCGATCGGCAGCCCCTGGGCCGTGGACAGCTCGGGGGCGAACCGCACCTCGGCGTACAGGACGCCGTCGGCGGCCAGATCGAGAGCGCACTCGCGGGCGACCCGGTGGATCGCGTCGGGGTGCTGCATGACACCGACGGTGTGCGCGAACGTCTCCAGGTACTGCACGAGCGAGCCCGAATCGGCGGCGTCGCGGAACCAGTGCTCGAGGTCTTCCGGGTCCTTCGCCGGGAGGTCGGTGTACCCGTGCGCCTCGGCGAGTTCGAGCACCGTCTGCGGGCGCAGGCCGCCGTCGAGGTGGTCGTGCAGGAGGACCTTGGGGGCGCGGCGGATCGACTCGGGGGTCAGCGGGACGGGCACGGGAGCGAAGTTACCTGCCACCCGAGTGGGCCCCGCCACCGAGCGACGCAGCGGCTCGACCCGGAGGACCGCGCCGTGGATCAGGGACGCGTGAGGTCAGGGAGAAGCCAGCGACAGATGAGGTGCGGCGCCGCATCTCGCGCGGCGCTTCCCGCCCGCCGCTCGGCCTGACCGCCTTCACACTTCGTTGGCATGCGGCTGGCTGTCTGTTCGTCCAAGGGCGGTGTCGGCAAGTCGACGGTGGCCGCCAATCTCGCGGCGTCACTCGCCAGCCGTGGCCGGGTGCTGGCGGTCGACACCGATCCCCAGGAGAGCCTCGGCCGGGCGTTCGGAGTCGTCGCCAAGGGCTGCGACGACAGCCTTGCCCGCTGTCTGGAGGACCCGACCGTTTCGGCGCGCGATGTCATCCGTCATGACGTCGCACCCGGGCTGGACGTCCTGCCCTCCCACATCTCCCTGGAGGCCGTGGCCCTCCAGTTGTCCACCTCCGGCGGGCTCACCACGAGCGTGCGCCGCGTCCTGCGGCCCCTGCTGGCGGACTACGACCACGTCGTGCTGGACACCCGCGGCGATCTCGGTGGCCTCACCCTCGCCGCACTGTGCGCCGCCGACGCAGTCCTCACCGTCTTCACAAGCGACCCCGGATCTGCGCTCGGCGTGGTGCGGGTGGCCGGGTTCGTCGAGCAGCAGCGCGCCTATGAGAACACCTCCGCAGTGCTGCTCGGCGCGGCGTGCTCGGCCTGGGACATCCGCGGCCGCGCCGCCCGCCACGTGCTGGAGGCCCTTCAGGCAACCGGCGTGCCGCTGATGAACACCATGGTGCCGCTGTCGCGGCGGGTCCCGAGCAGCACGCTGGACAAGCTGCCCGTTGTCCTCGGCTCGTGGACCAGCCCGGTCGCTTCCGCCTACCGCGCCCTCGCCGACGAGGTCTGCTCGACCGCCGAAAGGATGCTGTCATGACCGCCGCCCCCCGGTCCCCTGCCGGCTCTCGCAGCCTGCAGGACGATCTGCTCGACGACCTCCGTCGGGGCTCAGCCACCACCAGCCCTGCGCCGGTGACGGCCGCCTCGGTGGCCTCGCCACGGGAAGCGGCACAGCGGGCTACTTTCGTCGGTGCGGCGTCGACCCCCGCAGTGGAGCTGAGGATCACGCCACGATCCTGGTCCCCCGCCGGCTGGACGCGCCGGTCGGACGGGGACGGGCTCACCATCAATCTCGGACCGGTGTGCCTGTCGCTCGGGCGGCTCCGCCCCTGATCCCGGGTGGGAGGCGCCGCCGGGCACCTAGTCCGTTCCGCGGTCCTGCCAGCGGAAGGTCGCGACACAGAGGGCCAGGCCGGCGAGGCACCAGAGGGCGAGCACCAGGGCGACCCGGCCGAGCTCCCAGCTACCGGCGGGTTCCGCCGAGGCGAGGGCGTCGGGCAGGAACACCGACCGCAGGCCCTGCGCCATCCACTTGAGCGGGAAGAACGACGCGACCGTCTGCATCCACACCGGCACCTGGCTGAACTGGAAGAAGACGCCGGAGATGAACTGCAGCACCAGCGCGATCGGGGTGACCATCGCGGAGGCCGAGCGGCCGTTCTTCGCCAGGCTCGACACCGCGATGCCCAGCAGGGTGCACGAGGCGGACCCGAGCGCGGCGACCCAGGCGAACGTGAACCAGTCCGACCCCGACGGCAGGTCGATCCCGTAGGCGAGCACGCCCACGGCCAGCAGGATCGCGATGATCAACAGCGTGACGGCTAGGACCTGGACGATCTTCCCGATGAAGTACGCGCTCTTCGGCATGGGCGTGCCGGCCAGGCTCTTGAGCGTCCCGTCGGAGCGCTCGGTCGCGATGCTGATCGCCATGTTCTGCAGGCTCGCGCCGAGGATGCCCGCCGCCACGATCCCGGCCATGAAGTACTGGGTGAAGGTGACGCCGCCGCCGATGTCGTAGTCGAGGACGGCCCCGAAGACCACCAGCAGGATGACCGGGAAGAGCAGCGTGAACACCACCGACTCCCGCTGCCGGAAGAACTCCTTCAGCTCGACCGAGCCGCGGGTGCGGTACACCGAGGCCAGGGGCGGCAACGCGACGTCCGGCCGCACGGGCGTCATTGTCATGCCGGCTCCCCGATCATCCGCAGGTAGACGTCCTCGAGGGTCGGGCGGGCCACCGCCAGGTCGGGCACCTCACCGGGGAAGCGCGCGGCCAGCTCGCGCACGAACGCGGTCGGCGTGGCGGTGTCGGCGGAGCGCCGGACGCCGTCCTCGGTCCAGCTGACGACGGCGGGTGCCGTCTCGCGCCCACCCAGCGACGACGGGACGGCGACCTCCATCAGCCGCCCGTGCGCGATCACGCCCACCCGGTCGGCGAGCGCCTCCGCCTCGTCCAGGTAGTGGGTGGTGAGCAGCATCGTGGTGCCCAGCTCCCGCAGCGAGCGGATCAGCGACCAGAACTGCCGTCGCGCCTCGGGGTCGAACCCGGTGGTGGGCTCGTCGAGGAAGAGCAGGGTGGGTCGGCCGACGATGCCCAGGGCGACGTCCAGCCGGCGCCGCTGGCCGCCCGACAGGGCCCGGCCCCGGACGTTCGCCTTCTCGGTGAGGCCCACCAGCTGCAGCACCTCGTCGGGGTCGCGGGGATCGGAGAAGTAGGACGCCTGCGCCCTCAGCAGCTCGCGGCAGGTGAGCTGGCTGTCGCCTGCGCCGGACTGCAGCACGATCCCGAGCTGCGCCTTCCAGCGGCGGGCGCCGTCGGCCGGGTCCTCGCCGAGCACGCGCACCTCCCCGGCGTCCCGCTTCCGGTACCCCTCGCAGATCTCGACCGTCGTCGTCTTGCCGGCGCCGTTGGGGCCGAGCAGCGCGAAGATCTCGCCGCGCCGGATGTCGAGGTCGAGCCCGTCGACGGCGACGAAGTCCCCGTACCGCTTGACCAGCCCCCGGATCGAGATCGCCGCCGAGGTATCGAGCGCGTCGCCGGCGGACGGCACCGCGGCCACCACTGGCGCCGAGGAGGAACGGGTCACGGGTGCACAGTGTCCTCTTGTGAGCTGGGCCGCCGTCAGGCGGTGATCCGGTCGAGGATCAGGGGCAGCGGCTCGTCGTCGGTGTCGATCCCGATCGCCCCCTCGAGCGCCTCCAGTGCCCGCGGGATCCGGTCGGCGTCGTCGGTCTGCAGCTCCAGGAGCGGCCGGCCCTCGGTGACCTCGTCCCCCACGGCGGCAGTCCACACGACCCCGGCGGCGGCCGAGACCGGGTCCTCCTTGCGCGCCCGGCCGGCGCCGAGCCGCCAGGCGGCCACCCCGAGCGAGAACGCGTCGAGCCGGGTCAGCGTGCCGGTGGCCGGCGCGGTCACCACGTGCGTCTCCGCCGGCTTCGGCAGCGGGGCATCGGGGTCGCCACCCTGGGCGGCGATCATCCGCCGCCAGACGTCCATGGCGCGCCCGTTCCGCAGCGCGTCCGCCGGGTCGACGTCGTCCCGCCCGGCACCGGCGAGCATCTCCCGGGCCAGCGCGAGGGTCAGCTCGACGACGTCGTCCGGTCCCCCACCCGCGAGCACCTCGACCGACTCGGACACCTCGACGCCGTTGCCCGCGGCGCGGCCCAGGGGCCGGTCCATCGCGGTCACCAGCGCGACGGTCCGCACCCCGGCCGCCTCGCCCAGGCCGACCATCGTGCGGGCCAGCTCGCGGGACGCGTCGGGGTCCTTCATGAACGCGCCGGAGCCGGTCTTGACGTCCAGCACGAGCGCGTCGGCGCCCTCGGCGATCTTCTTGCTCATGATCGAGCTGGCGATCAGCGGGATCGACTCGACGGTGCCGGTGACGTCGCGCAGCGCGTAGAGCAGCTTGTCGGCCGGCGCGAGGTCGTTCCCGGCCGCGCAGATGACCGCGCCGACGTCGCGCAGCTGCGCCAGGTAGGCCACCTCGTGCACGTCGGCCCGCCAGCCGGGGATCGCCTCCAGCTTGTCGAGCGTCCCGCCGGTGTGGCCCAGCCCGCGGCCGGACAGCTGCGGCACGGCCACACCGCACGCGGCGACCAGCGGCGCCAGGGGCAGGGTGATCTTGTCGCCCACGCCGCCGGTGGAGTGCTTGTCGGCGGTCGGCCGGCCCAGCGACGAGAGGTCCTTGCGCTCGCCGGAGTCGATCATCGCCTGCGTCCACACGGCGAGCTCGTCCGGCGACATCCCGCGGAAGAACACGGCCATGAGCAGCGCGCTCATCTGCTCGTGCGGCACCTCGCCCGCGGTGTAGGCGCCGATGATCCAGCGGATCTGGTCGGCCGACAGCGGCACGCCGTCCCGCTTGGCCCGGATGACGTCGATGGCGTCGAAGGCGCCCATCAGCCCTGACCCCGCTCGGCCGCGGCGAGCAGGTCCTCGGGTCCGAACGCGTCGGGGAGGACCTGGCTCATCGGGACGATGCCGAGCGACACCGTCTCGATCAGCATGTCCTTCCCGCCGTGTTCCCACAGCAACTGCCGGCAGCGACCGCAGGGCATCAGCGGCTGCCCGTCGCCCCCGACGCAGGCGACGGCGACGAGCCGGCCGCCGCCGGTGCGTGCCAGGTCGCTGACCATGCCGCACTCGGCGCACAGGCCCAGGCCGTAGGAGGCGTTCTCGACGTTGCAGCCGGTGACCACCCGGCCGTCGTCGACCAGCCCGGCCACACCCACGGGGAACTTCGAGTAGGGCGCGTACGCGTGCGTCATCGCCTCGCGGGCCGCCGTGCGCAACGGGTCCCAGTCGATCACTAGTTCTCCCCTCGCCGGTAAACCAGCCCGTCGGCCGCCGGCATCCGCAGTCGTTGCGAGGCCAGCGACAGCACCAGCAGCGTGGTCAGGTGCGGGGTGAACGACACGATGCCCGGGGGCAGCTCATCGATCGTCAGGAAGCCGACGAAGGCGGCCACCGCGACGACGGCGGCTATGCCACCGACCAGCAGCTGGTGCCGCAGGAACTGGCGGACCGCCAGGACCGCCAGCAGCACCGCCACGAGCAGCAGCAACGCGACGACGGCGCTGCGGCTACGCAGCTGCAGCGCGTCGGAGAAACCGAACAGCCCGGCCCCGGCGGCCAGGCCACCCGGCCGCCAGTTGCCGAAGATGAGCGAGGCCAGGCCGATGAAGCCGCGGCCGTTGGTCTGGTTCTCGCGGTAGATCCCGGCGATGAAGACCAGGAAGACGCCACCCAGGCCGGCGAGCCCGCCGGAGATGATCACCGCGATGTACTTGAACCGGTACACGGGGACGCCGAGCGAGTCCGCCGCTGCCGGGTTCTCGCCGCAGGACCGCAGCCGCAGCCCGAAGGCGGTCCTCCACAGCAGCAGGTAGGTGGCCGGCACGAGCAGGACCGCGAGCACGGTCACGATCGCCACGCCGCTGGTGACCCCGCGCGCGATGCCGGCGAGGTCGCTGAGCAGGAACCAGTGCTTCTGCTCGAGGTCGCCCAGCAGGTCCGGCCCCGAGGACAGGACCGGCAGCGAGAACGACGGCGGCTTGCTCGACACCGGCGGCGACTGCGTGACGCCGCCGCCGGCCGGGTTGTCGGTGTAGAAGAGCTCGGAGAGGAAGCGCGCCAGCCCGGCGGCCAGGATGTTGATGGCCACGCCGGAGACCACGTGATCGACGCCGAACGTCACGGTGGCCAGCGCGTGCAGCAGCCCACCCAGCGCGCCGAAGAGGACGCCACCGACCAGGGCGGCGCCCCAGCCCCACTGGTAGCCGGCGAACCCGGCCCCCCAGGTGCCGAGGATCATCATGCCCTCGAGGCCGATGTTGACCACGCCCGCGCGCTCGGAGAACAGCCCGCCCAAACCGGCCAGCCCGATCGGCACGGCGAGCAGCAGCGCCGCCGACATCGTGGAGGACGACGTCAGGGCTTCCTCGCCGCTGACCGCGCGGACGATCGAGAACAGCGCCAGCCCGGCCAGCGCCAGCCAGAGCGCACGCCGCACCGGGCCGCCGCCGGTGAGCAGGTCGGTGAGCGGGCCGCGGCTGGGCCGGGTCTCCGGTGCGGACACGGCGGTGCTCATGCCTGGGCCCCCTGCCGCTCGTCGGTGCCCCCGGGCGGCGTCGTCTGGGCCGGCCCGGTCCCGCCGTTCCCCGTCGGTGGACCGCCCGCCGGTGCGGCGGTGCCCCGCTCGGCCGAGCGGCGGGCCACGCGTCGCGCGATCTCGTTGGCGACGACGACCGCGAGCACGATCGTGCCCTGGACGATCGTGACCACCGAGGAGGGATAGTCGGCGATCTGCAGCGGAACCAGCGCCCGGTCCAGGAACGCGAACAGCAGCGCCGCGAACGCGATGCCGACCGGCTTGTTGCGGCCCAGCAGCGCGACCGCGATGCCGAGGAAGCCCAGCCCGGCGGTGAAGTCGGTCGTGTACGAGTGGGTGTTCCCGAGGAGGTCCGGCAGCCCGATGAGCCCGGCGACGGCACCCGACAGCAGCATGGTCTTGACGACCATCGCGCGGGCGTTCACGCCGCTGGCGCTGGCGGCCGACGGCGACATCCCGCTGGCTTTCAGGTCGAAGCCGAACCGGGTGCGGTTGAGCAGGACGGCGATCACGACGCCGACCACGGCCGCGATCAGCAGGAACCCGTAGAGCTGGCGCGGCGGGTTCGCCAGGCCCAGCGCGCCGAAGATGCCGTTGAGACCCGGCATCTGGCCGGACTCGGGGATCTCGGCCGTCGAGATGATCGACGCCCCCTCGGGGCTGCCGCGGAACGGGCCGGTGAGCAGGTAGGACCCCAGCCCGAGCGCGATGTAGTTCATCATGATCGAGCTGATGACCTCGCTGACGCCGCGGGTGACCTTCAGCAGCGCCACGATGCCGGCCCACACGGCGGCGACGATCACCGCCACCAGCATGATCACGAGGATGTGCAGGGGACCCGGCAGCGAGATCGCCGCCCCGGCCGCCGCCGCGATGATGGTGGCGAGCCGGTACTGACCCTCGACGCCGATGTTGAACAGCCCCATGCGGAAGGCGATCGCCACCGCCAGGCCCGCGAGGAAGAGCGGGATCGCGCGGTTGACGATGACCACCATCGCGGTGACCTGCTGCGTCGGGCTGTCGCCGAAGTCGAGCATCACGGCGAAGACGTCGAACGGGTTCACCGCCAGGGCGGCCATGACCGCCGAGGAGATGACCAGCGCGACGACGACGGCGAGCACGGGGGCCAGCAGCGCCGGCCCCATCCGGCGGAGGGCGTTCATGCCGCACCTGCCGCGGCCGTACCGCCGGTCATGTGGCCGCCGAGCTGCTCGGGGGTGCACGTGGCGGGCTCGAGCTCGGCCACGAGCCGGCCGCGCAGCATCACCATCAGCGTGTCCGACAGGCCGATGAGCTCGTCGAGGTCGGCCGAGATCAGCAGGATCCCCATCCCCTCGGCGCGGGCGTCCTTGAGCAGCTCCCAGATGGCCGCCTGGGCGCCGACGTCGACGCCGCGGGTGGGGTGGGCGGCGACGAGCAGCCGCGGCGAGGACTCCATCTCGCGGCCGACGATGAGCTTCTGCTGGTTGCCGCCCGACAGCGCAACGGCCAGGGTGTCGGGTCCCGGGGCGCGGACGTCGTAGTTCTTCATGATCCGCGCGGTGTCCTCGCGGGAGGCCTTGCGGTCGATGAACCAGCCCTTCGCGGCCGGGGGCCGGGTCTGGTGGCCCAGGATGCGGTTCTCCCAGAGCGTGCCCTCCAGCAGCATGCCCTGGCGGTGCCGGTCCTCCGGGATGAACCCGAACCCGGCCTCGCGCCGCTCCCGGGTGCTCCACGCGGTGATGTCCTTGTCGCCGAACCACACGGTCCCCCCCGCCAGCGGGCGCAGGCCCATGACGGCGTCGACGAGCTCGGCCTGGCCGTTGCCCTCGACCCCGGCGATGCCGACGACCTCCCCCTCGCGGACGGTCAGCGAGACGTCGTCCACGGCGGGGCGGCCGCCCAGCGAGGCGACGGTCACGCCGTCCAGGCGCAGCACCGGGACGTCCCGCACGGTGGACGTGCGGGTCTCGGGCGAGGGCAGCTCGGAGCCGACCATCATCTCGGCGAGCTGCCGGGCCGTCGTCGTCCTCGGGTCGGCGATGCCGACCGTCGTCCCGCGGCGGATGACGGTGATCGAGTCGGCGACCTTCCGGACCTCGTCGAGCTTGTGCGAGATGAAGATGACGGTCAGCCCCTCCCGCTTGAGCTCGGCGAGGTTGCCGAACAGCTCGTCGACCTCCTGCGGCACGAGGACGGCGGTGGGCTCGTCGAGGATCAGGATGCGGGCGTCGCGGTAGAGGACCTTGGCGATCTCGACCCGCTGGCGGTCGCCCACGCCGAGGTTCTCGACCAGCTCGTCGGGCTCGAGGTCGAGGGCGTAGCGGTCGGAGATCTCGAGGATGCGGCGGCGCGCCTCGGCGCGGTCGAGCCGGCCACCCCGGGTGGGCTCGCTGCCCAGGACGATGTTCTCGAGGACGGTGAAGTTGTCGGCCAGCATGAAGTGCTGGTGGACCATGCCGATCCCGGCGGCGATCGCGTCGGACGGGCTGCGGAAGCTCAGCTCGCGGCCGTCGACGAGGATCGTGCCCTCGTCTGGCCGGTGCTCGCCGTACAGCGTCTTCATCAGCGTCGACTTGCCGGCGCCGTTCTCGCCGACGATGGCGTGCACCTCGCCGCGGCGGACCGTCAGCTCGATGTCGCGGTTGGCGACCACGCCGGGGAAGCGCTTGGTGATGCCGCGCAGCTCCACTGCCAGCGGGGCGTCCTGGGCGGGCGAGCCCGCCGGCGGAGTTCCGCCGCTCGCTCCTGCTCCGGCCATGGTGGGCCTCTCCCTCGGGTGCGGCCGCGGGGTGCGCGGCGCAGGTCCCCTCGTCTGACTAGTCGCTGACGCCGGTCGTCCGTCGATGCCGGCTCGCCGCATCCTGTCGCACCTCGGTGCGGTTGCGGGAGATCAGCCCCGGGACGACGACGGCGGGCCCGGGCGTCGGACGCCCGGACCCGCCGTCGGTGGTCGACCGGTGGCGGCGCGGGCCCGCCCGGGAGCGGGCCCGCGTCGCGGTCACCGGGTGGTCGGGACCTCGATGTCGCCGTCGATGATCTGCTGACGGTAGTCGTCGATCTGGTCCTGGATGTCGTCGATGAACCCGCCCGAGGTGGCCAGGCCGA
>DATHAK010000050.1:0-22606 GCA_035296685.1 Blastococcus sp.
GGGCTCGCCGTAGAGCGCGATGTTGTAGCTGAACTCGTTGAGCACCGTCTCCAGGTCGACGACCTCGCCGAGGAACCCGTTGATCAGCATCATCGCGTGGGCCAGGTCGTAGCCCTCGGGGGAGAGCGACGCCCGCATCAGGGCGAGCGCCGTCTCGCGCACCTCGACCGGCTGCAGATCCAGCCGCAGCCCGGTGTCGAACTGCAGGAACTCCGGATTCGCCCAGGTCTGCCACTCGACGCCGTCGACGGCGAAGGAGATCCGCTTCCGGCCCTCGTCGTCCAGGACGGCGAGCAGCTCCTCGGCGGCAGCGACCATGGCCTCGACCGGCGCCTCCTCGCCGGGGCGGACCGGCTCGAACGGGTAGAGGCCATCGCGGAGGGTGCCGTCCTCGGTGACGCCCCGGAACTCGTTGAGGTAGAGCGGCGTCCAGCCCTCGACCAGCCCGCCGGTGAAGGTGCCGGGCTTCGCGGAGAACTCCCGGTAGGTGTAGGGGTCCATGCCCCGCACCCCGGCCAGCCGGGGGTGGTCGTGCGGGAAGAGGTACTGCCGGTACTCGCCGGACATCAGGACTCCTTGCGGCGGGCGTCGTTGCCGACGACCGGGTTGCGCAGCACGCCCAGGCGCTCGACCTCCACCTCGACGACGTCGCCGGGCTGCAGCAGCCACGGTGGCGTGCGGGCGTAGCCGACCCCCGACGGCGTGCCGGTCGCGAGCAGGTCGCCGGGCCGCAGCGTGAACGTGTGCGAGATCAGCGAGAGCGTGTCGCCGACGGTGTAGACCATCTCGTCGGTGCGCCCGTCCTGGACGACCTCGCCGTTGACCCGGGTTTGCACCCGCAGGCCGTCGCGCAGGTCGCCGACCTCGGCCGCCGGGACGATCGGCCCGAGCGGACCGGAGCGGTCGCCGTTCTTGCCGAGGATCCACTGGCTGGTGAGCTTCTGGGCCGTGCGGGAGGTGAGGTCGTTGAAGGTCGAGTAGCCGACGACGGCGGCGAGTGCCTCGTCCGGGGAGGCGTCGACGAGGGTCGAGCCGACGTAGGCCATCAGCTCTCCTTCCCAGTCCAGCCCGTCCTCGTTCGACGGCACCGGCACCTCGGCGCCGTCGACGGTGAGCGACTGCGTCCACCGGGCGAACAGCGTCGGGTACGGCGGGAGCTCCTGGTCACGGAAGCTGCCCTCGGCGACGTGCTTGAGGTAGTTCAGCCCGATGCAGACCACGCGCGCGCCGGGCAGCACCGGCGGCACGAACTCGACGTCCGCAGCCGGCACAGCCGCGCCGGCCGGCTCGCGGGACAGGAACGCGACGGCGTCGCACCAGAACTCCTCGAGGCCGGCGACGACGGTCACCCGCGCGCCGTCGTCCGAGAGCGACGCGACCTCCACCGGCCCGTCGCCGCGGCGGATGCCCACCATCCTCATGTCTGATCCTTCGTCGGTCGGGCGGCGAGATGCCGCCGCAGGAAGTCGGTCGTGCGGTCCAGCGCCTGCTGCGCGGCCTCCGGCGACCCGAGCCACATGTGGTCGGCGTCCTCGTAGAGGGCGATCTCGGCCTCGGCTCCCGCCTCGACGAGGGCCGTGTGCAGCCGCACGCTCTGCACGAAGGGGATGAACCGGTCGGCCTCGCCGTGCAGCAGGAGGAACGGGGGGGCGTCGCCCGAGACGTGGCTGAGCGGGCTGGCCTGCGCGGCCAGCTCGGGCACGCTCGGCACCGGAGCGCCCAGCAGCTCCGCCTCCCGGGTGGAGGGGTCCATCGGATCGGTGCTCGCGTCGGCCGCGAAGCCCGACAGGTCGCTGGGGGCGTACCAGGCGACGACGGCGGCGACGCGGCTGGACGGCCCGACGATGCCGACGTCGCCCTCGAGCGCGGCGTCGTCCCCGGTCAGGCCGAGCAGCTCGGCGAGGTGGCCGCCGGCCGACTCGCCCCAGGCGGCGATCCGCTCGGGGTCGATCCCGATCTCCGCCGCACGGGCGCGCAGCCAGCGGACGGCGGCCTTCCCGTCGTGCAACTGGGCCGGGAAGGTGGCCTCGCCGGAGAGGCGGTAGTCGACGCTGGCGACGGCGATCCCCGCTTGGGCCACCCGCTCGAACGGGCTGGGGGAGGCCCCGCGGTACGCCGGGCCGGCAGCGTGCCGGCTGCCCAGCCGCCAGCCGCCGCCGTGCAGGAACACGACCACCGGGACCGGGGCCTTCCCCTCCGGCGGCAGGTACAGGTCCAGCTCCAGCGGCCGGATGCCCGGGCCGGCGGCGTACGGGACACCCGGGAGCAGGCGAATGCCGCCCGCACCCGGCAGGGGCGGGGGCAGGGGCAGGTCGTGGGCCGGCGGAGGGAGCGGGAAGGCGGGGGGAGGCACGGGTGTGGTGTCAGGCGATCAGGCGTCGGGCCACTCGAAGCCCTGCAGGAACTGCATGTTGTGCTGGGCGGCGGCGGCACCCATCCGCGGGAAGTCCGGGATGAACGGCGGCTGGTCCGTCGTCGCGTGGTCGCAGACGGTGCCCATGTGCTGGAAGAACCGCTCGAAGCCGCCGGAGAGGGTGCCCATCATCCGGGCCGCCTCCTCGATCTTGTACGCGTGCGCGAAGCCGGCCGGCACGTAGCCGAAGTCGCCGGGCGTCAGCAGCTCGGAGTGCTTGGTGCCCTCGGCGTCCTGGTAGAAGAGCCGGACCTTGCCGTCGAGGACGTAGAACGTCTCGTGGGTCTCGTTGTGCGAGTGGGTCGGGATGACGTCGCCGGCGGGGCAGTCGGCGGTGATGATCCCGAACTGGCCCTCGGTCTCGTCACCCGAGAGCAGCACGGTGAACAGGTCGGTGAAGAGCATCGCGTGCTCGCCCTCGCCGCGGCGCAGCACGTAGGGCGCCGGCTTGCCGGGGAGCACGCCCTTCCACTGCGGGCCCTTCGACGGGTCGATCAGGTACTCGAAGCTCATGGGTTCTCCCGGCTCGGGGTCGGCGGTGACCGGTCGAGCATCGGTGACCGGCGTCACCCGGCCCATGCCCGTGCCATTGAGCGGCAATGATCGGGACCCAGGTCTCTGGCGCCGGGCCCGGGGCGTCGGGCACGGTGCCGTGGTGGAGCTGACGCGACTCCGGATGGACGAGCTGGTCAACGCATGGGTCGCGGACCGGTTCACGCCGTTCCAGATCGCGCTGCTCGGCATCTTCGACGGGTCACCGTTCCAGCGTCCTGACGGCACCCTCGACGTCCTCCGGATCGGCCATGAGCTCGTGCTGCGGGCCGGCCACGTCGAGGCCCTCGGACGACGTGTGCTGTGGACCCGGGCGGGGGAGGGGATGCCGGTCTGGGTGGCCGATCCGTCGTACGACCCGGCCCGTCACGTGGCGGCCACGACCCTCCCGCCGGGCGCGGACCTGACCGACTGGGCCGCGAACCGCATCGTGCGTCTCGTGCCGATGGATCGGCCGCTGTGGCGTGCCGAGGTGGTGGACGGGCTGCCCGACCGACGCTTCGCCCTGATCGTGGTCGTGCACCACGTGGCCGCCGACGGGCACGCCGGCGTGGCGCTGGCCGCGTCGCTCCTGGACCCGGCCCCCGACACCGTCCCCGGTGCGGCGCCTCCGCGGGCCGTCCCCCCACTGCCGTCGCACCGGGACCTGCGGCGGGCGCGGGGTCGGGAGTTGCTCGCGGCGCTGCGGCGGGCGCGTCCGCTCTCCGGTGTCGGATACCGCCGCCTCATGGCGCTGGTGCAGCAGTACCGCGACGCCGCTGCCGACCTGCGGACCCGCCCGTCCGAGACGTCCCTGCCACGGCACGTGGGGCCGACGCGCCGCCTGGCCGTCGTCCGTGGGCCGCTCGGCGAACTCCGTCGCGCCGGACACGCGCTGGGTGTCACCATCAACGACCTGCTGCTCGCCGCCGTGACCGGTGGGCTGCGTCGCCTGCTGTCCGTCCGCGGCGAGGACGTCGACCAGCTCGTGCTGCGCACCTCCGTACCGGCCGCCACCGGGGCCGGTCACCAGGCGAGCGGCATCCTGCTGATCGACCTCCCCGTCGCCGAGCCGGATCCGCTCCGGCGGCTCGCCGCCGTCCACGCCGCGACGGCGAGGGCGAAGCAACGGCGGTACTCCGGCGCGGGAGACATCACGGAGGCCGTCCATCTCCCGATCCCGCTGGCCCGGCTGGGGATGCGGTGGATGCGCCGTTTCGGTGGCACCCGGGTCAACCTCTTCGTGACCGACGTGCCCGGTCCGTCGACGCCCTTGTGGCTGGCGGGGGCTCGGCTGCTCGAGGCCGTGCCCGTCGCCCCGCTGGTCCAGCACGTCGGCTTCGGTGTGGCCGCCCTGTCCTACGCCGGCGAGCTCGCGGTCTCGGTGCACGCGGACGGATCCGTGACCGACGTCGGGCTGCTCGCCGACGGCATCGAGGCCGACCTCGCGGCCTTCCGGGCGGCCGCATCGACCGCGGTACCTGCGGAGGGTCGGGCGTCCGGGGTGGGATCCTGGCGCCGACGTACGTCGAAGTGATCCAGCTCAGAGGAGGCCCACCGTGGGGCGGTTCCCGAGCTGGGTCTTCGGCGCGGGGGATGAACCCGATGCCCGGTTCAGCCTGGCGAACGAGCGCACGTTCCTGGCGTGGATCCGCACGTCGCTCGCACTCTCGGCGGCCGGTGTGGCGCTGGTGGCGGTCGACGTGCCGGTCACGCCGGCCCTCCGGTCCGCCAGCGCCCTTCTCCTGGTCGGCCTCGGTGTGCTCGCCCCGGTGCTGGCGTGGCTGCGGTGGGCGGCGCTCGAACGGGGCATGCGGCTCGCCCGCCCGCTCCCGGCGCCCCTCCTCGGGCCCCTGCTCACGGTGGGCGTCACCGTGGCGTCCTTGCTCGTGCTCGTCGGACTGGTCGTCGGGTGAGTCCGCCGCCGGACGCCGTCGTCGACCTCGGCCTGCAGGCCGAGCGCACCGCCCTCGCGTGGCGACGGACGGCGCTCGGCGTGGGAGTCGGTGGTGTGATCGCGCTCCGGGTCGCCGGGCCCGTGCTCGGACCCGTCGCGGCGGTGGCAGCCGTGGCCGGAGGAGTCCTCGCCGCGCTCGCCTTCTGGGTGGCGGGACGCCGGTACCGGGCGGTGCAGGCGTCGCTGCGGGATCGGGGTGACCTGGGGGCGCTGACCCGGCCGGCCCTGCCGCTCGTCGCGGTATCCGTCGCGACCACCCTCATCGGGGCGATCGCGGTCGCCTTCGTCCTGACGCGCTAGCCGTCCAGTCCGGGTTTCCCGGAGCCGGGCAGCAGCGGCTTCGGGATCACGCCGGAACCCGCACGCGCACGCCCGCGACCACCTCGGCCATCAGGTCGAGCGCGCGGTCGACCGGCTCGATGCCGGCGTGCAGGTTGAGGAAGCCGTGCAGCATGCCGCGCGCCAGGACCTGCCGGACGTCGACGCCCGCGACGGCGAGCTGCCCGGCGAACACCTCGGCGGACGCGCGCAGGTCGTCGTACTCGGCGTTGAGGAGCAGCACCGGGCAGAGTCCCTCGAGGACGGCGTTGCCGGGCATCGCGTAGCCGTCGGCGCGGCTGGCCGGTCCACCGAGGTAGTTCTCCGTGATGCCGCGGCGGACCTCCGGCAGGAACCGGAGCACCCGCGGCACCTCCTCGAGCAGCGGGGCCAGGGACGGCCCGGCCGGCGGGACCACCGCGTGGAACGTCGTGTAGGCAAGCAGCAGCGCCGCGGGCACCCAGCCGTCCTCGTCGCGCAGCTTGAGGGCCGCGCCGGTCGCGAGGTTGCCACCCGCGCTGCCGCCGCCCAGGGAGATGCGGTCGGCGTCGACGCCGAGGGAGACCGCGTTGTCGCGCACCCACCGGAGGGCCGCGACGACGTCGTCGTGCGGCACGGGATACCTCACGCCGCCGACGCAGAGCTGGTAGTCCACGCTGACGACGACGGCGCCCGCGCGGTCGCAGACCTGACGGGCGGTCCAGTCGGCCTCGGGCATGTCGAGGTCCCCCATGCGGAACGCGCCACCGTGCAGCCAGACGAAGCAGGGGAGGTCGGCGCCGCCGCCGGTCGGGGTGTAGATGCGCACCGGGACCGGGCCGTGCGGACCGGGGGCGCTGTCGTGGCGCACGTCGACCTGCGGAGGAGTGGGCGCGTCGGTGATCGACATGAACTCGTCGAGCCGGACACGCATCGCCGGGTCGGTCAGGGCGGTCTCGAAGGATTCGATGCCCTCGAGCAGGTGGAACTTCGACGCCTGGCTGGGGTGGACGGGCACGCGCGCTCCTTCGGGGTCGGGCGACCCGTGGCGAGGAGAACTCGTCGCACCCGCCACGGGCGCACCACGAGGCTCCCGGAGCCGTGGGCCGGGTCACACATCGCTGCCATTGAACGGCACTCCGGTCACGCGCCCGTTGCCGCCCGGGGGCTCAGCCGGCGTCGTCTCCCCTGGCGCCGATGCTCATCAGGTGGGCGTCGAAGGCCGCGGTCATGTCGAACGTCTCGTCCAGCAACCACTGCGTCTGCAACCCGTCCATCACGGCCAGCAGGCTCGCCGCCATCTGCCAGGCGTCCGGCCCGGGCGGAATCGTGCCGTGCCGGCGTGCCTGCTCGATCGCCGTGGTGAGGTACCCGCGGATGTCGGAGTAGCGCGTGCGGAAGTAGTCGTGGGCGGGGTGCGTGGCGTCGGTGGCTTCCGCGCCGAGCGTCGTGTACAGCCGGATCAGGCCGCGGTCGAGGGAGTTGGCCCGAACGAGGTCCCGAAGGGCGGAGACGACTTCGCCCTGCCGGAAGCGCTCCAGCAGCTCCTTCCCGCTGCTCGCCTCACGGGCCTCGAGGACGGCGACGAGCAGACCCTCCTTCGAGCCGAAGTGGTGGAGGACGTTCGCGGCGCTGACCCCGGCCCGCTCGCCCACGTCGCGCAGTGAACCGGCGCGGTAGCCACGCTCGGCGAAGACTGCCCGGGCGGCGTCGACGATCGTGCGCTGTGACTCGCGTCCGGCGGCGTACGGGCCCCGCGGGCCTCGCCGCCGGCTGTCGGCGGTTGCTGCGGGCTCGTCGGCTGCTGCAGCCACGCCACTCCTTCCGTCACCGGGTACTCGCCTGCTGCATGGCGCAGCGTTGCGGAATCGTTTCAGCGCCGCCCCTGGACACGCCATCGAACGGTCGCTACGTTAACGGCCACCAACGCTGAACCAACGTTCAGTGTTAGTCAAGCACAGGGCGGTGCTCGTCACCTACAGGTGGGCGGGCCGCCCGCTGCGCAACGCCCCGCAGCGTCCACGTCCCCTCCGGGCGGGGACGGCGCGATGTGACCGCGACAACTCGTGGCAACCGATTGCCTCCCGCCTCTGGCGTATGACGTACTTCGCGCATCAGGCCGGGGCCGGGAAGGCCGCGACCCCCTTCGATACCCCCATCAGCCGTAGGAGCATCTCCATGTCTCGTCCGACAATCGTCCGCGCAGGCGCGGCCGTCATCGCCGTGGCCGGTGCCGCGACCCTGGCCGCGTGCAGCGGGGGTGGGGGCGGCGGCGGCGGTGGCGGCAGCAGTCAGAGCGCCGAGAACACCGTCACCATCGCGCTGAACTCCGACGCGGCTCCCAGCGGCTACGACCCGGCGCTGTACTCGACGTCGCAGTTTCAGTTCTTCGCGGCCCTGTACGACTCGCTGTTCGTCACTCAGCCCGACGGCACGATCGAGCCCAGCCTGGTCACCGAGTTCGAGAACAACGAGGACGACACCCAGACCACGCTGACCCTGCGCGACGACGTGACCTTCGCCGACGGATCGACGCTCGACGCCGAGCTTGTCAAGGCCAACCTGGACCGTCGCGCCGACATCACGCTCGAGGCCTACGGGGCCATCGCCCCGGGGCAGGCGTCGGAGATCACCGATGTGACGGCGCAGGACGAGGGGACCGTCGTCATCACCTGGGCGAAGCCCCAGGCGCGGCCGCAGAACACCCTCGTCGACACCGCTGGGGTCATCGTCGGCGCCGACGGCGTCGCGGACCCCGACTCCCTGGAGACCACACCCGACGGCTCCGGCGCCTACACGGTCAACGAGGGCGAGACGACCCAGGCCAGCAGCTACACCCTGGACAAGAACGACGAGGCGTGGAACGCCGACGAGTGGACCTACGACACCATCGTCTTCACGGTCATCACCGACCCGCAGGCGCTCGCCAACGCGGTCGTGTCCGGCCAGGCCGATGTCGCGACCGTCCTCGACCCGACCACCATCGATCTGGTCGAGTCACGGCAGGCCACGGTCAGCGTCGGCGCCACGAGCGTCGGTTTCTTCATGTTCGACAAGACGGGCGCGGTGAACCCGGCGTTCGCCAGTGAGGCGGCCCGGCTCGCGATCGGCTACGCCATCGACCGCGAGACGCTGGTCGACGACCTGCACCCGGGCTCCCGGCCTACGTCGCAGCTCTTCCCGGAGGACGCCGCCGGCTTCGACCCGGCGATCGACGAGGAGTACGGCTACGACCCCGACCGGGCGCGGAAGCTGCTGGCCGAGGCCGGCTTCCCGGACGGCTTCGAGTTCAACACGACCGTGCTCGGGCAGCCCAGCGAGGACCAGGTCGCCGTCCAGAGCCAGCTGGCCGAGGTCGGCATCAGGATGAACTTCGTCGTCGCGACCTCGACCGACCAGCTCTTCGCCTCGGTGCGCACGGACCCGGCCGCGTTCGGTTCGTTCTCCGTGGGCGGGCAGCCGGCCGGCTTCGTGGCCGGTGTCCTCTACGGCGGCTTCATGAACGGCGACGGTGCCACCGAGCCGGAGATCGAGGCCTCGCTGGGTGGCGCCCTGGGTGCCACCGGCGACGCGCAGGAGCAGGCGCTCACGGATCTCAACCGGGCGATCACCGCCAACGCCTGGGCCGCCCCGGCCTACGAGGACTTCTCCTACCTCGGCTACAACCCGGACAAGGTCAGTGAGCCCGCCTTCGCTGGGACGAACAACTACCTCGTCCTCCAGGCGATCCAGCCGGCGAGCTGACAGTCCGTCGGTGGTCGGTGGCCGCTCGGGCGGCCACCGACCACCCGCCCTGCTGAGGAGGTCGACGTGCGAGCCCTTGTTCCGACGAAGCGGTCAGGCTGTGGGCGGAGCCCCGGTGTGGCCGATCGACCGGCGTGCTCCCAGTCCCCGGGAGATGGACCGGGCCGCGGTGCGGACGGCAGGGCCCAGCAGGCGGGGCTCGGCGTTCTCCTGCGGGACGACGACGGAGAGCGCGGCGGCGACCTTGTCGTCCGCGCCGAAGATGGGGGCGGCCACGCTGACCAGTGGCTGCGGGGTGCGGCGCCGGATGGTGGCCAGACCCTCGCGGCGGATCTCGGCCAGCGTGCGGCGCAGCGCGGCGGGGGAGACGGCCACCCTCTCGGGCATGTGCACCAGGGGCTGCGCGAGCACCTGCTCCTGGAAATCCGGATCGGCGAAGGCGAGGAGGACCAGGCCGACGCCGGTCGAGTGCAGCGGCAGCCGGCCACCGACGCGGTAGAGGACGTCCATCGCCTGGTGCGCGGAGAGCCGTTCCACGAGCAGGGCGTCGCTCCCGTCGCGGACGGCGAGCAGGACGTGCTGGCGGGTGACCTCCTCGAGGTCGCCCATGAAGGGCAGGGCCACCTGCTTGAGGCCCTGCCCGCGCGGAGCGAGCGAGGCGACCTCCCAGAGCCGGAGCCCGATGGTGAACCGCCCGTCGTTGCCCCGTTCCAGCGCGCCCCACGCCATCAGTCGCCCGGCCAGCCGGAGGGTCGAGCTCGTCGGGATCCCGCTGCGCCGGCTCAGCTCCCCGAGGCTCAGCGACCGGTGTCCGGCGTCGAAGGCGGCGAGCAGCGCGAAGGCCCGGTCGACGACCGGGTCGCCCTGCGGCGGACGTCGTCCGCGGACGCGTGCCGGCTCGGGAGACGCATCGGTCACAGGGGTGCCACCCCCTGTTCACCGATGAGGCGCGCACCACAGTTGTGTTCCATTGGTTGGCATTGTGCCTGACGCCACTCTCCGGCCAACCGCATCGTCTTCGCCAAGCCGAGCGGACGCTCCGGCCGGGCCGACGGATCGGCCGCCCACGACCCCTCCGTTCCTCAGGCGAAGGAGCCCCAGCACCATGAATCGATTCACGACCCGGACCGGGCCCGCGCTCGTCGCGGCCACGGCCCTGACGGCGCTCGCGGCGTGCGGCGGCGGCGACGGCGGTGGCGGCAGCAGCAGCCAGAGCGCCGAGAACACCGTCACGATCGCCCTCAATGCGGACGCCGCCCCCGGCGGCTACGACCCGCTGCTGTACTCGCAGGGCCAGTTCCAGTTCTTCGCCGCGCTCTACGACTCGCTCTTCGTCACCCAGCCCGACGGCACCGTCGAGCCGAGCCTGGTCACCGAGTTCTCGAACAACGCGGAGAACACCCAGACGACGCTGACCCTGCGTGAGGGCGTCACGTTCACCGACGGCTCGGAGCTGGACTCGACCGTCGTCAAGACCAATCTCGATCGCCGTACCGACCCGCTCCTCGAGGCATACGGCTCGATCGCCCCGGGGCAGGCGTCGGAGATCACCGACGTGCAGGCGCCGGACCCGCAGACCGTGGTCATCACCTGGGCTGCGCCGCAGGCGAGCCCGGAGAACAACCTCGTCGACACCGCCGGGATCATCATCGGGGCCGAGGGCGTCGCGGACCCCGACACCCTCGAGACCGCCCCTGACGGTTCCGGCGCCTACACGCTGAACGAGGACGAGACGACGCCGGCGAGCACATACACGCTGGACAAGAACGACGAGGCGTGGAACGCCGACGAGTGGACCTACGAGAGCGTCGTCTTCGACGTGATCACCGATCCGCAGGCCCTGGCCAACGCCGTGGTCTCCGGCCAGGCCGACGTCGCGGCGACGCTCGACCCGACCACGATCGACCTGGTCGACGAGCGGCAGAGCACGGTCAGCATCGGCGGGACGACCGTCGGTTTCATCATGCTCGACAAGACCGGCGCCACCAACCCGGCGTTCGCCCAGGAAGCGGCCCGGCTGGCGATCGGCTACGCCATCGACCGCGAGACGCTCGTCAACGACCTGCACGAGGGTTCCCGGCCGACCGCCCAGTTCTTCCCGGAGGACGCCGCCGGCTTCGACCCGGCCCTGGACGAGGAGTTCGGCTACGACCCCGACCGGGCACGTGAGCTGCTCGCCGAGGCCGGATACCCCGACGGCTTCGAGTTCAGCATCACCGTGCTCGGCCAGCCGACCGAGGACCAGGTCGCCGTCCAGGCGCAGCTGGCCGAGGTCGGCATCACGATGAACTTCGTGACCGCGACCTCGACCGACCAGCTGTTCGCCTCGGTGAACACCGACCCGGTGATCTTCAATCCGTTCGCGGTGGGGGCGCAGCCGGCCGGCTTCGTGGCCGGCGTCATGTACGGCGGCTTCATGAACGTCCAGGGCGCCAAGGAGCCGGAGATCGAGGCCGCGCTCGGCGGGGCTCTCGGCGCCACCGGCGACGCCCAGGAGCAGGCGCTCACCGACCTCAACCGGGCGCTCACGGCCAACGGCTGGGTTGCCCCGGCCTACGAGGACTTCACCTACGTCGGTTACAACGCCGACAAGGTGAGCGAGCCGGCCTTCGCCGGGACGAACAACTACTTCGTCCTCCAGGCCGTCCAGCCCGCGAGCTGACACACGGCCGGTGGCCGCGGAGCGATCCGCGGCCACCGGCCACCACGTCCGCCCAGCCCACCGAGAGAGGAGGGATCGGAGATGCTCGGCTACGTCGCCCGTCGGCTCGCCCTGGCCATCGGCACCGTGTTCGCCGCGGTCCTCATCACGTTCCTGCTGGTGCACATCGGCGAGGGCAGCCCGGGTGCCGTGAAGGCTGGGCCGGGAGCCACGCCGGAGCAGATCGACGCGGAGAACGAGGCGCTGGGCTGGAACCAGCCCCTCTTCGTGCAGTTCGGCCAGCTCCTCGGCCAGCTCCTGCGTCTCGACCTGGGCGAGTCGCTGATCAACGGCCGGGACATCGCCGCCGACATGGCCGACCGGGTGCCGGTCACCGCATCCATCGCCCTGCTGGCCACGCTGGCGTCCGGCGTCGTCGGCATTCTGCTGGGCGTCCTCGCCGCGGTCCGCAGGGGCGGTGTCGCCAAGACGGTGAACACCGGGGCGGGCATCGCGCTCTCGCTGCCCGCGTTCTGGGTGGCGATCCTCTTCGTGTACGTCCTGTCGATCCAGCTGAACCTCTTCCCCGCGACCGGCTACGTGCCGTTCAGCGAGGACCCGGCCGCCTGGCTCAACAGCCTGGTCCTGCCCGTGCTGACCCTCACCGTCGGCGGTGCCGCGATCATCGCCCGGACCGCCTACGTCGGGATGCGGGAAGCGCTGGGGCAGGAGCACATCCGGACGTTGCGGGCGGTCGGGACGCCGGAGTGGCGGATCCGCTACCTGCACGCGCTGCGGTTCGCCAGCGTGCCCGTCGTCTCGGTGCTCGGCATCCAGTTCATCGCCCTCTTCGGCGGCTCGGTGTTCGTCGAGACCGTCTTCGCGATGGCCGGATTGGGCCAGAGCGCACAGTCGGCCGCCCTCAGCCACGACTTCCCGGTGCTGATCAGCGTCGTGGTCGTGGCGACCGTGGTCGTCGTGGTCACCAACCTGCTGCTCGACCTCCTCATCGCCGCGCTGGACCCGAAGGTGCGCACGCCATGACCGTCCTGCCCCTCGACGCGGCCGACGACGTCGCCACCGAGCCACTCCCGCCCACCCGGCGCCGCGGGTTGCCCGGCTTCCTCCGCCGTCCCGGCGGGATCTTCGGTGCCGCATGGCTGACCTTCATCACCGTGGCCTCGCTGACCGCGCCGCTGTGGGTGCCCTACGAGGTAGACGAGCAGAACACGGCCAACCGCCTTGCGCTGCCTTCAGCCGAGCACTGGCTCGGGACCGATCCGCTGGGCCGCGACCTGCTCAGCCGGATCTTCACCGCCGGCACGCTGCCCCTCGCCTCGTCGGCCCTGATGCTGGTGGTCGCCTTCGGCATCGGCGTGCCCCTGGCGCTGCTCGCCGCCGAGCGTGGCCGGCTGACCGAGCGGGTGATCAGCCGGGTCTCCGAGGTGTTCCTCGCGCTGCCGCTGCTGATCCTGCTGCTGGCCGTCGTCGGGGTGATCGGCAACAAGCTCTACGCGGTCATGGCCATCGTCGGCCTGCTCATCTCCGCGGGCGTCTACCGCATCATGCTCGGAGTGGCGCAGTCGGTCCGGCAGCGGCTCTACGTCGACGCCGCGCGGGTCAACGGCCTGGGCTCGGTGCGGGTCAACCTGCTGCACGTCCTGCCGTCGATGGCCACCGTGGTTGCGGTCCAGGCCGCCCAGCTCTTCGGCATCGGTCTGCTGATCGTCGCGGGCCTGGCCTTCCTCGGCTTCGGCCCCGCGGAGCCGGAGCCCAGCTGGGGCTTCATGATCCAGGACGCCTCGAGCTACATCTTCCAGCAGCCGTGGCTCATGGTGCCGACCGGCATCGTGCTCGCCCTGACGGTCATCGCGGCCAACGAGCTCGCGGACGCCATCGCCGGCCGCGCCTCGGCCGAGAAGCGCGGCCGCCGCAGGCGGCGGCGCGCGGCTGCTCCCGTCGCTGCGCCGTCGATTTCCGCCGCGCCGGACGCAATCCTCGATGTCCAGGGGCTGACGGTGTCGGTGGACGACGGGCCGGCGCTGGTCACCGACGTCTCATTCTCCCTGCGCCAGGGCCGCGTGCTCGGCCTGGTCGGCGAGTCCGGCTGCGGCAAGACGATGACCGCCCGCTCGCTGATGGGACTCCTGCCGGACGGCGTCTCGGTGAGCGGCGGCTCCATCCGATGGCAGGACCGGGAACTCGCCGGTCTCTCGGAGAAGGTGCTGACTGCGGTCCGCGGCCGGGAGATCGCGCTGATCTCCCAGGAGCCGATGGTGGCCCTCGACCCGATGTTCTCCGTCGCCTACCAGCTCACCCAGCCCATCCGGCGGTTCCGCGAGGTGGGCCGCGGCGAGGCCCGGCAGATCGCCGCGCAGCTGCTGCGGCAGGTCGGCATCGTCGACGCCGAGCGGGTGCTGAAGAGCTACCCGCACCAGCTCTCGGGCGGGATGGCGCAGCGGGTCTGCATCGCCCTGGCGCTCACCGGCCAGCCCAAGCTGCTGATCGCCGACGAGCCGACAACGGCCCTCGACGTGACGGTGCAGGCTGAGATCCTGAGCCTGCTGCGGGCGCTGGTCCGCGACACCGGGCTGTCGATCATCATCGTGAGCCACGACCTCGGCGTGGTCGCCGACATCTGCGACGACGTCCGGGTCATGTACGCCGGCCAGATCGTGGAGGACGGCACCACGGCCGCCGTGCTCGACGACCCGGCGCACCCGTACACGATGGCGCTGCTGGGTGCGAACCCCCATGTTCCCGAGGGGGAGCCGGTGCCCGTCCGGCTGGCCTCGATCCCCGGCACCGTGCCGCCGCCCGGCTCGTGGCCGACCGGCTGCCGGTTCGCCGCGCGATGCCAGTTCGCGCAGGAGAAGTGCACGGTGCCCTTCCCGGCGCTGCCGGCCCACGGCGACGGCTCGGTGCTCTGCATCCGCGTCGACGAGATCCACGCCGCCGGCGTGAACTGGGGCGCGGAGCGGGCCGGCGCCGAGGTCAGCCCGGGTGCCGGCCTCACCGCCGCCCCCATCGCCGACGAGCCGGCCGACGAACCCGTCCAGACCGCTGGAGTGATCCGATGACCGCCCCCGCCGAGACCCTTCCCGCCACGCCGGTCACCACCCCGGCGCTCGAGGTCCGCGACCTGGTCGTCCGCTACGGATCCGGCCGCAAGGCCAGGAGCCTGCCGCCGGCCGTCGACGGCGTGAGCTTCGACATCGCACCCGGTGAGACCCTCGGGCTGGTGGGCGAGTCGGGCTCCGGGAAGTCGACGATCGGCAAGGCCGTGGTCGGCCTGCAGCCACCCACCGCGGGGACGGTGAGGCTGCACGGTGAGGACATCACCTCGATGTCGCTCAAGCAGCGCAGCCGCGTGGTGGCCGACCTCCGCGTGGTGTTCCAGGACCCGTACTCGTCGCTCAACCCCGCCCGCACGATCGGCCAGACGCTGGTCGAGCCGCTGCGGCTGATGGGGATCAAGGGCGACGCCGCATGGGCGAAGGCCCGGTCCGGGCTGGAGTCGGTGGGCCTGCCCGGTGACGCCGTCGACCGGTACCCGTCGCAGTTCTCCGGCGGGCAGCGGCAGCGGATCGCGATCGCCCGCGCGCTGGTCTGCGACCCGAAGGTGGTCGTGCTCGACGAGCCGGTGTCGGCGCTGGACCTGTCGACGCAGGCGCAGGTGCTCAACCTGCTCGCCGACCTCCGCGACCAGCGTGGACTGTCCTTCCTCTTCATCGCCCACGACCTCGGCGTCGTTCGGTTCCTCGCCCAGCGGACCGTCGTCCTCTACCGGGGCCAGGTCATGGAGACCGGGCCGGTCGAGGCCGTGAACGGGGCGCCGCGGCACCCGTACACGGTCGCCCTGACCGCTGCGGCCCCGGTTCCGCGGCCGGCCGAGCAGGCGGCCCGACGCGAGGCACGGGAGGCCCTCGGCGTCGGCACCGCAGGAGCTGCCCACCCGTCGGCCACCGGTTGCCCGTTCGTGCCGCGCTGTCCGCTGTCGACGGACGTCTGCGTCGAGCAGCGCCCTCCGCTCCGCCTGGTCGACGGCACCCTCACCGCCTGCCACCACGCCGAGCTGGTGCCGGCGCTGTGACGGCCCCGGTGCAGGGGCCCGCCGCGAGCCTGCGAGTGGTGGGGGGCACCGGGGTCCTTTCTCTCGATGCCCTGATCTCGAAGCTGGACCTGCCGACGAAGGTGCGCCTCCTGTCGGGCTCCGGGCCCTGGACCACGCAGGCCGCGGACGAGATCGGGCTCGGGTCCATGACCCTCTCCGACGGCCCGGTCGGCGTCCGGGGCGGTACCGACACCGAGCTCGAGCCGTCCGCCGCGTTCCCCTCGGGCTCGGCGATGGCGGCCACGTGGGACGAGGACCTCCTGGGGCGGATCGGCAACGCGCTCGCGGCCGAGGCCGTCCGCAAGGGCGTGGACGTCGTCCTCGGGCCGACGATCAACCTGCACCGCTCGCCGCTCGGCGGCCGGCACTTCGAGTGCATGTCCGAGGACCCGCTGCTCACCGGCCGCCTGGCGACCGCCTACGTGCGCGGCGTCCAGCAGCGCGGCATCGGCGCCTGCCCCAAGCACTACGTGGCCAACGACGCGGAGACCGACCGGTTCACCATCGACAACCGGGTCGACGAGCGCACGCTGCGCGAGCTGTACCTCGCGCCGTTCGAGGCCGTCGTCGCCGACGCCGATCCGTGGATGGTGATGGCCGCCTACAACGCGGTCAACGGCGCCGCGATGACCGAGAACGACCTGCTCGAGGAGCCGCTCAAGGGGGAATGGGGCTTCGGCGGCGTCGTCGTCTCCGACTGGGGAGCGCTCTACGACGGCGAGCGCGGTGCGCGCGCCGCGCTGGATCTCACGATGCCCGGTCCGGACGAGAAGTGGGCCGAGCCGCTGGTCGAGGCCGTCCGCGCGGGCCGGGTGCCCGAGGCGGCGCTCGACGCCAAGCTGCGCCGGCTGCTGGTGCTCGCGGCGCGCACCGGCGCCCTGGGCGGCGCTGCGCCGGCCGCCGACAAGCCCTCGGCCGGCCGCATCGAGGACGCCTCGGCCCTGGCCCGGGAGGCCGCCGCGTCGGCCGCCGTGCTGCTGCGCAACGACGGAATCCTGCCGCTGGACCGCGAGCAGCTGCGCCGCGTCGCCCTGCTCGGGCCGGGCGCGCGCGACGCCCGCCCGCTGGGTGGCGGCTCCGCGAGCGTCCCGCCGGCCTACGTGGTCACGCCCCTCGCCGGCATCGCGGCCGCACTCGACGGGCAGGCCGAGGTGGTCACCGCCGTCGGAGCGGTCCTCTCCGAGGCCCTGCGCGCGCCGCGCCCCGACGAGCTCTCGGGTTCCGACGGGAGCTGGGCGGCCACGCTGCGCTGGCTGGACGACGAGGGCACGACCGTGCTCGAGCAGCACGCCGGGACGGCGACCATCATCCGCATCCTGGCCGACGCCCCCGACGGCGCGACCCAGCTGGAGGTCCGCACCGGCTTCAACCCGGACGAGGACGGCGACTGGCGCATCGGCGTCATCGGCCGCGGCGACGCCGCCCTCCTCCTCGAGGGGACGACGGTCCTGGAGGCCCGCGACCCGGGCGGGGCATTCGACATCCACGAGGTGTTCGCCACCCCGCCGCAGTACGACACCGTCGTCCCGATGCGCGCCGGGGAGCGCGTCGACGTCCGCATCCGGTACCGCTGGCCGACCGAGGGCTTTCTCTTCCGGGTCGGGCTCGTCGTCGGGCCGCCGCTGCGGCCGGCCGACGAGGAGCTCGCGCACGCGGTGGAGCTGGCGCGCACCAGCGACGTCGCCGTGGTCGTCGTCGGCACATCCGACGCGGTGGAGAGCGAGGGCTTCGACCGCACCTCCCTGACGCTGCCGGGCCGGCAGGACGAGCTCGTCCGCGCCGTGGCCGCCGCCAACCCCAGGACCGTGGTCGTCGTCAACGCCAGTTCCCCGGTCGAGCTGCCGTGGCGCGACGAGGTCGCCGCGGTCCTGGTGGTCTGGTTCCCGGGCATGGAGTTCGGCAACGCACTGGCCGACGTGCTGACCGGTTCGGTGGAGCCGGGTGGCCGGCTGCCGACCACCTGGCCGGTCGCTATGTCCGAGGCGCCGGTGGTCGAGGTCACGCCCACCGACGGCCGGCTCGAGTACACCGAGGGGCTGGCCATCGGCTCCCGCGCCTACCTCGCGACCGGGACGGAGCCGGCGTACTGGTTCGGCCACGGGCTCGGCTACACGACCTGGGACGTGCTCGGGCTCGACGCGCCGACGCAGGCGACCGGCGACGGCTTCGAGGTGAGAGTCCGGCTGCGCAACACCGGCTCCCGCTCCGGGAAGCAGGTCGTGCAGGTCTACGCCTCGCGCCCCGGGTCGGCGGTCGAGCGGCCGCAGCGCTGGCTGGCGGGCTTCGCCGTCGTCACGGCCGAGCCCGGCGAGGTCGTCGACGTGCCGGTCGGGATCCACGCCCGGGCCCTGCGGCACTGGGACACCTCCGCCGGTGGCTGGGCGGTCGAGCCCGGCGACGTGACGCTCTCCGTCGGCCGCAGCGCCGGCGAGCTGTGCGCGTCGGCGACCGTGGCACTCGGGACGCCGGCGTGACCTCCGCTCCCTCGGGGCCGCGGGTCGAGCACCTCGACGAGGCCCTGGGCATCCGGACGGCGGCGCCGCGGCTGTCGTGGCGGCTGCCCGACGGCGCCCGCGCGCAGTCGGCCCACCGGATCACCACGGACAACGGCTGGGACAGCGGCTGGGTCGACGGCGACCAGTGCCTGCTCGTGCCCTACGCGGGCCCGCCGCTCTCATCGTCCCAGCGGGTCGAGTGGCAGGTGCAGGTGCGCACCGAGCTGGGGGAAAGCCCCGTCTCGGAGCCCTGCTGGTTCGAGACGGGTCTGCTCTGGGCCGAGGACTGGCAGGCGGCCTGGATCGAGCCGGGGCGGATGCCGGACGGGCCGACGGGCGAGCGGCCGGCCGCGCTGCTGCGGTTCGGGTTCGACGTCGACCGGCCGGTGGTGTCCGCGCGGCTGCACGCCACCGCGCAGGGGATCTACGAGGCGTTCCTCAACGCGGAGCGGGCCGGCGACGCGGAGCTGACCCCCGGGTACACCCAGTACGACGAGCGGCTGCAGGTGCAGACCGTCGACGTCACGGCGGCGGTCCGCACCGGGGAGAACGTCCTCGGGATCGTCCTCGCCGACGGCTGGTTCCGCGGGCAGACCGGCGTCACGCGCTCGGCCGACCAGTGGGGGAGCCGGCTCGCGGTGCTGGCACAGCTGCACCTGGCGCACGACGACGGCTCGGTCACCGTCGTCGGCACCGGCCCCGGCTGGCACAGCACGATCGGGCACATCACTCGCGCCGATCCGATCGCCGGGGAGTCGTGGGATCTCACCCGGCTGCAGCGCGGCTGGGACGTCCCGGGCTTCGACGACGCGGCCTGGGACGACGTCGCCGTCGTCGAGCACGGCTACGCCGGGCTGGTCGACTCGCCGGCGCCACCCGTGCGCCGGGTCGAGGAGATCGTCCCGGTGTCGGTGACCCGGCTCGACGGGAACCGGCAGGTCGTCGACCTCGGCCAGAACATCAACGGCTGGGTCCGGCTCGCCGACCTGGGCCCGGCGGGCACGACGATCACCCTGACCCATGGGGAGTGGCCGGCCCCCGACGGCGACGTCACGGTGACCAACCTGGAGCCGGACCTGCCGTTCCTGCCGCATCCGCCGCCGGCCGGCCAGGTGGACTCCGTGGTCTCGTCCGGGGTGCCGGGTGAGGTGTTCGAGCCCCGCCGCACCACCCACGGGTTCCAGTACGTCCGCATCGACGGTCATCCCGACGAGCTGACCGTCGATGACGTGCGCGGGGTGTTCGTGCACACGGACATGCGGCGCACCGGCTGGTTCTCCTCCAGCGACGAGCGGCTCGACCGCTTGCACGACGCGGCCGTCCGCAGCTTCCGCGGGAACGCCTGCGACATCCCGACGGACTGCCCGCACCGGGAGCGACACGGCTGGACCGGCGACTGGCAGCTGTACGTGCCGACCGCCGCCTTCCTCTACGACGTGGCGGGCCTGTCCACGAAGTGGCTGCGCGACGTCGCCGCCGACCAGTGGCCCGACGGGACGATCGCCAACTTCAGCCCCTGCCCCCGCGGGGAGGGCCGCGAGAGCCCGGTCGCCGTCCTCAACGGCTCGGCCGGCTGGGGCGACGCCGCGGTGATCGTGCCGTGGGAGATCCACCGCGCCTACGGCGACGTGCAGGTCCTCGAGGAGCTGTGGCCGACGATGGTCCGCTGGCTGGACCGGGCGGAGCGGATGGCGCGCGAACAGCGGCACCCCGCCCGCGTCGCGCGGCAGCCGGAGTCCGCGCCGCACGAGCGGTACCTCTGGGACACCGGCTTCCACTGGGGCGAGTGGCTGGTGCCAGGCGACGAGGTCGGTGACTTCGGCGCCTTCGTCGCTGCCGACAAGGGCGACGTCGCCACCGCCTTCTTCGCGCACAGCGCCGGGCTGATGGCGCGGATCGCCGCCCTGCTCGGCAGGGAGGACGACGCCGACCGCTACGCCGGTCTGGCCGCGGAAGTGCGCGCCGCCTGGCAGGCGGAGTACCTGGACGACGACGGGCGGCTGACCCCCGACACCCAGGCCAACCATGTGCGGGCGCTGGCCTTCGACCTCGTGCCCGGGGAGCTGCGGGTTGCCGTCGCCGACCGGCTGGTCGAGCTGATCCGCAAGGCCGACACCCACCTGGGCACCGGTTTCCTGTCCACGCCGGACCTGCTGCCGGTCCTCGCCGACACGGGGCACCTCGACGTCGCCTACGAGCTGCTGCTGCAGGACAGCGAGCCCTCGTGGCTGGTCATGGTCGACCGCGGGGCGACCACCGTGTGGGAACGCTGGGACGGCGTGTCCGAGGACGGCGTGCCGCACGAGTCGCTCAACCATTACTCCAAGGGCGCGGTCATCTCGTTCCTGCACCGGTACACGGCCGGGATCGAGCTGATCCAGCCCGCGTACCGCCATTTCCGGATCCGCCCGCGGCCGGGGGGCGGGCTCACGTCCGCAGAGGCGATGCACGAGTCGCCGTACGGCCGCATCGAGTCCGCCTGGCACCTGGGCGGCGACACGTTCTCCCTGCGCGTCGTCGTCCCGGCCGGCACCGAGGCCGAGGTCGTGCTGCCCGACGGAACCACCGACACCGCCGGTCCCGGCGAACACCACTTCATCAGCACGACGGAGGACCAGTCATGACCGCCGAGACCACCGAGTGGGCCGGCCCGGCCCGCTACCTGCCGCCGACCGAGCCGGTGCGTCGCGAGGACGGCGTCCGCCACCACGCCGGCATCACCTTCGCGGCGACGGCGGGCTACCGGCCGCTGCAGCTGGACCTGTGGGTGCCGGACTCGGCGACGCCGCCGCCGCTGGTCGTCTGGATCCACGGCGGCGGCTGGATGATCGGCGACCGGCGCTACCTGCCGGAGACGCTGCGGCCCAACCAGCTGTTCGACGCGCTGCTCGCCGCCGGGCTCGCCGTCGCGACGATCGACTACCGGCTGGCGCTCGAGGCGCCGTTCCCGGCGCAGCTGCACGACGCCAAGGCGGCCGTCCGGTACCTCCGGGCGCACGCCGAGGAGCTCGGCATCGACACCGGGCGGATCGGCGTGTGGGGCGAGTCGGCCGGCGGCCACCTGGCCGCGCTCGTCGGCCTCACCGGGCACCGGGCCGACCTCGAGGGCGGTATCGGCGTCGTCGGGCCGTCGAGCGCGGTCGACGTCGTCGTCGACTGGTACGGCCCCGCCGACTTCACGACCATGCCGCGGATGTCCCCGCCGCCGCGCATCGCGGCGAGACTCGAGCCGGCCATGCACACGCCGCCGGAGGACTCCCTCGTCGCCGGTCTGGACGACGCGGGGCGTGCCGATGCCAGCCCGGTCACCCACGTCACGCCGGACGCGCCGCCGTTCCTGCTGGTGCACGGGACGACCGACTGGCTGGTGCCGTACGCGCAGAGCGAGCAGCTGCACGCCGCGCTGACGGCCGCCGGTGTCGAGTCCCGGCTGGTGCCGGTCGAGGGCGCCGAGCACATCTTCACCGGCTGCGCCGACGTCGACGCCGTCGTCCGGCTGTCCGTCGACTACCTGGCCGAGGCCCTCCGATGAGCGACCTGACGGTCTCCCCGGTCACCGTCGAGCACCACCGGGAACCGATCGGGGTCGGCGAGACCCGGCCGCGTCTGTCGTGGGTGACGGCCACCGACCTGCCGGACTGGCGGCAGACCGCCTACGAGATCGAGATCGAGCCGTCGGACGGCGAGGCGTGGACGTCCGGCCGGGTCGAGTCGGGCGAGTCGGTCCTGGTGCCGTGGGAGGCGCCGGAGCTCACCAGCCGCGAGCGCCGGACCGCCCGGGTGCGGGTCTGGGGCGTGGGGGACGCCGAGCCGTCGGCGTGGAGCGAGGACGTCGTCGTCGAGGCCGGGCTCCTCCAGCCCGCCGACTGGTCGGCGGAGCTCGTGCAGCCGCCGCTCCCGGCCGGGCACGAGGAGCCCGTTCTCCTGCTGCGGCGGGAGTTCGTGCTCGACGAGCCCGTCGTCCGGGCGCGGCTCTACGCCACGGCGCACGGCGTGTACGAGGCGGAGCTGAACGGAGCGATCGTCGGCGACCACGTCCTCGCGCCGGGATGGACCGCCTATCAGCACCGGCTGCGCTACCAGACCTACGACGTCACCGGCCTGCTCGCCGAGGGGCCCAACGCCATCGGCGTCTCCCTCGCCGACGGCTGGTACCGCGGCTACGTCGGCTTCGCGGGCAAGAGGGAGGTCTACGGCGACCGGCTCGGCGCGTTCGTGCAGCTCGAGGTCGAGCACCCGGACGGCAGCCGCACCACGGTGGTCAGCGACGGCTCGTGGCGGTCGACCCTCGGGCCGGTGACCCGGGCCGGCATCTACAGCGGCGAGACCGACGACCTCCGCGAGGCGCAGCCCGGTTGGTCGGGCCCTGGCTTCGACGATGCCGGCTGGACGCCGGTCGAGGTCGGTTCCCTCG
>DATHAK010000051.1:0-4973 GCA_035296685.1 Blastococcus sp.
GGCCAGGACGACCAGGACGCGGGCGGGCAGGTTCACGGAACTCCTGTTCATCGGCGGTCAGCGGACCGTGAAGTCGACGGTGGCGGTGGTGGCGGTGAACTCGTCGACCCGCACGCTCACCGCGAGGGTCCAGGTGCCGGCCCCCGGGATGGCCATCCCGTCTCCGACGTAGTGGCCGGGACCGCCCGGCTGCAGATCGACGTCGATCGGGCCGATCTGCTGCTCCGGCTCGGTGAGGCCGACGGTGATGCCGGCCGGCTGGGTGAGCCGCCCGGAGTCGTCGAACAGGTAGACGTGCAGCGTGTTGGGACCCGGCCGCGCCGGATCGATCGAGACCTGCACGCTCCCGGAGGCGCCGTCGGCGCCCTGCAGCGGCACCAGCGCGTCGACCGGCTGGGCGACCGCCGAGCGGGCCGGCGGGATGCCGGCCAGCACCGCGGACAGCGCGAGCACCACGGCCGCGACGGCGACCTCGACCAGGACCGACCGGCGCAACGACGGCACGTGCTCGACCGCGTTCTCGGCCTGGAGCCGCCGGCGCAGGTCCGCCTCCTCGTCCTCGGCCACGAACGGGTCGCCCGACGACGCCGCGAAGGCATGGGCGGTGACACGGCGGTGGCCGCCGGGCCGGGGACGGTGCACCCCCAGCCGCTGCTGCACCCACACGCGCGAGACGCCGGCCGCCGCCAGGAGGACCGCGACGAGGGCCAGCTTGGCGACCAGCACCCAGCCGTAGGGAGTGACGAACAGCGCGGTGGGCGACTCCACCTCGCGGACCGCCTGCACGCTCCCGCTGACGACGAGCGCGACGACGGCGACGAACGCGACGCGCGACCAGCGGGTGAGCGCCGCGGCCAGCTCGCCGCCCGGCGCTCCCGGCCGCAGCGCGCCCGCCAGCAGGCCGGCCAGGCCGCCCAGCCACACCGCCATCGCGGCGACGTGCACGACGGTGACCGAGACGGCCAGGCCCGGCCACGGGCCGGCGACGGGGTGACCGGTGGCCGCCGTGGCGACGACGATCCCGGCGGCGAGGAGCCCGGCGACGGCCGTCCGTCCCGACGACGGCGGCGTGCCGCGGCGCCACGCCGGGAGGAGGACAGCCAGGAGCGCGAGCGCCAGGACCCCGCGGACCGCGAGCACCCGCCCGGCCCCCGAGCCCAGCGTGGCGCCGAGCAGGGAGGGGTCGAACAAGCGGCTGAGGCCGGCCCCGGCGGCGTACGGCCCCTGCAGCAGGAAACTGACGAGCGACGCTCCGGCCAGGGCCACCGCTCCCCCGTTGGCCAGCCGCCGGAGGCGATCCGACGCCCACCCACCGGGCCAGCAGGCGACCGCGAGCACCGGCACGCCCAGGGCCAGCGCGAGACCCGCGAGGCCCAGCCACCGGAACGCCGGCAGCAGGAACCCCACGAGAGGGTCGGTCCGCTCCTCCGGGGCGGTGCCGGCCGGCACCAGTTCGCCGTTCCCCACCACGAACGAGTAGGACCCCGAGATGGGATGGGAGTCGGCCGACACCACCCGGTAGGTGACCAGGTAGCCGTCGTCCGGCAGGTCGGCGCGCAGCGGGACGGTGAGGACGCCGTCCTCCACCGACGCCGACCCGGTGTCGACGCGGTCCCCTCCCGATGCCAGCACCCGGGCGTAGCCGGCGCGGACCGAGACGCCCTCGGAGAACTCGAGGGTCACCTCCGCCGGGGCCGACTCGAGGCGCGCCCCCTCCGCGGGATCGGTGGAGATCAACGTCGCGTGGGCGGCGGCCGGCCCGGCCACCGCCACGCCCGCCACCGACCAGCCGAGGAGCAGCGCGAGGACGACGAGGACGGACGGGAACGCCGCCCGCCTCACGCGGGCACTCCCAGCCGGCCCACCGCACCGGCGCTGCGGCGGCGCCTCCCCCGCCAGGCCAGCGCGGCGACCAGTGCGACGCCCGCGATCAGCAACAGGTGGGCGGCCGCGCGGTCGGAGTGCACGTGGCCGGCCCCGAGATCGGCCAGGGTCACCGGGACCAGCAGGGCGGCGAAGCTGCCGAGGAACGGCAGCGCGCCCACGGCCAGCCACGGGGCGGCCGCCACGGCGAGGAAGGCGACGGCGACCGCGAGGTTCCAGGCGCCGGTCTCGTGGGCCATGTGCACGGGCGCGCTCATCGCCGCGGTTCCCGAGGCGAGCGCCGGCCAGGCGAGTCCGGCCTGCGCGACCGCCACGGTCAGCAACGTCAGCCGCAGCGCGGTGCCGGCGAGGCGGCTGCGCGCGGCTCCCGCGGCCCCCGGCAGTTCCCGTGGGAGCTCGGCCAGGACCGCCGCGGTGAGGTCGGGCACCTGCGGCGCCGGAGCCAGCCGCGTACGACGGGTCACCCGCGCGGCGTCGTCGGCCCAGGCGGCGCACCCGGCGCAGCCGGCGAGGTGCTCGTCGAGCGCCCGGGCGGGCATCCCCAGCGGCTCGCCGTCCAGCCGGGCCGACGAGGCTTCACGGAACTCAGGGCACTGCATGGTTCATTGGTCGTTCCCGGGGGCCCTCCGGTTCCCGGGATGCGACGAGAGACGACGATGGACTCCATGGACGAGCTGGCGCGCACCGCCGCGGACGCCGCCGACGGCGATCCGCTGGCGGCTGCGGCGCTGGTACGGGCGACCCAGTCCGACGTCTGGCGGCTGTGCTCGGCGCTCGGCGACCGGCAGTCGGCCGACGACCTCACGCAGGAGACCTACCTGCGCGCCTTCGGCTCGCTGCACCGCTTCGAGGGCCGTTCCTCGGTGCGCACCTGGCTGCTCGCGATCGCCCGCCGGGTCTGCGCCGACGCCGTCCGCTCGAGCCGCCGTCGCCGGGTCACGCTGGTCCGGGACGACGCCGACCTGGAGGTCCTCTCCGCGCGGCAGGGTCTGGCCGACCGGACCGCGGAGGGGGCCGCCGTCACCGATCTGCTCGCGCGGCTCGACGCCGACCGGCGCGAGGCGTTCGTCCTCACGCAGCTGCTGGGGCTTCCCTACGCCGAGGCCGCCGAGGTCTCCGGCTGCCCGATGGGCACCATCCGCTCGCGGGTCGCCCGCGCCCGCGCGGACCTCATCGCGTCGCTCCCCGGAGTGGAACCGTGCGCCACCGAGAGCGACATCGCTTCCGCCTGAGCCCGCCGCTCCGACCCCCGCAGCGCGGCGCCCTATGCTGCCCGACGGCCGTGCGTCCGCGTCCCCGCGGAGCCGGCCGGTCCCTGACCCGAGACGGAGCGACGCGTGCCCTTCAGCCTGACGCCCAAGGACTCGAGCTTCTACCCGCTGTTCACCGCCTCGGCGGAGAACCTGGTGGCCGCGACGGAGGTCCTGGGCGAGTTCATCCACGACCACGCGCGTCGCGCCGAGCTCGCCATCAAGCTGCGCGATCTCGAGCACGCCGGCGACCAGTCCACCCACGCGATCTTCCGGCAGCTGAACACCAGCTTCGTGACGCCGTTCGACCGCGAGGACATCTACAACCTGGCCAGCGACCTGGACGACGTCATGGACTTCGTGGAGGCCGCCGCCGACCTGGTCATCCTCACCGGCCTGGGCACACTGCCGGCGGAGATGGACCAGCAGGTGTCGCTGCTGCAGCGCTGCGCCCAGACGACGGCCGAGGCCATGCCGCGGCTGCGCACGATGAAGGACCTCTCCGACTACTGGATCGAGGTCAACCGGCTGGAGAACGAGGCCGACAAGCTGTACCGCCGCCTGCTCTCGCGCCTCTACAGCGGGGAGTTCGACGCGCTGGAGATCCTCAAGCTCAAGGAGGTCGCCGACCAGCTCGAGGAGGCGGCCGACGCGTTCGAGCACGTCGCCAACGTGGTCGAGACGATCGCGGTCAAGGAGTCCTGACACCGCATGGACGCGGCACTCGTCGCACTGGTCGTCATCGTCGCCGTCGCGCTGGCGTTCGACTACACCAACGGCTTCCACGACGCCGCGAATGCGATCGCCGTCGCCGTCTCCACGAAGGCTCTGACCCCCCGCGTGGCCCTGGCCCTGGCAGCGGTGATGAACCTGGTCGGTGCGCTGATCTCGACCAGCGTCGCGAAGACGGTCGGTGAAGGAATCATCGATCCGCCCGAGGGCAGTGGGGGCCTGCAGATCGTGTTCGCCGCCCTCATCGGCGCGATCACCTGGAACCTGATCACCTGGTGGTTCGGGCTGCCGTCGTCGTCCTCGCACGCCCTGATCGGCGGGCTGGTGGGCGCCGCGCTGGCCGCCAGCCACTCGGTGCAGTGGATGGGCGTCCTGGACAAGGTCGTCATCCCCATGGTCCTGTCGCCACTGGTCGGCTTCGGGCTGGGCTACCTGTTCATGCTGACCCTGCTGTGGACCTTCCGCAGCACCAACGTGTCCAAGGCGAACCGCGGATTCCGGTACGCGCAGATCGTCAGCTCGGGGACCATGGCGCTCGGTCACGGCGTGCAGGACGCTCAGAAGACCATGGGCATCATTACCCTCGCGCTGTACACCGCCGGGGAGATCGACACCTTCGAGGTGCCGCTGTGGGTCATCCTCGCCGCGGCGCTGGCCATCAGCGCCGGCACGTACGCCGGCGGGTTCCGCATCATGCGCACGCTCGGCCGGCGGATCATCCAGCTGACCCCCGCTGGTGGCTTCGCGGCCCAGACCGTCGCGTCCGGCGTCATGATCACGACCGCGACCGTGTTCGCGGTGCCGGTGTCGACCACCCACATCACCACCACGTCGATCATGGGCGTCGGCGCCACCCGGCGGCTGTCAGCGGTGCGCTGGGGCGTGGCGGGCAACATCGTCGTCGCCTGGATCGTCACGCTGCCGGCCGCGGGTCTCGTCGCGGCGCTCGCCTACTTCATCACGCACCTCGTCGTCGGCTGACCCCTCCGTGACCGGCACCGCGTACCAGCCGGTCGCGCTCGGCACCGCTCGGGGTCGCTGGCTGGTCGCCGTCACCGTGCTGGCGTCGGCGATGGCGTTCCTCGACGCGACCGCCGTGCAGGTGGC
>DATHAK010000052.1:0-27440 GCA_035296685.1 Blastococcus sp.
CCGGGCATCGTGTTGACCTCGTTGATGACCAGCCGGTCGCTGCCGTCGGCGGCCGTCCCGAGGAAGAAGTCGACCCGCGCCAGCCCGCGGCAGTCCAGCGCCAGATAGGCCCGGCGGGACGCCTCCTGCACGGCGGCGGTCTGCGCCGGCGTGAGGTCGGCCGGCACGTCGAAGTCGACCGAGTCGTCGAGGTACTTGGCGGCGAAGTCGTACCAGTCCACCCCGGGCCGCAGCCGGATCTCCGCGGGCAGGCTCGCCTCGGGCAGGCCGGCACCGCGCGGCGCCAGCACGCCGCACTCGATCTCGCGGCCGGGCACCGACGCCTCGACGATCACCTTCTCGTCGACGGCGGCGGCCGTGGCGACCGCCTCCGGGAACTGCGCCCAGTCGGTGACCTTGGTGATCCCGATGCTCGACCCGGCGCGCGACGGCTTCACGAACACCGGCAGACCGAGCCGCTCACGCGCCGCCTCGTCGAGGACGTCGGGGTCAGGGCAGACGGCGCCGTCGGCGTCCCGGAGGACGACGTGGTCGCCCTGCGGCAGGCCCGCGGCGGCGAGCAGCTTCTTGGTGAACTCCTTGTCCATCGACGCCGCGCTGGAGAACACACCGGAGCCGACGTACGGCAGCCCGGACATCTCCAGCAGGCCCTGGATCGTGCCGTCCTCGCCGTAGGCGCCGTGCAGGACCGGGAAGACGACGTCGACCTCGGTCAGCGCCCGCCCCATCGCGGCCCCCGGATCCAGGACGGCGAGACCGCGCCCGCCCGGGTCGCCGACCAGCGACACCGCCGTCCCCCCGGCCACCTCCGGCAGGGCGCCGTCGCGGATCGCCAGCGACTGGTCGTCGTCCGCCAGAACCCACCCGCCGTCGGGGGTGATCCCGACGCGGACGACGTCGTAGCGGTCGGGGTCGAGCGCCGCGATCACGCTGCCGGCCGACACGCAGGAGATGGCGTGCTCGGCGCTGCGGCCCCCGAAGACGACCGCCACGCGGACCTTGTCACTCATCAGCGGGACCCTAGCCGAGGCCGTGTGACAACCTTTGCGGGTGCGCGAGAACGTCGGCCCCGGCCTGCGCCTCGCCGGTGCCGCCGTCCACCTCTACACGGCGCTGGGCACCGTCGTCGGGCTGCTCATCGTCCTCGCCGCGATCGAGGGCGAGACCACCACCGCGCTGTGGCTCTTCTTCGTTGCCCTGTTCATCGACGGCACCGACGGGATGCTGGCGCGCCGCTTCCGGGTCAAGGAGACGATCCCCTGGTTCGACGGCGCCCTCCTCGACAACATCGTCGACTACCTGACCTACGTCTTCGCGCCGATCGTCCTGCTCTGGACCACCGATTCCCTGCCGGACGGTGCGCTCGGCTGGGTCGTCGCCGCGCTGCCGCTCCTGGCGTCGAGCTACCAGTTCTGCCGGGTCGACGCGAAGCTCGCCGACGAGACCGGCGAGGACCACTTCTTCCTGGGCTTCCCGAGCTACTGGAACGTCATCGCGTTCTACGCGATCGTCCTCGACGCGTCGCCGACCGTCGTCGCCGTCACGCTGGTCGTCTTCGTCGTCCTGGTGTTCGTGCCGGTCCGCTACCTCTACCCGTCGCGCATGACGACGCTGCGCACCACGACGCTGGTTCTCAGCGCCGTCTGGGCGGTCACCTACGTCGTGCTCCTGCTCCAGTACCCCGACCCGCACCCCGCCGTCGTGGCAGTGAGCCTCGCCTACCTCGTCTACTACAACGCGCTGAGCGTGTGGTTCACGGTGACCGGCGCGCGCGTCCGGCGCTCACGCGAGCGCGTCGAGGGCGCGAGCTAGGTCGTCGGCCAGGTCCGCGGTGTCCTCGATGCCGCAGGAGAGGCGCACGAACCCGGGCGCGACCGCGTCGGCACCCCACTGCGCGCGCCGGTCGATCGTGCTGTGCACGCCACCGAAGCTCGTGGCCGCGGTCCAGAGCCGGCTGGCTCCCAGCAGCCGGGCCACCGTCGCCTCGTCGCCCAGCTCGCAGGACACCACCCCGTTCGGCCGCAGCATCTGCCGCCTCGCCAGCGCGTACGACGGGTCCTCGGGCCGCCAGGGCCACCGGAGGCCCCGCACCGCCGGGGACGACGCCAGCACCTCCGCCACGGCTGCGGCGTTCTCCGCCTGCCGGGCCAGCCGCAGGTCGAGAGTGCTCATCGACCGGTGCCCGAGCCACGCCTCGAACGGCCCCGGGGTGTTCCCGGTGTTGTTGCGCCAGCCCTGGATCCGCGCGTAGAGCTCGTCGTCGCGGGTGCTGACGTGGCCCAGCAGCAGGTCGCTGTGCCCCGTGAGCGCCTTCGTGTCGCTGCCCACGGTCAGGTCGGCGCCGAGCTCGAGCGGACGCTGCCCGAGCGGTGTCGCCGTGGTGTTGTCGACGGCGAGCAGCGCACCGGCCGCCCGTGTGGCCCGCGCGACGGCGGCGATGTCGCACACGTCGAGCTGCGGATTGCTCGGCGTCTCCAGGAACACCAGGCGAACCCCCTCGAGGTCCCCCCGGGCGGCCACCGCCTCGATCTCCGTCGTCGCCACGTCGTCGACCCGCACGGCGAACCGCTCCAGCTCGTCGCGGGCCAGCAGCCGGGTCGTGTAATAGCCGTCGGACGGCAGCACCACGCGGTCCCCCGCCCCGACGCAGGCGAGGACGGCGGCGCTGATCGCCGCCATGCCCGTCGCGAAGGACAGGCACCGGCCGCCGTCGAGCTCGCCGACCGCGGCCTCGAAGTCGCGCAGCGTGGGCTGCTCCGTGCGGGCGTAGGCGTCGGCGCCGTTCGCCCGTGGCGGCTGGTCGCCCAGGTGGAAGGGGGCCGCGAAGACCGGGGAGGGCCGCAGGGGGGCTCCCGGGACCGCCGGCGACTCGCCCGCCCGGACCGACCGGGTGCCGTCTCCCCAGCTCACTCCGGCTTCGCCTCGCGGGACATGATCTCCCGCACCATGCCCGCCGGCGCCTCGCCCTCGTGGCAGACCCGCACCACGGCCTCGGTGATGGGCACCTCGATGCCGTGCGCCGTGGCGAGGTCGAGGATCGAGCGGCAGCTCTTGACCCCCTCGGCGGTCTGCCGGGTGCTCTCCTGCACCTCCTGGACCGTCATGCCCTGCCCGAGCTTCTCCCCGAAGGTGCGGTTGCGGGACAGCGGCGAGCTGCACGTGGCCACGAGGTCCCCCAGCCCGGCGAGACCGGCGAACGTGGTGAGCTCGGCGCCGAGGGCCAGCCCGAGGCGGGCCGTCTCGGCCAGCCCCCGCGTCATCAGCGATGCCCGGGTGTTGTCGCCGAAGCCGAGCCCCTCGGCCATGCCGCAGGCCAGCGCGATGACGTTCTTGACCGCTCCGCCCAGCTCGCAGCCGACGATGTCGGGGTTGGTGTAGGGCCGGAAGTACCGCGTGTGGCAGGCGGCCTGCAACTGCCCGGCGCGGTCGGTGTCGGTGCACGCGATGACGGTCGCGGCGGGCTGCTCCTCGGCGATCTCCCGGGCGAGATTGGGGCCGCTCAGGACGGCGACCCGGTCGGGGCCCGCCCCCGTCACCTCGCAGATCACCTCGCTCATGCGCTTCGTCGAGCCCAGCTCGATGCCCTTCATCAGCGAGAGCAGGCTGGAGTCGGCGGGCAGCAGCGGCGCCCATCCGCTGAGGTTGTCCCGCAGCGACTGCGACGGCACGGCGAGGACGACGACCTCGGCGTCGAGCAGTGCCTCCGCGGGGTCGGCGGTGGCCCGCACGGCGGACGGCAGCCGGATGCCGGGCAGGTAGTCCCGGTTCTCGCCGTCGTCCGCGATCGCCTTGGCCAGCTCCGGCCGCCGGGCGTGCAGCGTGACGTCGCAGCCAGCGTCGGCGAGCACCTTGGCGAACGTCGTCCCCCAGGAGCCGGCGCCGAGCACCGCCGCCCGGGTCACGCGGCGCTCCCCGAGAGGTCACCGGGCAGCTCGCGGCGCGGCCGGGGGTGGAACGTCGGCGGGGCTGGGACGCCGCGCAGCTCGGCGAGCTGGTCGCGGACGCGCCCCATGATCAGGTCGGTGGTCTCCCGCAGCAGGTCGGGGGACAGCGGCCGGCCCGCGCGCACCTCGGCGCGCAGCGCGCTGAGGTCGACCGGCTCCCCCACCAGGTAGTCCGCCGGGCTGCGCGGGCGCAGGCGCAGCTTCTTGCGGTGGTAGTCGTGCACCCGCTGCGGGCCCCACTGCGCCACCGGGAGGACGACGGCATCGGTCGTGAGCGCCAGCCGCGCCACACCCGTGCGGGCCTGCATGGGCCACCAGTCGGGGTCGCGGGTCACCGAGCCCTCCGGGTAGATGACGACGACGTTCCCGGCGTCCAGGTCGGCCTTCGCCGCGTCGAGGGCCGTGTGCGCATCGACGGAGAACCGCGCGACCGGGATCTGGCCGGCGCTGCGGAGCAGCCAGCCGGCGAAGCCCTTGAACACCGACTGCTTGGCCAGGAAGTGCGGCAGCCGGCCGTAGTCGAACACCAGCCGGGCGCAGGCGAGCGGGTCGAGGACCGACACGTGGTTGGCCACGAGGAGCACCGGACCGGTGGCGGGCAGCCGCTCGCCGTGGCGGTAGCGCAGCCGGAACATCAGCGAGGCGATCGGGTAGACGACCAGGATGGCCGCGACCATCCCGATGGTCAGCCGGCCGCGCGTACGCCACTTCGCGGGGCGGCGCGCAGCCGTGACCACGCCACCCTCCGCAGCGGCCTCCGCTGACCTCTTCTCGGCCACGGGCCCCCTTCCCTCTGCCTCGGGCGGCCGGTGGCCGGCGCGTCGTCGTCCTGTGATCCTGCCCATGATCGACCCTGCGCACCCGAGCGACGCGCACCGGGTCCCCGGTCACCCGATCGGGAGCCCGGCCGGATGTGCTCACATGTGCGCATGCGGAGCTGGTCGGTCGTCGTCCCGGCGAAGCGGCTCGCCCACGCGAAGACGCGACTGCGGGCGCTCACCGCGGCCGGCGGCCACGAGGAGCTCGTGCTCGCCCTGCTCGGCGACACCGTGGCCGCGGCGATCGGCTGCGCGGACGTCGCCGAGGTGGTCGTCGTCACCGATGACCCGGCCGCGGCCTCGGTCGTGCGGGAGCTCGGGGCGCGGACGGTGGCCGACGAACCCGACCGGGGCCTGAACCCGGCGCTCGAGCACGGGGCCCGGAGTGCGACGGCCGAGGCGGTCGCCGCGCTCTCCTCCGACCTGCCGGCGCTGCGGCCCGAGGAGCTGGCCGCCGCGCTGGAGGCGGCCGGAGCCGTTCCGCGCGCCTTCGTCGCGGACAGCCCCGGGACCGGGACCACGCTGCTGACGGCGGTCGGCACCGCACTGCGCCCCCGGTTCGGCCCGGGATCGGCCGCGGCGCACGCGGCCGACGGCGCCGTCGCGCTCACCGGCACCTGGCCCGGCCTGGTCCGCGACGTCGACACCGCCGAGGACCTGTCCGCGGCGCTGGCCCTCGGCGTCGGGCCGCGCACCGCTCGGGCACTCGCCGGACACCCGGGTGCGGCACGATGAGCACGTGCCCCCCGACGACGCGGCCCGGATCACTCCCCTGCCGCCGGACCGCTTCCTCAACCGGGAGCTGTCCTGGCTGGAGTTCAACGCCCGGGTGCTCGAACTGGCCGAGGACGAGAAGCTGCCGCTGCTGGAGCGCGTGAAGTTCCTGGCGATCTTCGCCAGCAATCTCGACGAGTTCTACATGGTCCGCATCGCCGGGCTGAAGCGCCGGCTCTCGACCGGGCTGACCGTGCGCTCCCCCGACGGCCTGACCATCCGCGAACAGCTCCAGCTGGTCACCGCGCGCACCCAGGACCTGGTCCACCGGCACGCCGACGTCTTCAACAAGGACATCGCTCCGCGGCTGGAGGAGGCCGGCATCCGGATCGTGCACTGGGAGGACCTCGCCGACGACGCCGCCCGGAAGCTGCGCGAGTACTTCCGCGACCAGGTCTTCCCCGTCCTCACGCCCCTGGCCGTGGATCCGGCCCACCCGTTCCCCTACATCAGCGGCCTGTCGCTGAACCTCGCCGTGATGGTCCGCGACCCGGAGAGCGGCGTGGCGCACTTCGCCCGCGTGAAGGTTCCCAACAACGTGCCGCGGTTCGTGCCGGTCGGCATTCCCGACCGGACCGCGACCTTCCTGCCGCTCGAGGACCTGATCGCCGCCCACCTCCCGCTGCTGTTCCCCGGCCTGGACGTGCTCTCGCACCACCTGTTCCGGGTCACCCGCAACGCCGACCTCGAGGTGGAGGAGGACCGGGACGAGGACCTGCTGCAGGCCCTGGAGCGGGAGCTGGCGCGCCGGCGGTTCGGGCCGGCCGTGCGGCTCGAGGTCATCGAATCGATGGACCCCCAGATCCTCGAGGTGCTGCTGTCGGAGATGGAGATGCAGCCCGAGGACGTGCTGCACGTGCCGGGCCTGCTCGACCTGTCGGCGCTCTGGGCGCTGTACGACCTCGACCGGCCGGAGCTCAAGGACGAGCCGTTCGTCCCGGCCACCCATCCGCGGCTGTCGGACGGCGAGACGCCGAAGAGCGTCTTCGCCACCCTCCGCGAGGGCGACGTCCTGGTCCACCACCCGTACCACTCGTTCGCCACGAGCGTGCAGCGGTTCATCGAGCAGGCCGCCGCCGACCCGAACGTGCTGGCCATCAAGCAGACGCTCTACCGCACCTCCGGCGACTCCCCCATCGTGAACGCGCTGATCGAGGCGGCGGAGGCCGGCAAGCAGGTCGTCGTCCTGGTGGAGATCAAGGCCCGGTTCGACGAGGAGGCCAACATCGAGTGGGCCCGCTCGCTGGAGAAGGCGGGCTGCCACGTCGTCTACGGCCTGGTCGGGCTGAAGACCCACTGCAAGACGGCCCTGGTGGTCCGCCGCGAGCACGGCGTGCTGCGCCGGTACTGCCACCTCGGCACCGGCAACTACAACCCGAAGACGGCGCGCATCTACGAGGACCTCGGCATCCTGACCGCCGACCCGCGCGTCGGCGCCGACCTGACCGACCTGTTCAACACGCTCACCGGCTACTCGCGGCAGACCAACTACCGCACGCTCATGGTGGCGCCGCACGGTATCCGCGCCGGCCTGGTCGAGAAGATCCGCCGGGAGGCGCGGCACGCGGCCGACGGCAAGCAGACGGGCATCCGGTTCAAGCTCAACTCGCTGGTCGACGAGCGGATCATCGACGCGCTCTACGAGGCCTCGGCCGCCGGCGTGCCGGTCGAGCTCCTCATCCGGGGCATCTGCGCGCTGCGCCCCGGCGTCCCCGGGCTGTCGGAGACCATCCGGGTCCGGTCGATCGTCGGGCGCTTCCTCGAGCACTCGCGGGTCATGTCGTTCGCCAACGACGGCGAACCGGAGTGGTGGCTGGGCAGCGCCGACCTCATGCACCGCAACCTCGACCGCCGCGTCGAGGTGCTCATGCGGGTGTGCGACGAGACCGCCCGGCGCGAGCTCGCCCGGATCTTCGACGCGGCCATGGCGCCGGACGTGCGCTGCTGGCAACTGGGCGGGGACGGCGCATGGACCCACGTCGACGGCCGGGACAGCCAGGCCGAACGGCTGGCGTCGGTCGGTGAGCACGCTGGCTGAGCCGGCGCTCGTCCGGGCGGCCGGGTGCGCCGTCTGGCGTCAGGGGGACGGCGGCCGCCTCGAGGCCGCTCTGGTCCACCGCCCGAAGTACGACGACTGGTCGCTGCCGAAGGGCAAGCCGGAGGGGGGCGAGCACCTGCTGCAGACGGCGGCGCGCGAGGTCGCCGAGGAGACCGGCCTCCGGGTCGTCGTCGGCCGGCGCAGCGTGCGCACCCGTTACGAGGTGCACCTGCCCGAGGGCCGGCCGGCGCCCAAGGAGGTCGACTACTGGACGGCGCAGTGGGCCGGTGGGGAGTTCGTGCCCAACGACGAGGCCGACGAGCTGCGCTGGCTCCCGATGGCCGCCGCCGTGGAGCTGTGCAGCCACCCGCACGACCGCGCCGTGCTGGCCGACCTGGAGCGCGACGACGTCCCGCGGATGCCGACGCTGCTCCTCGTCCGGCACGGACACGCCGGCAGCAGCGAGGACTGGGACGGTCCCGACGACCTGCGCCCCCTCGACGAGCGGGGCCGGCGCGAGGCGGCGCAACTGGCCCGGGTGCTGCCCGTGTTCGGCCCGACGGCCGTGCAATCGGCTGCCCGGACCCGGTGCACGCAGACCGTCGAGCCCCTCGCCGAGGTGATCGGCGTCCCCGTAGAGCCGATGCCCGAGCTCGGCGAGGAGGAGTTCGCGGACGATCCCCAGGCCGGGCTGGCCGTGATCGACCGGCTGCTCGCCCCGCGGGACGAACCGGGAGTGACCGTCGTCTGCAGCCAGGGCGGAGCCATCCCGTCGGTGCTGCTCAGCCTGGGCGTCCGCCCCCGGGGCGAGCGCCTGTACCCGCCCTCGGCCAAGGGCAGCGTCTGGGTGCTCGGCGGCCGCCCCGGTGCGCTCTCGGCCGACTACTACCGGGACCTGTTCCCCCCGGCCGGCTGACGGTTCAGACGACCGGTAGCGCCTTCGGCAGGAAGCTCGGGCGGGTGGCCTCGAACGCCTCAATGTCGGGGAGGTTCCGCTCGGTCAGGCCGACGTCGTCGAGCCCCTCGAGCAGCCGCCAGCGGGTGTACTCGTCGATCTCGAAGGGCACCGTGACGTCGCCGTAGCTGACCTGCTTGGCCTTCAGGTCGACGGTCACCTCCGTGGTGGGGTCCGCCTCGACCGCGTCCCAGAGCGCCTCGACGTCGGCCTGCGGCAGCAGCACCGTGAGCAGCCCCGCCTTGGTCGAGTTGTTGCGGAAGATGTCGGCGAACCGGGAACTGATGACCACGCGGAACCCGCCGTCCATCAGCGCCCAGACGGCGTGCTCGCGCGAGGAGCCGGTGCCGAAGTCGGGCCCGGCGACCAGGACGGACGCGGTGACGCACTCGGGGCGGTTGAGCACGAAGTCCGGCTCGCTGGTGCGCCAGGCCTTGAACAGCCCGTCCTCGAACCCGCTGCGGGTGATCCGCTTGAGGTACTCGGCCGGGATGATCTGGTCGGTGTCGACGTTGCTGCGCCGCAGCGGAGCGCAGGTGCCGGTGTGCGTCGTGAAGGCGTCCATCAGACGGTCACCGTGTCCTTCAGGTCGGCGGGGGCGGTCAGCTTCCCGGTGAGGGCGGTGGCGGCGGCGACGGACGGCGAGACGAGGTGCGTGCGCCCGCCCTTGCCCTGCCGGCCCTGGAAGTTGCGGTTGCTCGTCGACGCCGACCGCTCGCCGGGCTTGAGCTGGTCGGGGTTCATGCCCAGGCACATGGAGCAGCCCGCGCCCCGCCACTCGGCGCCGGCCTCCAGGAAGACCCTGTCGAGGCCCTCGGCCTCCGCCTGCGCCTTGACCGCTACCGACCCGGGGACGACGAGCATCCGGGTGTCGGGGTCGATGTGCTTGCCGCGGAGCAGCTCGGCGGCGACCCGCAGGTCCTCGATCCGGCCGTTGGTGCACGAGCCGAGGAAGACCGTGTCGACCTCGATCTCGCGCAGCGGCGTCCCGGGCGCCAGGCCCATGTAGGCCAGCGCCTGCTCGACGTCGCGGCGCTCGCCCTCGTCGGCGAAGTCGGCCGGGTCGGGCACGGTGCCGTCGATCGGCAGGCCCTGGCCGGGATTGGTGCCCCACGTGACGAACGGCGTCAGGGCCGAGGCGTCGATGTGCACCTCCCGGTCGAAGACGGCGTCCTCGTCGGTGCGCAGCGTGGACCAGTACTCGACGGCGGCGTCCCAGTCGGCCCCCTGCGGAGCGTGCGGACGGCCCTGCAGGAAGTCGAACGTGGTCTGGTCGGGAGCGATGAGGCCGGCCTTCGCGCCCGCCTCGATCGACATGTTGCAGATGGTCATCCGGGCCTCCATCGAGAGCTTCTCGATGGCGCTGCCCCTGTACTCGATGACGTGGCCCTGGCCGCCGCCGGTCCCGATCTGGGCGATGACGGCCAGGATGACGTCCTTCGCCGAGACGCCCGGGGGCAGCTCGCCGTCCACGGTGACGGCCATCTGCTTCGGCCGGTACTGCGGCAGCGTCTGGGTGGCCAGCACGTGCTCGACCTCGCTGGTGCCGATGCCGAAGGCCAGCGCACCGAAGGCGCCGTGGGTGGAGGTGTGGCTGTCGCCGCAGACGATCGTCATGCCCGGCTGGGTGAGCCCCAGCTGCGGCCCGATCACGTGCACGATGCCCTGGTCGCGGTCGCCCATCGGCGCGAGGCGGATGCCGAACTCGGCGGCGTTCTTGCGCAGCGCCTCGATCTGCGCCCGGCTGACCGGGTCGGCGATCGGGGCGAGGATGTCGAGGGTCGGGACGTTGTGGTCCTCGGTCGCCATCGTCAGGTCGGGACGGCGCACGGTGCGCCCGGCGGCCCGGAGACCGTCGAAGGCCTGCGGGCTGGTGACCTCGTGCACGAGGTGCAGGTCGATGTAGAGCAGGTCGGGCTCGCCCGCGGCGCTGCGCACCACGTGAGCGTCGTAGACCTTCTCCGCCAGGGTCTTCGGCACTGTCGTTCCCTCCGCTGGCCATCCCACCATCTGGGATGAGAGTATTGCTATGTGGGACAGCCTAACCCCGTCGCCGTCTTGGACAAAGCGGTGTCGATTCTCCGCGCCGTCGCCGACGAACCGGCGACCCTCGCCGAGCTCGTCAGCCGCACCGGCCTGCCCCGGGCCACCGCGCACCGGCTCGCCGTCGCGCTGGAGGGTCACCGGCTCGTCCAGCGCACGCCCGACGGCTCCTGGGTCCCCGGCCCGGCGCTGGGCGAGCTCGGCCGCGGCGGCGCCGACCTCGCGGACCTGGCCGAGCGCCACCTGGTGACCCTCCGGGACGCGAGCGGCGAGAGCGCCCAGTTCTACGTGCGGGACGGCGCCACCCGCGTGTGCGTCGCAGCCGCCGAGCGCACCAGCGGCCTGCGCGACACGGTCCCGGTCGGGGCGCGCCTGCCCATGACCGCGGGCTCCGCGGCGCACGCGCTGCTCGCCTTCACCCCGGCCGAGGAGGTGAACCGGCTGCTGCCCAACGCCAGTTTCACCGCGCGCACGCTGCTCGACGTCCGCCGTCGCGGCTGGGCGCACAGCGTGGCGGAGCGCGAGCCCGGCGTGGCGTCGCTGTCGGCGCCGGTCCGCGACGGATCCGGGGCGGTGCTGGGGGCGGTGTCCATCTCCGGCCCGGTCGAGCGCCTGGGGCGGAGGCCCAGTCCGGAGGTCATCGGCGCGGTGCTGGACGCGGCCGCCGCCATCTCCCGCGCCGCGCGGTAGCGGAGGTGGGCCGGGCGGCCCGAACCGCCCGGCCCGGGTGGATCAGCCGTTGCCGGGCTTCGGCTTGAAGCCCTGACCGGTGTTGATGCCGTCGTCCCTCGTCCCCTTGTTCGGGTTGTCGGCGGACGTGCAGGCCCCGTTGTCCGTGGTCTCCACCGCGTTGCTGCCGTGGCCCGTCGTGGTGGTGCACGTGCCCGTGTCGAAGGTGGACCCCTGCGAGGGCTTCTCCGCGCTCGCCGGAGCGAGGCCCAGGGCGCCGATCGCGAGGACTGATGCGGCGATCGTTGCTGCGCGTCTGGTGAGTGTCATGGTGCACCTGCCTGTTCTCGGAAGGTCGACCGGCGGAGCAGCGGCAACCAGGAACAGCGACCGTCGAGCCGGTCGGAACCGGGGTCGTCGTCGATCCCGGGGTGGGGCGGGAGCACGGTAGCGGCGCCCCTGTCCCACCGCTAGGTAGAACGACCCGTCTCGCGCAAGGGAACAGGAGAGCACCAAGGACTTCCCGCGGGGCCGGGCCAGGGCTACACACACCCCATGACCGTCGCGCCCAGCATCGATCGCAGCCGCTTCCGCATCGCCGAGCAGGGCGAGGGACTGACCCTCGACGAGCTGGCGCTGGCCACCCGCAACCACGGGATGCCGCTGGAGGCGCTCCGCTACGACGTCACCCCGCCCGGGCTGCACTACGTGCTCACCCACTACGACATCCCGGCGGTGGATCCGACGAGCTGGCGGCTCGAGATCGGCGGTGCCGTGGACCGTCCGCTCTCGATGGGGCTCGATGACGTCCTGCGCCGGCCCGCGGTCACCTCCCGCGTCCTTCTCGAGTGCGCGGGCAACGGGCGGGCCCGGCTGGAGCCGCGGCCGATCAGCCAGCCGTGGCTGCTGGAGGCCGTCGGCACCGCCGAGTGGACCGGCACCCCGCTGGCGCCGCTGCTGCAGGAGGCGGGCCTCTCCCCCGACGCGGTCGACGTCGTCTTCACCGGCGCCGACCACGGGGTCGAGCGCGGGGTCGAGCAGGACTACGCGCGGGGCCTGTCCATCGCGGACGCGATGCGGCCGGAGACGTTGCTGGTCTGGGGCATGAACGGCGCGCCCCTCCCGCCGCAGCACGGGGCGCCGCTGCGGTTGCTGGTGCCCGGCTGGTACGGGATGGCGCAGGTGAAGTGGCTCTCCCGGATCGACGTCCTGACCGAGCCGTTCACCGGCTTCCAGAACGCGACGGCGTACCGGCTCAAGGTGGACGCGTCCGAGGACGGGGAGCCGGTGACCCGGATCCGGCCGCGGGCACTGCTCGCGCCGCCCGGCTGGCCGGACTTCATGACCCGCGAGCGGTTCGTCCGAGCGGGAACGGTGCCGCTCACCGGCCGGGCGTGGTCGGGCCGCTCGCCGGTCAGCCGGGTCGAGGTGAGCACGGACGGCGGCACCACCTGGAGCGACGCCGTCCTGGCTCCCGCGGATCCCGCGCACCCCTTCTCCTGGCGCGGGTGGACCTACGGGTGGAACGCGGAACCCGGCGCGCACGAACTCCTGGTGCGCGCCACGGACGAGCAGGGCACCCAGCCGGTCGACCAGGAGTGGAACCGCCAGGGCATGGCCAACAACCTGGTCCAGCGCGTGCCGGTCACCGTCGTGGGGTGATCAGCTGAGCCGGCGAGCTCCCGCGGACGGGACGACGTCGAAGGTCCGCGGGGCGGCGTAGCCGTCGCGGGCGAAACGGTCGCGCACCGCCTCGGCGACCGCCGTCGCGCCGTCGCGGTCGACGAGCACCACCGCGCTGCCGCCGAATCCACCGCCCACCATCCGCGCGCCGTGCGCACCGGCCCCGATCGCCGCGTCGACGCAGGCGTCCAGCTCGACGGTCGAGATCTGGAAGTCGTCGCGCAGCGAGGCGTGTCCCGCGGTGAGCACCGGCCCGATGGCGCGCGGATCGGCGTCCCCCCGCAGGATCCGCACCACCTCGAGCACCCGGGCGTTCTCGGTGACGATGTGCCGGGCCCGCCGCCGGAGCACCTGGTCGTCCAGCCGCGACAGCGCGGCCACGTCCTCGACGTCGCGCAGCGCGCGGACACCGAGGCGCTCCGCCGCCTCCTCGCACTCGCGGCGCCGGTCGCCGTAGCCGCCGTCGGCGTGCGTGTGCGACGTCCCGGTGTCGACGACGAGCAGCTCCAACCCGACGGCCGCCAGGTCCAGGGGCACCTGCTCGGTGCTGCGGTCGCGGGTGTCGAGGAACAGCGCGTGCCCGGCCCGGCAGAGCAGCGAGGCGGACTGGTCGAGGATGCCGGTCGGCGCACCGACGAACTCGTTCTCCGACCGGCGCGCGAGCTCCACGAGGTCGGTGCGGGTCAGCTCCGGGGCCACCAGGTCGCTCAGCGCGAGGGCGACCGAGCAGGTCAGCGCCGCCGACGACGACAGCCCGGCGCCCACCGGGACGTCGGAGTCCACGAGCACGCTCAGGCCCTCGCTCAGCCGCGCCCGGAGGCCGTCCACCACGCCCGCCGGGTAGCCGGCCCAGCCGTCGGGCCGGCCGGGGGCGAGATCGGCCACCGCCAGTTCGACGACACCGCCGTCGCCCTGCAGCGAGGCGAGGGCGAGCCGCCCGTCGGTGCGCCGGCCGACCGCCGCACGGGTCGTGTGCGGGAGAGCCACCGGCAGCACGTAGCCGTCGTTGTAGTCGGTGTGCTCGCCGATCACGTTGACGCGGCCGGGAGCCGCCCAGACGCCCTCGGGGGCGGTGCCGAAGCGGTCGGCGAACGCGTCGCTCGCCCGGCGAGCGGCCTCGCGATCGCTGCTCATGCCACGACGACCGCGCGCAGCTGCTCCGCGACGTCCTCGGGGTTGGTGTCGGTGATGAAGGCACCCATGCCCGACTCGGAGCCCGCGAGGTACTTCAGCTTCCCCGGCGCCCGGCGGAACGAGAACAGCTGGAGGTGCAGCCACCAGTCCTCGCGGCCGGCGTGCAGCGGGGCCTGGTTCCAGGAGGAGATGTAGGGCATGGGGGTGTCCATGCGCCGGGCGAACCGGCCGAGCACGTCGAGGTAGACGTCGACGAAGGCGTCGCGCTCCTCGTCGGTCAGCGCCGGGATGTCGGGCACCCGCCGGGCGGGGAACAGCTGCAGCTCGTAGGGCCACCGGGTCGCGGCCGGGACGAACGCCGTCCAGTGCTCGTTGCTCGTCACCACCCTGGGGCCGGACCGCTCGGCCGCCACGGTCTCGGCGAACAGGTCGCCGCCGGTGGCCTCCCGGTGGCGACGGACCGAGCCGAGCACCTTCTCGACCCGCGGGGTCACGAACGGGTAGGCGTAGATCTGCCCGTGGGGGTGGGAGAGGGTCACCCCGATCTCCTCCCCGTGGTTCTCGAAGCAGAACACCTGCTCGACGCCTTCCAGCGCGCTGAGCTCCGCCGTCCGGTCGGCCCAGACGTCGACGACCAGGCGTGCGCGGTCGCGGCCCAGCTCGGCGAAGACGCGGTCGTGGTCGCTGGTGAAGCAGATGACCTCGCACCGGCCGAAGCCGGGCCGCAGCTCGGCGAGCGGGTTGCCCGGCGCCTCCGACGGGACGTCGCGCTCGACGCCGGTGGCCAGTGACGGGAACCGGTTCTCGAAGACGACCACCTGGTAGTCGTCCTCGGGGATCTCGGTCGGCCGGCCGGGCCGGGACGGGTCGAGCGGGCACTCGTCGGCCGGCGGCAGGAACGTGCGGGTCTGCCGGTGGGAGGCGATGGCGACCCACTCCCCGAGGAGCGCGTCCCACCGCAGCTGCGACCGGGTGGACACGGCCGGCAGGTCGCGGGTGTCGACCGCGTCGCGGGCTACGGGATCGGCGTCGAAGTACAGGATCTCCCGGCCGTCGGCCAGGCGACGGCTCGTCTTGATCACGGCGAGACGCTATCTGCCGCGGGAATTCCGGGGCCAGCCGCCCCCGGGCAACGGCGAGAGCCCCCGACCGCAGTGGTCGGGGGCTCTCGCAGGCGTAGCCCCGAAGGGATTCGAACCCTCGCTACCGCCGTGAGAGGGCGGCGTCCTAGGCCGCTAGACGACGGGGCCGTGCAGACCAGGTCTGCGGTCCCGATTCTGCCACGCCGCACTCCGGGAACGGCGAGAGCCCCCGACCGGGGTGGTCGGGGGCTCTCGTACGCGTAGCCCCGAAGGGATTCGAACCCTCGCTACCGCCGTGAGAGGGCGGCGTCCTGGGCCGCTAGACGACGGGGCCGTGCGGGAGGAACTGCATTCCTCGCTGGGGTACCAGGACTCGAACCTAGACTAACGGAACCAGAAACCGTCGGGCTGCCAATTACCCCATACCCCATGGGTGGGCACCTCGCGGCGCCTCGGAAGACGATACCTGACCGACCGTGGCGGGGTGGCACCACCCCCGGGTCGGCGGGTCAGGCCGCGGGGACGGGAACGGGCAGGCCGGGGAACCGCAGGTCCTGCGCGGCGGTGACCGTCTCCGGGCGCACCCGCCGGCCCGACCGGGCGACCAGCGCGACGTAGGCGGCCATCGACAGCAGGCTGAGCAGGAGCATCCACGGCCCCGCTCCGGCCGGCACCTCGTCGGTGGCCACGCCGTCGCCGAGGGCGCCGGCCAGCGTGAACACCAGCACGTTGTTGGCCGCGTGCAGCACGACCGCGGCCTCCAGGCCACCGGTCAGCCAGACCACGGCCGAGGCGGCCAGCCCGAAGGCGAACCGGTCGAGGAACGTGGGCCAGTCGGGTGGCAGGTGCACCAGCGAGAACAGCGTGGCCGTGAACACCGCGGTGATCACGGCCCCGGCGCGGGGTGCGCCGATCCACCCGGCGATCGCCTGGCTGAGGTAGCCCCGGAACAGGTACTCCTCGGCGGCCGACTGCAACGGCGTGGTGAGGAGGACGACCGCCAGCAGCCAGCCGAACGACGACACGGGCCCGGTGATGTCCTCCCCACCGACGAGGAACCCCACGAGGACGGACAGCCCGATGCCGGTTCCGAGCGTGCCCAGGGCGATCAGCGCGTACGGCAGCAGGAGCCGCCACCGGAACCGGCCCAGCACGGACGAGGACCAGCCGATGCGCATCCCGTGCGCGACCGCCCACGCCATCCAGACGACCGGGATCGCGACGATCAGGGAGGCGTTGACCAGCAGCAGGATCCCCGGGTCGATGAGGTCCAGGTCCGCCCCCTCGGGCAGGGCGGAGATCCCCTGCGTCGCCACCAGGCCGACCATCCCGGCCACGACGGCGATCACACTGAGCACGGAGAACACGACGACCACCAGCAGCAGCCCGAGGACCGGCCGCCACCAGGCCCAGTCGCGAGACCGCATGGCCAGCAGGAAGGGCCGGGGGACGTCGTGCGGGAGCGTGCCAGGTGGAGGTGCCCAGCGGACGTCCGGGGGCACGGGCGGTCCCCACGGCGGCCGGGGCTGCTGCCAGGGCGGAGGCTGCTGCCAGGGCGGAGGTTGCGGCCCGGGAGGTCGCTGCCACGGGACGGGCTGGACCTGCCAGGGCGGCACCGGCCACGGCTGCTGCTGCCAGGGCAGGGGGCCCGGCCGGATCATCGGCGGCGGGCCCTGGTAGCGCTCCTCCTCGGTCATCCCTGCGCGGACGCCGCGACCGTTCGCGCGGCGCCCAGGCGGGCCAGGGACCGCTCCCGGCCGAGCAGCTCCATCGACTCGTAGAGGGGCGGGGAGACAGTGCGTCCGCTGACGGCGACCCGTACCGGACCGAACGCCTGGCGGGGCTTGCGGCCCAGGCCGTCGACGAGCGCCGTCCGCAGCGCCTCCTCGATCGCGGGCGTCGTCCACTCCGGCAGGTCGGTGAGGGCCGCCACCGCCGCGTCGAGGATCTCCACGTCGTCGGCCCGCAGGTGCTTGGCGGCCGCGGCCTCCTCGATGTCGACCTCGTCGACGAACAGGAACCGCAGCAGACCGACGGCGTCGGAGAGCACGATCATCCGCTCCTGGGCCAGGGGCGCGATGGCCTCGAGGACCCGCCGCTGCTCGTCCGTCGGCGGATCGGCGACGACCCCCGCCCCGGCCAGGTAGGGCACCACGCGCGCGACGAAGTCCTCGACCGGCAGCGCCCGCAGGTGCGTCGCGTTGATCGCCTCGGCCTTCTTGAGGTCGAAGCGGGCCGGGTTGGCGCTTACCCGCGTGACGTCGAAGGCCTCGACCATCTCCGCCGGCGAAAAGATGTCGCGGTCCTCGGCGATCGACCAGCCGAGCAGCGCCAGGTAATTGACCAGCCCCTCGGGCAGGAAGCCGCGCTCGCGGTAGACGTCGAGGTTGGACGTCGGGTCCCGCTTCGACAGCTTCTTCGTGCCCTCGCCGGTGACCAGCGGCAGGTGCCCGAACCGCGGCGTCCCCTGTGCGACGCCGATGTCGGTGAGGGCGGCGTACAGCGCGAGCTGGCGGGGCGTGGAGGGCAGCAGGTCCTCGCCGCGGAGCACGTCGGTGATGCCCATGAGGGCGTCGTCCACCGGGTTGACGAACGGGTACAGCGGCACGCCGTTGCCGCGGACCAGCACGAAGTCGGGCACCGCCCCGGCGGCGAAGCGCACCTCGCCGCGCACGAGGTCGGTCCACACGAGGTCCTCGTCGGGCATCTTCAACCGCAGCACCGGCTGGCGGCCCTCGGCCCGGAACGCGGCCTTCTGCTCCTCGGTGAGGAAGCGGTCGGCGTTGTCGTAGCCGAGCTTGGGGTCCTGCCCGGCGGCCAGGCGGCGGGCGTCGACCTCCTCGTTGGTCGAGAACGACTCGTACGCGTGCCCGGCGGCCAGCAGTTTGGCCGCGACCTCGCGGTAGATCTCGTGCCGCTCCGACTGCCGGTAGGGACCGTTGGGGCCGCCCACCTCGGGGCCCTCGTCCCAGTCGAGGCCCAGCCAGCGGAGGGAGTCCAGCAGGTGCCGGTAGGACTCCTCGGAGTCGCGCGCGGCGTCGGTGTCCTCGATGCGGAAGACGAAGGTGCCGCCGGTGTGCCGCGCGTGCGCCCAGTTGAACAGCGCCGTCCGGATCAGCCCGACGTGCACCAGGCCGGTGGGCGACGGGCAGAAGCGAGTGCGGACCTCGCTCATCCGGCGCCACCGGCGGTGGACACGGCCTCGGCGTCGGCCACGGTGTTGGTCAGCGTGCCCAGGCCCTCGATCGTGACGTCGACGTGCTGGCCGGCGCGGATCGGCCCCACTCCCGAGGGCGTGCCGGTCAGGACGACGTCCCCGGGCAGGAGCGTCATGACCTGCGAGATGTAGGAGATCAGCGTTGGGACGTCGAAGATCAGCTGGCTCGTGCGGCCCTGCTGGCGCGGCTCCCCGTCCACCGTGCAGGTGACCTCCAGGTCGGCCGGGTCCAGGCCCAGGCCGCCGAGGTCGGTCTCGATCCACGGGCCGATCGGGCAGAACGAGTCGAAGCCCTTGGCGCGGGTCCACTGCCCGTCGCTCTTCTGCATGTCCCGCTCGGTGACGTCGTTGCCGATCGTGTAGCCGAAGATGCTCGTCGCGGCCTGCTCCGGCGTGACGTGCCGGGCGCCGCGCGCGCCGATGACGACGGCCAGCTCGGCCTCGTGGTGCACGTTGGTGCTGCCCGGCGGGAGCCGGATCGCGTCGCCGGGCCCGATGACCGACGTCGACGGCTTGAGGAACAGCAGCGGTTCCTTCGGGGCGTCGCCGGTGTTCATCTCGGCGACGTGCGCGGCGTAGTTCTTGCCGACGCAGACCACCTTGCTGGGGAGGATCGGCGACAGCAGGCGGACGTCGGCCTGGGCGTGGCGCGTTCCGGTGAAGGAGATCCGGCCGAACGGGTGGCCCTCGATCTGGGCGACCTGGCCGTCCCCGTCGAGGACGCCGAAGGACATGCCCTGCGGGGAGGCGAAACGGACGATGCGCACATCCCGAGGCTAGTCGCGCGGCCACGGCCCCCTACCGTGCGCCCATGGCCTGCCGCTTCTCCGAACTCGTCATTGACAGCCGTGACCCCGAGGCGCTCTCGCGCTTCTGGTCGGAGGTCCTCGGCTACCGGGAACTCTCGCGCGACGAGGACGGCGCCATCGAGATCGGGCCGGATGCCGGATTCGGCGGCGCGGCCCCGACGCTGGTGTTCGCACCCGTGGCCGAACCGACGCCGGGCAAGCGGCGGCTGCACATCGACGTCAACCCGACCGACCGCGAGCAGGACGCCGAGCTGGAGCGGCTGCTCGGGCTCGGCGCGACCCCGGCCGACGTCGGACAGACCGGCGAGGAGAACTGGCACGTGCTCGCCGATCCAGAGGGCAACGAGTTCTGCCTGCTCAGGCGCAGGCTCGAGCCGCTGTAAGGGATCATGGTCCCGTGCGACCGTTCCTTCTCCTCTCTTCGCGCGCGGAGGATCTCGCCGCGGACGAGGAGTACGCGGCGTTCCTCCGCTGCACCGGCCTGCCCGAGGAGGGGCTGCACCGGGTCCGGATGGAGGCGGCGCCCCTGCCGGAACTCGACCTCGGCGACTGGGCCGGCATCTTCATCGGCGGGGGCCCGTTCAACTCCAGCGACCCGGAGGAGACGAAGTCCGCCGTCCAGCACCGGGTCGAGAAGGAACTCGCCGCCCTGCTCGACGAGGTGGTCGACCGCGACTTCCCCTTCCTCGGCGCCTGCTACGGCGTCGGCACGCTGGGGGTGCACCAGGGCGGCGTCGTCGACCGGACCTTCGCCGAGCCGATCTCCGCGGTCGAGATCGTGCTCACCGACGAGGGCGCCCGGGATCCCCTGCTGGCCGGCATGCCGGAGCGGTTCGACGCCTTCGTCGGGCACAAGGAGGCCTGTTCCGTGCTGCCGCCGTCCGCGGTGCTGCTGGCCGGCTCGGCCGCCTGCCCGGTGCAGATGTTCCGGGTCAAGGAGAACGTCTACGCGACCCAGTTCCACCCGGAGCTGGACGTGCCGGGGCTGGTGACCCGCGTGCGGGTCTACCAGCACGCCGGGTACTTCGAGCCCGCCCAGATGAACGACCTCATCCAGACGCTGACCCCGGCGGTGGTCACCGAGCCCGGCCGGCTCCTGGCGAACTTCGTCGCCCGCTACGGCTGACCGCTCAGCCCCGAGCGGAGGGCAGGGTGGCGTAGGTGAGCGCGTCGACCAGGGCGTGCCAGGAGGCCTCGACGATGTTGTCGTGGACCCCGACGGTGGTCCACTCCCCCACCCCGTCGGTCGTCGTGATCAGCACGCGGGTGGTGGCGCTGGTGCCGCCCTTCCAGCCGAGGATGCGCACCTTGTAGTCGGCCAGCGAGACCTCCGCCAGCCGCGGGTACCGGCTGACCAGCGCCTGGCGCAGCGCGTTGTCCAGGGCGTTGACCGGGCCGTTGCCCTCGGCCGTGGTGATGATCCGCTCGCGGCTGCCGTCGTCGTTGCGCAGGTGCACCTTGACGGTCGCCTCGCTGACGACCAGCCCGTTGCCCCAGTGCTCGACCGAGGTCCGGTAGCTCTCGAGCTCGAACAGCGGCTCGGGAGCTCCGGGCAGCTGCGCGCGCAGCAGCAGCTCGAACGACGCGTCGGCGGCTTCGAACGACCAGCCGTCGGCCTCCAGCACCTTCACCTGGTCCACGACGCGGCCGATCGCGTCGGCCTGGCCGTCGAGCTCGACCCCGAGCTCGCGGCCCTTCAGCTCGATCGAGGCCCGGCCGGCCATCTCGGTGACCAGGATGCGCATGTCGTTGCCGACGACGGCCGGGTCGAGGTGGTTGTAGAGCTCGGGGCTCACCTTGATCGCGCTGGCGTGCAGCCCCGCCTTGTGGGCGAACGCCGACGCCCCGACGAAGGGCTGGTGGTCGTCGGGCGCGATGTTGGCGAGCTCGGCGATCGCGTGGCTGACCCGCTGCAGCTCCGGCAGGCACTCGGCGGGCACGACGGGCAGGCCCATCTTGGTGACCAGGTTGCCGATCAGCGCGAAGGTGTCGGCGTTGCCGGCCCGCTCGCCGTAGCCGTTCGCCGTCCCCTGCACGTGGGTGACGCCGGCCTCGACAGCGGCCAGGGAGTTGGCGACGGCGCAGCCCGTGTCGTCCTGGCAGTGGATGCCGAGCTTGCCGTCGACCCGCGTCCGGACATCGGCGACGACCCGGCCGACCCCCATCGGCAGCATGCCGCCGTTGGTGTCGCACATGACGCCGACCTCGGCGTCGGCCGCGAACGCGGTCTCGAGCACCCGGACCCCGTAGTCGGGATCGTGCGCGTAGCCGTCGAAGAAGTGCTCGCAGTCGAGGAACACCCGGCGGCCGTGGCCGACGAAGAAGGCGACCGTGTCGGCCACCATCGCGAGGTTCTCCTCGAGCGTGGTCCGCAGCGCCTCGCGGACGTGGCGTACGTCGGACTTCGCGACCAGGCACACCACCGGCGTCTCGGCGTCCAGGAGGGCGCGCACCTGCGGGTCGTCCTCCACGCGGACGCCCGCCTTGCGGGTGGCTCCGAACGCGACCAGCAGCGCGTTCTCGAGGTGGAGCTCGGTGCGGGCGCGGGCGAAGAACTCGGTGTCCTTGGGCAGCGCGCCCGGCCAGCCCCCTTCGATGAAGCCCACCCCGACCTCGTCCATCAGGCGGGCCACCGCGAGCTTGTCGGCGACCGAGTAGCTCACGCCCTCGCGCTGGGCGCCGTCGCGCAGGGTGGTGTCGAAGACGTGGAAGTCGGTGGTGTCGACGGCCGGCTGGACGGACATGCTGTGCTCCCGGGTGCGGTGACGTTTTCGGCCCGAACACGAAAAAGACCCCCCGGGTACGGGAGGTCTGCGCGCAGTCGGGGAGGTGACTGCGCGCTAGCTGATGATGATCGTGCCGGTGGTGTGCATCGCCGACGAGTAAAGCACGAGACCACCCGGACGCGGCACCCGCCGCATCCGGGTGGGCCTTCAGCCGCTCGCGAGGGCGGCGAGCCGGTCGCCGACGTCGGAGGTGCGCACCGGGCCTTCCGGCGAGCGGGTCGACAGGTCGAAGGCGACGGCGGCGTTGACCTTGCGCGCCTGCTCGGTCCGGCCCAGGTGGTCCAGCAGGAGGCCGATCGACAGCACCGTCGCGGTGGGGTCGGCGACCCCCTGCCCGGCGATGTCCGGCGCGGAGCCGTGCACCGGCTCGAACATGCTGGGGTTGGTGCCCGAGACGTCGAGGTTGCCGCTGGCGGCCAGCCCGATCCCGCCGGTCACCGCCGCGGCGATGTCGGTGACGATGTCGCCGAAGAGGTTGTCGGTGACGATCACGTCGTAGCGGCCCGGGTCGGTGATGAAGAACATCGAGGCGGCGTCGACGTGCTGGTAGGCGACGGTCACCTCGGGGAACTCGGCGCCGACCTCCTCCACCGTGCGCGACCAGAGACCCCCTGCGTGGGTGAGCACGTTGGTCTTGTGGACGAGCGTCAGGTGCTTGCGCGGCCGCGCCACGGCCCGCTCGAACGCGTAGCGGACCACCCGCTCCACACCGAACGCGGTGTTGATCGAGACCTCGGTGGCGATTTCGTGCGGGGTGTCCTTGCGCAGCACGCCGCCGTTGCCGACGTAGGGACCCTCGGTGCCCTCGCGCACGCACAGCATGTCGATCGGGCCGGCGTCGGCCAGCGGGCTCTTGACCCCGTCGAAGAGCTTCGCCGGCCGCAGGTTGACGTGGTGGTCGAGCTCGAAGCGCAGCCGCAGCAGCAGCCCACGCTCGAGGATGCCCGGCGGCACGCTCGGGTCACCGATCGCGCCCAGCAGGATCGCGTCGTGCTGGCGCAGCTCCTCGAGCACCGTGTCCGGCAGCAGTTCGCCGGTCTCCAGCCACCGCCTGGCGCCCAGGTCGTAGGGGGTGCTCTCGATGTCGGGGGCGACCTCCCGCAGGACCTTCAGCCCCTCGGCCACCACCTCGGGGCCGATACCGTCTCCAGCGATCACTGCCAGGCGCATGGCTGCGAACCCTAGGTCAGAGCGGGTTGAGATCGGCGGCCCGGGCCTGGCGTGCCCCGATGCTGTCGGCGATCTCACCGAGCAGCTCCGGGGTCACCGGACTGTCGACGGTCACCGCCATGAGCGCCTCGCCGCCGCGCGTGGTGCGGCTGACCTGGGCGCCGGCGATGTTGACCGAGGCCTCGCCGAGTGCCGCACCCACGGTGCCCACGATGCCCGGCCGGTCTGTATAGACGAAGAAGAGCAGGTAGCCCGAGAGGTCGAGGTCGATGTCGAAGCCGTCCACCTCGGTCAGCTTCGGCACCTGGTTCTTGCCGAAGAGGGTGCCGGAGACGGTGATCGGGGTGCCGTCGGCCATGGCACCGCGCACGGTGATGAGGTTGCGATAGTCGGGGCTCTCGATGTCACTGGTCAGGCCCACCTCGAGGCCGCGCTGCTCGGCCAGCAGCGGCGCGTTGACGTAGGTGACCTGCTCCTCGACGACGTCCGAGAACACGCCCTTGAGCACCGCCAGCTGCACCACCGCCACGTCGAACTCGGCGATCTTGCCGCGCACCTCGACGGTGATCGACTGGGCCAGACCCCCGGCCACCGCGGTGAACACCCGGCCCAGCTTCTCGGCGAGGGGCAGTCCCGGCCGCACGTCCTCGGCGACGACGCCGCCCGCCTGGACGTTGACCGCGTCCGGCACGAACTCGCCCTGCAGCGCCAGGCGGACCGAACGGGCCACCGCCGTCCCGGCCTTGTCCTGCGCCTCGGTCGTGGAGGCGCCCAGGTGCGGCGTGACGACGGTGTTGGGCAGCCCGAACAGCGGGCTGTCGGTGCACGGCTCGGTGGCGTAGACGTCGAGGCCGGCCGCCGCGACCTGCCCGGACTTGAGGGCGTCGGCCAGGGCCGCCTCGTCGACCAGACCGCCCCGCGCGGCGTTGACGATGATGACGCCGCGCTTGGTCGTGGCGAGCTCGTCGGCGCCGATCAGGCCCACGGTCTCGGGGGTCTTCGGCAGGTGGATCGTGATGAAGTCCGACTCCCGGAGCAGCTCCTCCAGTGACACCAGCCGCACGCCCAGCTGAGCGGCGCGCCCCGGCTGGATGTAGGGGTCGTAGGCGATCAGCGTGACGCCGAAGGCGGCCAGCCGCTGGGCGACCAGCACCCCGATGCGGCCCAGCCCGACGACGCCGACGGTCTTGTCGGTGAGCTCGACGCCCATGAACTTCGACCGCTTCCACGCGCCCTCGCGCAGGGAGGCGTCCGCCGCCGGGATCTGCCGGGCGGCCGCCAGCAGCAGGGCCACGGCGTGCTCGGCGGCGCTGACGATGTTCGACGTCGGCGCGTTCACCACCATGACCCCGCGCTCGGTCGCAGCGGCGACGTCCACGTTGTCCAGCCCGATCCCGGCGCGGGCGACCACCTTCAGGTTCGGCGCCGCGGCCAGGGCCTCGGTGTCGATCTGGGTGGCGCTGCGGATCATGACCGCGGCGGCCTCACCCAGCGCGGGCAGCAGCGCCGCGCGGTCGGCCCCGTCGACGTGGCGGATCTCGACGTCGGACCCGAGCACCTCCAGCACGCTCGGGGCGAGCTCTTCGGCGATCAGGACGACGGGCGGAGTCCCCGGCACATTGGCAGTCACAGGGCGACAGCCTAGGAGCGCCCACACAGTGGGACGACACCGCACCGTCAGGAGTGGCGTCCTTGTGCCCGTCGTGCCGCCCAGACATCCTGGCGGCCAGAGAGCCGGGGGTTGCCCGGCGCCGACGGAGGAGAACATGAGCCAGTCCGACGACGAGGGTCGTTCCGAGTCCAGCCCCTACGGCGGTCAGGGGTCCAGCAGCAGCCAGCAGTACGGGCAGTCGCCGCAGTACGGGACGCCGGCCGAGCCGGGCGGGCAGCAGTACGGGCAGCCGCAGTACGGCCAACCCGGCTACGGCCAGCAGTCGGGCCAGCAGTCGGGCCAGGAGTCGGGCCAGCAGTACGGGCAGCAGTACGGCCAGCAGCCTGCGTACGGCCAGCAGCAGTACGGGACGCCCGCGCCCTACGGCGATCAGTACGGGCAGCAGCCGGCCTACGGCCAGCAGTACGGCCAGCAGCCTGCGTACGGCCAGGCCTACGGCCAGTACGGCACCACGGGGACGCCGGCGCGGCCGCCGGGCGTCATCGTGGCCGCCGTCCTCGGGTTCATCTTCGGCGCCTTCGGCGTGCTGGCCTCCCTCGGCCTCATCCTCGGCGGCGCGTTCCTCGGCAGCTTCTTCGGCTCCTTGGAGGACGAGGCGGGGGTGGACGGCGCCGGAGCGGCCATCACCGGCATCTTCGTGTTCATCGGCATCCTCGCCCTGGCCTGGACGGTGCTGATGATCTGGGGCTCGGTGTGGGCCCTCACCGGGCGCAGCCGGGTGATGCTGCTGGTCGGCGGCTCGATCGCGGTGGTCCTGACGCTGATCGGCTTCCTCGGCAGCCTGAGTGACACCAGCAGCAGCGGCGCCGGCGGCGTCATCTTCCAGCTGCTCTTCCTGCTGGCCGCGGTGGCCATCGTGGTGCTGCTGTCCATGAAGCCGGCGGCGAACTTCTTCGCCGCGAACCGGGCTCGCCGGGGTCGCTGAACCGGCTGATCCCTCGCGAGGCCTGTATCACGGACGGGTTGCGGATCCTCCCACCGGGGCGGAACCGCCCCTACACTCCGCCACCGGTCCGCCACAGCGGCGGGAGAACGTCAGGAGGACTGCCGATGTCCAGCCCCACCCCCGGATCCGACCCGAACTTCACGCAGGGGGGTGCTCCGCAGGGTCAGCCCGGCTGGAGCGCACCCCAGCAGCCCGCGCAGGGATACGGCGGCCCCGGGCCGTCCTACGGTGGGCCCGCGCCCTCCTACGGCGGTCCACCGTCCTACGGCGCGGCCGCTGAGCGCCCCGGAATGGTCACCGCCGCCGGGATCATCGGCATCGTCATCGGGGCTCTGGGAGTCCTGAGCCTGTTCAGCATTGGCTTGTACTTCGCCTTTGACGCGGTCCTCGGAATCCTGAGCCTGCTCGCGGTCGTCGCTGCCGTAGTCACATTGGTGGGCGGGATCCAGGTGATGCAGAACAAGTCCCCGCGACTCCTGTTGCTCGGCAGCTATGCGTCGATCGGCGTCCAGTTGCTGACGCTGATCTGGGCTGTGGTGAGCGGCTACGGCTTCGTCTTCCTTGGCCTGCTCGGGTTCCTCATCCCCGGCGTCATCGTCTTCCTGTTGCTCAACCCGCAGTCCAAGCAGTTCTACGCCTCGCGCGGCATCCAGTACTGACGCCCGTACGGAACGGCCCCCGCTGCCTCGGGCAGCGGGGGCCGTCCTGCGTCTACGTCCGGCGTCAGAAGCTCGATCCGTAGGACGCGAACGCGATCAACACGACCAGCGCCGGGATCAGCCCCAGGATGCCCAGCACCAGGCCGGCGATCGCCAGGCCGGTGCTGGCGCCGGTCTTCTTCCCCTGGGACATCCCGATGGCGCTGAGCACCACTCCGCAGCCGGAGAGGAGCAGCCCGAGGACCGGGATCCAGAACAGCACGAGGCCGACCAGGCCGGTCACGAACCCGGCGACCCCCAGGCCGTTGGTGGGCTGGGCCTGGCCGGGGAACGGGGGCTGCCCGTACCCGTACGCCGCATATCCCGCCGGGGCGCCGTACGCCGGCGGCTGCTGGGCGTAGGGGTCGGACGCGGCCGGCTGCGCCGCCCACGACTGCTGCTCGCCGTAGGGCGCGGGCTGGCCGTAGGGCGGCTGCTGCCCGTTGTCGAACTGCTCGGTGCTCACTGGTTCCCCCGTCGCTCGTGGTCGGCGAGTCCGCCGTCCAGAGCACAGTGCTGTCCGGGACGACCGAGGGCAAGGAGGCGCGAGCCGGAGGCACCCCTGCCGGGTGGCAGGGGTGCCCTCGGTCAGCTGCGGGCGGCGGTTCCGGCGTAGTCGTCGGACGCCGACACCCAGCTCATCAGGCCGCGGAGCTTCCGCCCGGTCTCCTCGATCGGGTGCGCCTCGGCCTCGGCGCGACGGCGCTTGAAGTCGGGCGCGCCGGCGTCCTGGTCGGCGATGAAGGCGGCGGCCCACGAGCCGTCCTTGATCGCGGCCAGGACCTCCTGCATCGACTGCTTCACGCGCGCGTCGATGATCTTCGGGCCCGACGTGTAGTCGCCGTACTCGGCGGTGTCGGAGACCGACCAGCGCTGCTTGGCGATGCCGCCCTCGTACATGAGGTCGACGATCAGCTTCAGCTCGTGCAGGCACTCGAAGTAGGCGACCTCCGGCTGGTAGCCGGCCTCGGTCAGCGTCTCGAAGCCGGCGGTGATCAGCGC
>DATHAK010000053.1:0-13934 GCA_035296685.1 Blastococcus sp.
TTCTCTGGCGTGTCCCCCGGGACGGCGGGCTCCGACGTCTAGCGTGCCGAGACGTGACAGAGCGGCACGCGTCCGGCACGACGACTGAGCTTCCCGTTCTCCCCATCCCCAACCGGGGGAGCGGCGAGCAGCGCCGGTGCGGCTGGTGCCGGCGGATGCTGCCGGAGCAGGGGTCGGTCGGCCGGCCCCGGCTGTACTGCGGTCAGGCGTGTCGTCAGCGGGCCTACGAGCAGCGATCGGCGACCGCCAAGGCCGGACTGCCGGGCGACGTCGTGCTGGTGTCCCGCGCGGAGCTCGACAGTCTCCAGGACCGGCTCTACCAGCTGCGCTGCGCGCTGGAGGACGCCCAGACGCTGCTCACGGAGCGCCCGACGAAGGCGGAACTGGAGCGGCAGCTCGCGGAGCTGGTGCGCTCGACCGGTCGGCTGGACCGTCTCTGGGTCACCGAGCGCGCCGGCTGACGGATCCGTCAGTCCGGATCCTGGCTGTCGTCGTCCTGGTCCTCGTCGTTGCCCTGGTCCGGGTCGCTGTTGTCCGGCAGGTTGCCCTGCGACTCGTCCGACGGGTCGCTGCCTTCGGTGTTGTCGCTGTCGTCGGTCGTGCCGTCGTTCTGGTCCTGTCCGGCGGCCTCGCAGGCGGTCATCGTGACGCCGCCCCCGAACAACGCCAGAGCAGCGAACAGTGCGGCGATCGGACGTCGGATCTCCATGCCCTCGACTGTAAGAACCCGTCGGTGATGTCGCCCGTCGAGCCGCCGACATCACCGTCGTAGCGTCACAGTGACGTTAGTCGACCGGTATGGCTGGGTGGGGGGAGACGGCTGACTGGGGCACCAGAGCGGCCTCAGAGGCGGACGCCGACGGATCGACGGCGGCGAACAAGATCGACCCGGTGTCAAGATCGTTTTCCGGGGGAGTCGGATCGGGGGTTCGGGCCGGGCGTCGCGGGAGCGCGCCGAATGGACGACCGAACCGATGGCGGGACGACCGCGCCGGCTCGGTGTTGCGGGCCGAGATGCGGCCGACGGCGGTCACCGGCAGCCGCGAGGCGTGCGTTGAGCGCATCTCGGCGGACACGGGGCCGGGAGGAGGATGTCGACGCGGCAGGTCGAGGGGCGACGAGGGGCGGCGAGCCGGCTGCCGCCGCCCCTCTCGACCTCATAGCCTTGCGCCGATAATGCACATTATGTCAACTCGTCTGGATCCGGCCCGGCGCCCGCTCCTCGGCTCAGTGCCAGTCGCTGATCTGCACGTCCCGCGGCGCCGGCGCGCCCTCGCCGGTCTCGACGAGCGACTTCAGGCTCATCAGGTACGAGCCCCACTTGGTGCTGCAGTGGTGCATGAACTCCACCGACTCCTTCCAGCCCTCGTGGCTGAACAGCACGATCGTGTAATCGCCGTCCTGGCGGAGCTGCCAGTCGATCGTCGTGCCGATCCACTCCTCGGGGCCGTCGGCCACCCGCCACACCACCCGCTTGGAGGGCTCCAGCTCCAGGACCTCCATGTCGAAGCCGCCGACCGGCGGGAAGCGGAACTGCAGGACGCCCCCCACGTCGCCACTCCCCTTCGTGTCGTCGGTCCACCAGCCGGCGAGTCCGTCGACGGTCGTCAGCGCCTCGTACACCTTCTCCGGCGTCGGGGTCTTGACCCCGACTCTGTGCAGGATGTCCACCATCTCGGCTCTCCTCGATCTCGTCAGTGCTGCTGTGAGTCCTGCTGGGTGCGCTGGATCGCCTCGGCGATGCGCTTGATCCGCTGCAGACGGGCGTCCCACGCCGATCCGACCGACGACAGCTGTGCCACCGCCCGGGCGAGCTGGGCGTCGTCGACCCGGTATCGCCTCTCCCGGCCGACAGGTGTCGCCCGGACGAGCCCCACCCGGTCGAGGACGCCGAGGTGCTTGGCCACCGCCTGGCGCGTGACCGGCAACTGCTGGCCCAGCGTCGTCGCCGTGCCCTCGCCCTCGACGAGCAGCAGGTCGAGCATCCGGCGCCGGGTCGGGTCGCCGATCGCGGACCAGAGGTCGTCGTCGACCTTCTCGGCGACCGCGGCGCTCATGGCGACACCTCCAGCGTCGCGACGTATGGCGCCAGGCGCGGCAGGAAGAAGTCCCAGCCGTGGACGTGCTCCTGGAACTGCTGCTCGAGGACGGCGGCGCCCCAGCCCATCTCACGGAAGCCGGTCTCGGTCATCCGCAGCAGCGTCCCGCCGCCCGACGGCGTCAGGTCGAAGGTCACCAGCAGCGAGTTGCCCTCCCTCGCGGCCTCGTCCGCCGGGTGGGTCCACCGGAACGAGAACATCCGCGGCGGTCGGGCCTCGACGACGGTGAAGGGCACCGCTGCCCCGCCGTCCTCCCCGCGGCCGAAGACGAGCTCCCCCGCCGACCCGGGCGTCGGCTCGTACCGTGCGTCGTCGGGCCACCACTGCTTGAGGTGGTCGGGACTGCTCACGACGTCGAAGACGATGTCGGGCGCCGCCTCGACGAAGATCTCGCGTTCGATGCTTCCGAATTCCATGCCAGCCTCCTGCAACGTTTGGTTGCACATCAGGCTAGCCGTCGCTACCGGGTAATGCAACCGTCGGTTGCGCATACCCCTCCATGTTGCTGCCTGTGGTGGACCGGCGCCTGCCGGGCCGACCGCAGCACCGGCACGGTTGCCCCAACGTGTTGGGGATAACGGTCGAAGGCACGGCGGAGCGACGACTCCTCGGTCGGCGGGGAGTCATCCCCGTAGCCGACCCCCAGACGCCAGGAGCCTCCCGTGCCCGTCACCGTCCGACCGATCCTCGTCACGCCCGACCTCGACCGGCTGGTCGCCTTCTACACGCGGCTGCTCGGCGCCCGGGAGGTCCAGCGCTATCCCGAGGACGGGCCGGCGTTCCACCTCGGTCTCGCACTCGGCGACTCCGAGTTCGGCATCGTCTCCAACACCGCCGTCGTCCCCGGTGACGCCGGCCGGGTGCTGCTGAGCATCGACGTTCCCGACGTCGAGGCGTTGCTCCCCCGCGTCGGGGAGCTGGGTGGGACGGCGACCGGCGCCAACGACATGCCCTGGGGGCAGCGGGTCGCGCACATCAAGGATCCGGACGGCAACGTCGTCAATCTGACCCAGGAGCTGTGACCACCGACCGGAACGGCATTTCGTCACACTGACGTATCCCCACCGCTGGCGCCGTGCGTGCTGCGCGGGCCCCTGGGGTAGCGGCCGACCCATGACAGAACAGCGCCCCGACACCGACGAGCGGGACGACCCCGGCGGCACGCCCTCGCCCGGCCCGGACGACCTGACCGCCACCCCGGCGACACCGGGCACCGACGACGGCGGCCGACCCTCCGCGGTCCCCGGCGCCTACGCGGCCGACGCGGACGAGCAGGAACGCGGCAAGGCGGTCAAGCCCGGCAACTGACGCTCAGCGGGAAGACGCCGCCACGCGCAGCCCGAGGCCGACGAGCACGCTGCCGCTGACGGCCTCCAGGCGCCGCCGGACCCGCGGCCGCCGGAACCACGCACCGGCCCGGGCGACCCCGGCGGCCAGCGTGAGGTACAGCACGGTCTCGAGGGTGATCTGGAACAGCCCGAGCAGCGCGGTGGTCGTGAACACCGGCCCGTCGGCGGGCACGAACTGCGGATAGAACGCGATCATGAAGATCGCCGCCTTCGGGTTGGCCAGCTGCACCACGACGCCCTCGGCAAAGGCGCCCCACCAGTGCCGGCGCCGGACGGCGGGCTCCGTGGGAGCGACCGGGGCGGGCTCCTTCCGGTCCCGCCAGGCGGCGAGCAGCGCCCGCCCTCCGAGGTAGAGCAGCACGGCGGCGCCGACCACCCGCAGCACCAGGTAGGCCACCTCGGACGCGGCCACCAGCGCGGCGAAGCCGGCACCCGCGAAGATCGCCCAGACGTACAGCCCGAGCTCGAGCCCGAGCACCGTCGGCACGGCACCGCGCAGACCGCGGAGCGCCGCCCGCCGGAAGATCAGCGCCATCGCCGGCCCGGGCGAGGCCGAGATCAGCAGCACGGCCAGCACGAAGGCGGCCAGCGAGGTCTGCAGTTCCACGGCCCGGATGGTCGCACTCCCCCGGGCGGCGGTCGAACGACTATCCGGGCGGACACGACCCCGCCTTCGGCGTCCTGCCAGGTGCGTGCGGTTGACTCGCAGGCGTTCCACCCGGCAGGGACGACAGGAGGAGCCGACCGTGGAGATCCTCGGCCGGTTCTGGGCGCGTGTCACCGCGACCGTACCCGACCTGCCGACCACGGTGCTGCTGAGCACGGCGGCCGTGGCGGCCCTGCTGGTCCTCTCCCCCGCCCTGTGGCGACCGGCCCGGCACGTGGTGACGATCGCCCACGAGGGCGCGCACGGGCTGGTCGCCCTGGCCGCCGGGCGCCGGCTGTCGGGCATCCGCCTGCACTCGGACACCTCCGGCCTGACCGTCTCGGCGGGGAAGCCGACCGGACCGGGCATGGTGCTGACCTGCTTCGCCGGCTACGTCGGGCCGGGGCTGTTCGGGCTCGGCGCGGCCGCGCTGCTCGCCTCCGGGCACGCGGTCGGCCTGCTCTGGGTGCTGCTGATCCTGCTGGCCCTGCTGCTCGTGCAGATCCGCAACTGGTACGGCCTGTGGTCGGTGCTCGTCACCGGCGGCGTCGTCTTCGCCGCCACCTGGTGGCTGCCGCCCGACGGCCAGGCGGCCTTCGCCGCGCTGGCCACCTGGTTCCTCCTGCTCGCCGCCCCGCGCACGGTGCTGGAGCTGCAGGCGTCCCGGCGGCGGCGCCGCGCGCCGGACTCCGACGCCGACCAGCTGGCCCGGCTCACCGGAATGCCGGCGCTGCTCTGGGTCGGCGCGTTCCTGGTCGTCGACGTCGGAGCGCTTCTCGTCGGGGCGGGCTGGCTGCTCAAGTGACGCGCGCGGTGTCGCTGACCGAGGGACGCCGCGCCGGCGCATCGCCCGCACGCGCCCGGCGGCGCGGCTCGCAACCGACCGGCTGGCGGACCGGGTCCGGCTTCGGCAGTGCCGGGATCTCCAGCACCAGGTCCTCGTGGTCGACGGTCACCTGGCGGCCGTGGTGGCGGATGTCGAGCGGGTCGCCCTCGACCAGCCGGTACGTCGCCTGCTCCGGCGTGACGGTCACCGTCAGCTTGCGGCCGCGGTAGACCACCCGGAACCGCAGCTTGGTGAGCCGCTCGGGCAGGCGCGGCCCGAAGGTGAGCTCGCCGTTGTGGTCGCGCATGCCGCCGAACCCGGCGACCGCGCCGGTCCACCCGCCGGCCAGCGAGGCGATGTGCAGCCCGTGGCCGGAGTTGTGGTGCAGGTTCTGCAGGTCGGTCAGGGCCGCCTCCGCCCAGTACTCGTAGGCCAGCTGCAGGTGCCCCGTCTCGGCCGCCACGACGCACTGCTGGCTCGCCGACAGCGACGAGTCCCGCGTCGTCCGCGCCTCGTAGTAGGCGAAGTTCGCGATCTTCTCCTCGAGCGTGAACGCGTCCCCGCGCAGGTGCAGCGCCATGACCAGGTCGGCCTGCTTGACCACCTGCTTGCGGTAGATCTCGAAGTACGGGTAGTGCAGCAGCAGCGGGTAGTGCTCCGCCGGCGTGTTCTCGAAGTCCCACTCCTCGTGGTGGGTGAACGCGTCGGACTGCATGTGCACGCCGCGCTGGGTGTCGTAGGGCACGGCCATCAGCGACGCCGCCCGCAGCCAGGTGTCCACCTCGTCGTCGGCGACCTGCAGCCGGCCGGCGACGTCGGGCTGCCGCTTCACCGCCTCGGCGGCCTCGCGCAGGTTCCGCTGCGCCATGAGGTTCGTGTAGACGTTGTTGTCGACGACGGCGGTGTACTCGTCGGGCCCGGTGACGCCGTCGATGCGGAAGCCGTGCTCGGCGTCGAAGTGGCCCAGCGACGCCCACAGCCGCGCGGTCTCGATCAGCAGCTCGGCGCCGAAGTCGCGGTCGAAGTCGTCGTCGAGGGTGGCGTTGTAGTACCGGATGACGGCGTCGGCGATGTCGGCGTTGATGTGGAAGGCCGCCGTCCCGGCCGGCCAGTACCCCGAGGTCTCCTCGCCGCGGATGGTCCGCCAGGGGAAGGCCGCCCCCTGCCGGCCGAGCACGCGGGCCCGCTCGCGGGCCTTGTCCAGGGTGGAGTGCCGCCAGCGCAGGGCGTCGCGCACGGCGTGCGGCGCCGTGTACGTGAGCACCGGCAGCACGTAGGTCTCGGTGTCCCAGAAGGTGTGCCCGTCGTACCCCGGTCCGGTCAGCCCCTTGGCCGGGATCGGCTGGCGCTCGCCGCGCAGCCCGGCCTGCAGGACGTGGAACATGCCCACCCGCACCGCCTGCTGCAGCTCGTCGTCGCCCTCGATCTCGACGTCGGCCTCGTCCCAGTGCTGGTCGAGCAGCTCGCGCTGCTCACGGGCCAGCCGGTCCCAGCCGGCCAGCTTCGCCGTCGCCAGGGCCGCCTCGACCTGGTCGCGCAGGGCCTCACTCGAGCGGCGCGACGACCAGCCGTAGGCGAGGTACTTGACCAGCTTCAACGCGCCGCCGGGCGGGATCCGGGCGGCCAGCGTGTAGCGGGCCAGGTCGCCGGTGGCCTCGATGTCCTCGGTGCTGGTGTCGGGGATCTCGATCGTGTGGTCCATGCCGGCGGCGATGCGCAGGTGGCTGCGCTTGGTCCGGTGCACCAGCACGGCCCGGCGGCCGCGGCCCACCGACATCTCCGAGTGCAGCGGCTTGGCCAGGGCCGCGGCGGCCCGCGGGTCCCCCTCGTCGCTGCCGGTCACCTCGTTGGCCAGCAGGTCGGACTGCAGGGCCACGTACAGGTCGCCGAGGTCGTCGGTCACCTCCACCTTGTACTCGATGGCGGCGATCGACCGGCGGGCCAGCGACACCAGCCGGGTGCTGGTCACCCGGACGGTGCGGCCGCCGGGTGAGCGCCACTCGGTCGACCGCTTGAGCACCCCGGCCCGCAGGTCGAGGGTGCGGCGGTGGTCGATGATCTCGCCGTAGTTGAGGTCCAGCGGCGAGTCCTTCACCAGCAGCCGGATGAGCTTGCCGTCGGTGACGTTGACCATCGTCTGGCCCTGCTCGGGGAACCCGTAGCCCGCCTCGGCGTAGGGCAGCGGGCGCTCCTCGAAGAAGCCGTTGAGGTAGGTGCCCGGGACGACGACCGGCTCGCCCTCCTCGAACGAGCCGCGCATGCCGATGTGCCCATTGGTCAGGGCGAACACCGACTCATGCACGCCGAGCGATGCGTGGTCGAGCCCCACCTCGGTGAGCGACCACGGCTCGATCGGGAACGAAGCCCGCCCCTCGGTCACGGCTTCCCCTCCAGCAGCTCCGCCAGGTCCTGGACGACGACGTCGGCACCCTGCTCGGCCAGCCCGTCGGCCTGCCCCACTCGGTCCACCCCGACGACGTACCCGAACTCGCCCGCCCGGCCGGCCGCGACCCCCGACAGCGCGTCCTCGAACACGACCGCCTGGGCCGGCTCGACGCCGAGCAGCCGTGCCCCGGCCAGGAAGGTGTCCGGCTGCGGCTTGCCGCGCAGCCCCTCGCGGGCGGCGACGATGCCGTCGACCCGCTCGTCGATCAGGTCGGCGAAGCCGCCCGCGGTGATGACGTTCCCCCCGTTGGCCGATGCGGTGACCACGGCGGTGGCCAGCCCGGCGTGCTTGACGGCCCGCAGGTAGTCGATGGAGCCCGGGTAGACCTCGACGCCGTGCTCCTCGAGCTCCTTGAGGACGAGCTCGTTCTTGCGCGAGGCGATGCCCTGCACGGTCGCGGCGTCGGCGGGGTCGCCCGGCGAGCCCTCGGGCAGCGTGATGCCGCGGCTGGCCAGGAAGTCGCGGACGCCGTCGGCGCGCGGCTTGCCGTCGACGAACCGGTTGTAGTCGAGCTGGCTGAACTCCGGCGCACCCGGTTCGTGCGCGCGCAGGAACTCGTCGAAGGTGCGCTTCCACGCCGCCATGTGCACCGTCGCGGTGCGGGTGAGCACACCGTCGAGGTCGAACAGGCAGGCACGGATCGTCTCGGGGAGGCCCAGGGACCCACGGGCAGGCACGGGGCGACGCTACCGGCGGAAAGCCGTTCCCACGTGTCGGAACGGCTGCAGTCGTGTATCGGTGTGCAGGGAGTCGACGCCCGGGGCGGGAGACGTCGAGGAGCGGCCCACCGGCGGGCTGCCTAGGGTCGCAGACGGCGGCCCTGGGGAGCCGCCGCTCGCCTCCCAGCGCCCCCGTCGCCGATACCGAGGAGACACCGCCATGGCCGACCGGCCGACCCCGCCGAACCCCTACGACTTCCTCCCGCAGGTGCCCAGCTTCACGGTGACCAGCTCCGACTGCCAGCACGGGCAGCCGCTCCCCCAGCCGCACGTCAGCGGCGTCATGGGCGCCGGCGGCGAGGACCGGTCCCCGCAGGTCTCCTGGTCCGGCTTCCCCGAGGGGACGCAGAGCTTCGCGGTGACCGTCTACGACCCCGACGCCCCCACGGCGAGCGGCTTCTGGCACTGGGCGGTGGCCAACATCCCGGCGTCGGTGACCGAGCTGCCCAGCGGCGCGGGTGACAAGGACTCCCCGCGGCTGCCCGACGGGGCGGTGCAGCTGCGCAACGACGGCGGGTTCGCCGGCTACGTGGGCGCCGCGCCCCCGTCGGGGCACGGGACGCACCGCTACTTCGTCGTCGTGCACGCCGTCGACACCGACCGGCTCGACGTCGACGCCGACACCACCCCCGCGGTGCTCGGCTTCAACCTGTTCTTCCACACGCTCGCCCGGGCCACCCTGGTCACCACCTACGAAGAGGACTGACCCGCCGGGTCAGGCCGGGGGACGGCGGTCGGCCACCGCGGTGGTGGCCAGGCGGGCGAAGCCGACCCGCTCATAGACCCGCGCGACGTCGTCGTCACCCGCGGCGAGGAAGACCATGTCCGCCGTCTCCGAGGCGTGCGCGGCCAGGGCCGACGCCATGCCGGCACCCAGCCCCCGGCCCCGCAGGCGCGGTGAGGTGGCCAGACCGACGATCTCGCTGACCTCCGTGCCGTCGATGTCGACCGGCTGGTGCGAGCCGACGGCGACCGGCTCGCCGTTCTCGACGGCCACCATCATCACGGTGCGCCCGGCCGCGATCCGCTCGCGGAGGACGGCAGTGCGGGCCCGCGCCTCGGCGGAGGTGTCGGGCACTGCGCCGGGGACGTCGGCCGGTCCGCCCGGATGGGCGAACGCGGTCGCCGCGACCTGCTGGTAGTGCGGCAGCTCCGGGTCGTCGGCGCCGACCACGTAGAGCCGCACGTCCGCCGGCAACAGCAGCTCGACCGGGTCGGCCGCCACGAGCAGCGGGAGCTCCTCCACGGCGAGCCCGGCGGCGCGCGCGGCCGCCGCCGTGCCCGGCGAACGTTCCGGCACCCACTCCAGCGCCGGGGGCAGTCCGGCCGCCTCCTGCAGGGCAACGGCTGCGCGGACGTCGTCCGCGGTCACCGGTTCCGCGCCGTCCCGCGGCCGCGCGGGATAGGGCCACGCGGGGTCGCCGATGGGGACGTCGAGCGCGCCGGCCTGCTCGATGCGCGCGTCCGGGAGGGGCGCGGCGGCGAAGTAGCGCTCGATGCACTCGAGCAGCCCGGGGCGGGTCGGCACAGGCCGAACCCTAGACGCGGCATCGTGCAGAGGCGGCCGGTGCGGCCGCCCGCGGGGCGGAGCCCACCCGCGCGGGTGACCCCGCGCGAACGCGCAGGTGCCCCCGGACGGCACCATGGTGGCGTGACGGTCGGTAGCCGGAGCTCCATCTCGCCCTACGCGGTGTTCGACCGCGACTCGTGGCGAGCGCTCGCCGCGGGTTCCCGGCTGCCCCTCGACGAGGCCGAACTGCGCCGCCTGGCGACCCTCGGCGACCCGGTCGACCTCGACGAGGCGGCCACGGTCTACCAGCCATTGGCCGAGCTCCTCCAGCTGCACGTGAGCGCGAGCCGCCGGCTGTGGGCGGCGCAGAGCGAGTTCCTGGGCAACACGACGGCGAAGGTGCCGTTCGTCGTCGCCGTGGCCGGGAGCGTGGCGGTGGGCAAGAGCACGACGGCCCGCCTCCTGCAGACCCTGCTGGCCGCCGGGCCGGGATCGCCGCGGGTCGACCTGGTCACCACCGACGGCTTCCTGCACCCCAACACGGTGCTGGAGTCGCGGGGCCTGCTGGGCCGCAAGGGCTTCCCCGAGAGCTACGACCGGCGGGCGCTGCTGCGCTTCCTCGCCGACGTGAAGTCGGGGCGGCAGGAGGTCTTCGCCCCGGTGTACGACCACCAGTCCTACGACATCGTCCCCGACCGGTGGCAGGCGGTCGACCGGCCGGACATCCTGGTCCTCGAGGGGCTCAACGTGCTCCAGGCCGGCCGGCGCGCCGACGGCACGGCTCCCGACGTCTTCCTGTCGGACTTCTTCGACTTCTCCGTCTACGTCGACGCCTCCGAGGCCGACATCCAGCGCTGGTACGTGGAGCGGTTCCTGGCCCTGCGCCGGACGGCGTTCCGGGACTCCACGGCCTACTTCCACCGTTTCGCGGACCTGACCGACGACGAGGCCCAGGAGACGGCGCTTGGCATCTGGGCGGCGGTGAACGGCCCCAACCTGCGGGACAACATCGCGCCCACCCGGTCCCGGGCCCGCCTGGTGCTGCAGAAGGCCGCGGATCACTCGGTCCGGCGGGTGCTCCTCCGCAAGCTGTGAACACTCACGACACGCGGCCCCACCTGCGCTGACGCCGGAGCGTCATTGGTCGTCCTGGCAGTACCTGCCGACTCCATGGGGGGATCTCGTGACCTGCATCACTGATGGGCGCTCAAGTACCGGCCCACACTGGACGAATCCTGTAGTCGGAGGACTCACCCAGTTCCCGGCCGGCGGGCCGGGACGGCCGAAACGGATGGAAGCCCATGTGCCACCACCTCTCTCCCTGCCCCAACGCCGATAGCGAGGAGCGTGACCTCGCCGCCGTGGTGAGCAGCCACCCCGAACAGGGCTGGAGCCTGCTCTGCAACGGCGTCGTCCTCTTCGACGACGACGGCGAGCTGCTGCCCGACGGCCGCGCGGTCCCCGACCACCACACCTGGCTCGCCCCCGCCTGACCCCCCGCTCAGCCGCCCCCCGCCTGCCGGGCCGCTGCCTCCAGCCGGTCCCGGTAGCCCGCCCACCAGCTGGCGTCGACCCCCTCCGGCAGGTTGTCGTTTCCGTCGCTCAGCCCGGAGGCCCCGTCGATCAGCTCGCGGACGACGTCGGCGTGCCCGGCGTGCCGGTTCGTCTCGGCGATCACGTGGACCAGGATCTGGTGCAAGGTCACCGCCTGCTTCTCCGGGTCCCACCACGCCACCGAGCCGGGCGCGCCCAGGGGCAGCTCATCGACCGTCGCATCGGTGACCGCCCACGCCCGGCGGTAGAGCGCCAGGATGTCGGCGCGTGACTCCTCCGCGGTGGCCCACATGTCGGCGTTGACCTCGACGTCGTCGGTCAGCCAGGGGTCCACCTCGGGGACCGGCCGGCCGAACGTGGGGCCGAAGTACCCCATCTCGACATAGGACAGGTGCTTCAGCAGCCCGAGCAGGTTGGTGCCCGTCGGCGTGAGGGGACGGCGGATGTCGTACTCCCCCAGCCCCTCGAGCTTCCAGACGAGGGCGTCGCGCGCGATCTGCAGGTACCGCCGCAGGTGGTCCTTGGCATCGGTCATGCCGCCACCCTGTCAGCCCCCGCCGACGCTTTCCCCGCCGCTCAGGCCTGGGCGCCCACCACGTCGGACGTCGTCCCCAGGTCGTCCGGTGCCCCGGGACCGCGGGACCGCTCCCGTCCGTCGCCCGCGTGGTCGTGCGCCGTGACGTCGTGCTCGGCGAACGCCTCCGGTGGCGGGCAGGAGCAGACCAGGTTGCGGTCGCCGTAGGCCTGGTCGATCCGCCGGACGGGGCTCAGGTACGGCCGGCCCTGCAGAGCGGCCACCGGGTAGACGGCGGTGGTCCGGGGGTAGGGGCGGTCCCACTCGCCCGCGAGCATCGCCAGGGTGTGCGGCGCGTTGCGCAGCGGGTTGTCCGTCCGGTCGTACTCGCCGGTGGCCACCTTCTCGATCTCCTGGCGGATGGTGACCATCGCCTCGACGAACCGGTCGAGCTCGGCCTTGTCCTCGCTCTCGGTCGGCTCCACCATCAGCGTGCCCGCCACGGGGAAGCTCATCGTCGGGGCGTGGAACCCGAAGTCGATCAGGCGCTTGGCGATGTCGTCGTTGGTCACGCCGGTGGCCTTGGTGAGCGGCCGGATGTCGAGGATGCACTCGTGCGCCACGAGGCCGTCGGCGCCGGTGTAGAGCACCGGGAAGTGTTCCTTCAGCCGCGCGGCCACGTAGTTGGCCGCGAGGATGGCGTGCTCGGTGGCCCGCAGCAGCCCGTCGGGACCCATGAGGCGGAGGTAGGCCCACGAGATCGGCAGGATGCCGGCCGACCCCCACGGGGCCCCGGACACGGCCGGCCCCTGGCCGCCGGTCTCGACCAGCGGGTGGCCGGGCAGGAACGGCACCAGGTGCTCGCGGACGCCGATCGGCCCCACCCCGGGACCACCGCCGCCGTGCGGGATGCAGAACGTCTTGTGCAGGTTGAGGTGGCTGACGTCGGAGCCGAACCGGCCCGGCTTGGCCAGCCCGACCATCGCGTTGAGGTTGGCGCCGTCGACGTAGACCTGGCCGCCGGCGTCGTGCACGGCCGCGCAGATCTCCTGGATGTCGGCCTCGAAGACGCCGTGCGTCGACGGGTAGGTCAGCATGATCGCGGCCAGCCGGTCGGCGTGCTGGTCGACCTTCGCGTGCAGGTCGGCGACGTCGACGTTGCCGGCGTCGTCGCAGGCGACCACGACGACCCGCAGGCCCGCCATGACGGAGCTGGCCGCGTTCGTGCCGTGCGCGGAGCTCGGGATGAGGCAGACGTCGCGCTGGTCGTCGCCCCGCGAGCGGTGATAGCCGCGGATGGCCAGCAGGCCGGCGAACTCGCCCTGGGACCCGGCGTTGGGCTGCACGCTCACCGCGGCGTAGCCGGTGACCTCGGCGAGCGCGCTGCACAGCTCGTCGATCAGCTGGGCGTACCCGCGCGCCTGCTCCGCCGGAGCGAACGGGTGCAGGTCCGCGAACTCCGGCCAGGTGATCGCGGCCATCTCGGTGGCGGCGTTGAGCTTCATCGTGCACGAGCCCAGCGGGATCATCGTGCGGTCCAGCGCGAGGTCCTTGTCCGAGAGCGAGCGCAGGTAGCGCAGCATCGCCGTCTCGGAGCGGTGGGCCGAGAAGACCGGGTGGGTCAGGAACGGCGTCCGGCGGCGGAGGTCGGCCGGCAGTGCGTTGGCGTCGTCGTCGAGTTCCCCGGGCTCCACCCCGAAGGCGGCGGCGACCGCACGGAGGGTGTCGACCGTGATCGTCTCGTCGCAAGCCACCGCCACCGAGTCGTCGTCCACCCGGCGCAGGTTGATCCGCCGCTCCGCGGCCGCGGCGACGACCTCGGCCGCGCGACCGGGGACGACGACCTCGAGAGTGTCGAAGAAGTGCTCCTGCACGATCTCCAGCCCGCCGGAGCGCAGCCAGCCGGCGAGGGTGGTCGCGCTGCGGTGCACCCGCGCCGCGATGGCGGCCAGCCCGTCGGGGCCGTGGTAGACCGCGTACGCGCCGGCCATGACGGCGAGCAGCACCTGGGCGGTGCAGATGTTGCTGGTCGCCTTCTCGCGGCGGATGTGCTGCTCGCGGGTCTGCAGCGCCAGCCGGTAGGCGACGTCGCCGTCCGCGTCGACCGAGACGCCCACCAGGCGGCCGGGAAGCTGGCGGGCCAGCCCCTCGCGCACGGACAGGTAGCCGGCGTGCGGACCGCCGTAGCCCATGGGGACGCCGAAGCGCTGGGTGGTGCCGCAGGCGACGTCGGCCCCCCACTCCCCCGGCGCCTCCAGCAGGGTGAGCGCC
>DATHAK010000054.1:0-2643 GCA_035296685.1 Blastococcus sp.
GGCCTGCGACAGGATCTGGTTCCGGGTGAACTGGACCATCTCCTGCGCCATGTCGGCGTCGCGGATGCGGCTCTCCGAGGCGGTCAGGTTCTCGACCGCGACGTTGAGGTTGTTGATGGTGTGGTCGAACCGGTTCTGGATGGCACCGAGGTCGGCCCGCTGGGTCGACACCTTCTTGATGGCCGTGTCCAGCACGCCGATGGCCGCGTCCGCACCGCTCGCCGCGGTGAAGGTCGGGGTGGCCTTGGCGAGGTCCTGGGCCGAGGAGCTGATCGCCAGGCCGGCGCCGGTGGTGTAGCCGGTGACGGTCTGGGCGACGGTGAAGGTCAGGCCGGTGACCGAGCCCGCGAACGGGGTCGAGCCGGTGGCCAGGCCCAGCGCCGAGGAGGCCGCCTTGTTCAGGGCCGCCAGGGCGGTGGTGCCGTCGATGGCGGAGCTGTAGTCCACCGAACCGAGGTCGAAGGTGCGGCCACCGAAGCCGATGGTGCCCGACAGCGTCTCGTAGGACGCGACGGTGCCGGTACCGGTGCTGAAGTCCGTGCCGGCCGCGGCCTCGGTGATCGTCATCACCGCAGCGGCAGCCGTGGTGGCCGCCGTGCTGATGACGGCCTTGCCAGCCGCCGTCGCCGTACCGGTCTGGAAGGCGTAGGTGCCCACGCCGGTGACGTCGATGCCGTCGACCTTGAGACCGGTCGCGCCCATGGCGGTGCCGATGTTGACGGCGATGGTCTCGCCCGCGTTGGCGCCCACCTGGAACGTGGCCTGGTAGCTGCCGTCGAGCAGCTTCTTGCCGTTGAAGGTGGTGGAGGAGGCGATGCGGTCCAGCTCGGACTTGAGCTGGGTGATCTCCGACTGGATGTTGCCCAGCGCGTCGGAGTTGAGGCCGCCGGCGTTGCTGGCCTGCACCGACAGGTCGCGCATGCGCTGCAGGATCGAGTGCGTCTCGGTGAGCGCACCTTCAGCGGTCTGCACGACCGAGATGCCGTCCTGGGTGTTGCGGACGGCGACGGTGAGGCCGCCGATCTGCGAGCGCAGGCCCTCGGAGATGGCGAGACCGGCGGCGTCGTCGGCGGCACGGTTGATCCGGAAACCCGAGGAGAGCTTCTCGAGCGACTTGCTCATCTGGCCGTCGGTGACGGACAGGTTGCGGTACGCGTTGAGCGCCGCGATGTTGTTGTTGACGCGCAGACCCATGATGTTCCTCCTTGGAATGGGGCCTTACCGGGATTCCCGCTGCATCCGTGCTGCGGGTCGTGCAGGTCTCGTACTGCTGTCTTCGGTCCGGCCTGCCCGGGAGTTGAGGCGAACCGGGGGCTTTTTCACCCGTTTTCCCTAGTCGGGCGTCGCTCAGGCGGGTTGCGCCGCTGGGCCGCGGCCGGGCGTCGGCCAGGCCGATCCGGCGCGCGGGCGGGGGACCGCGGCGGGCATCGGACTGCGGCCCGCGACCCGCTCGACGTAGCTGCGCTGCTGGTTCCGGGCGCGGACCCCGCCGTCGGCCGGCACGGCCTTGCCGTCCCACACCTCGCTCATCGCCGCGTGCAGCAGGGTGAGGGCCCGGGCGCGCATCTGCGAGACCCGCGACAGGGTGACCCCGAGGTCCTCAGCGATGTCCGTCAGTGATTCGTCACCGAAGAAATTGCGCTCGACGACCTCGTCGAGCCGGTCGGGGAGAGCGCGGATCGCCTCGTGCAGGTAGCGGGCGCGCTCGCCGCGGAGGACGGCGCGCTCGGGTGACTCGCCGGTGTCGGGCAGGTCGAGGGAGGTGCCGTCGGCGCCGCTCTCGGCGTCGATGCTCACCATGACCGCGCGGTGCACGTCGACCTGGAGGCTGTCCAGCTCGCTGCGGGGCACGCCGAGGCTCTCCGCCAGCTCCTCGCGGGTCGGGGGGCGGCCGAGCGAGACGGTGAGCGCGTCCGCCGCGGCGTCGCTCCGGCGGGCGGCGGCCCGGACCGAGCGGCTGGCCCAGTCCCCGGAGCGGAGCTCGTCGAGGACCGCACCCTGCAACCGGGCGAGCGCATAGGTGGCGAACGAGGCGCCGGCCGACGGGTCGAAGCGCCGGGCGACCTCGACGAGGGCCACGTGCGCGCAGGACAGGAGGTCGTCCCGGCTCACGTGGCCGGGCAGCGAGATGCGGGCGGCGACCGCGTTGACCGCGAACGACGCCAGCGGCAGGTGCTCGGTCACCAGCGTGTCGATCTCCTGCTGCGAGCGCCCCCGCGAGGTGTGCGGCGGGCGGCCGTTGGGGATCCGGTTGCCGGCGGTCCGGTCCTGCGCGGGCCGGTGACGCAGAGGGCGCTCGGTCGCGAGGGCTCGGGCTGGGCTCACGTCCTACTTCTCGGCGGACTCCTGCGCGCCCGGAACCGCCCTGGGCACTTTTCCTGCGCAACTCGTGGCCCGACTTGACCGCTTCGGCTTGAGGGCCGGCGAGGGGGTGCCGATGGCAGCTCGACGAGGATCCGCCGGGACCGAGGTTCGGCCCCCGGCGGAACAGGGAGCGAGACGACGGAAGGGCGGTGGACACGTGGACTACCAGCACCTGTCGACGTTGCTGTGGCGGGAGCAGGAGCTCCTGGACCTGCTGCTGTTCAAGGCCGAGGAGAAGCAGTACCTGATCCTCACCGGCAAGACCCGGTGGCTGGCGCG
>DATHAK010000055.1:0-3124 GCA_035296685.1 Blastococcus sp.
CATCCTCGCCGGTCTGCTCATGCCTGTCCTGCCCCGCCCACCCGAACGGGTCTCCCATCGGCTCGAGCAGGCTGGTGGCCTGCGGGTTCTACCCGTCGTCCTCGATGACCGACGCCCAGTGGGCCCTGATCGAGCCGCTGCTGCCGCCTGCGGGCAACACCGGTGGCCGCGGCGGTCGCCCCGAGGCCCATCCCCGCCGCCGAGTGCTGGATGCGATCTTCTACCTGGTTGCCGGCGGGATCGCCTGGGCCGCGCTGCCCCGCGAGTTCCCGCCGCACCAGACCGTGTACGGCCTGTTCCGGCGCTGGGTCACAGCCGGTGCCTGGCAGCAGATCCACGACGCCCTCCGCGACCAGGCTCGGCTGCGCGCCGGCCGGGCGCCCGCACCGACCGCGGCGATCATCGACTCGCAATCGGTGCGCGGCGCCGACACCGTTCCCACCGCAAGCCGCGGCTACGACGCCGGCAAGAAGGTCAACGGCCGCAAACGACACATCGCGGTCGACACCAACGGTCTGCTACTGACCGTCGTGGTCACCATTGCCGCCATCCAGGACCGCGACGCCGGGCTGCGCCTGCTGGGCGCGCTGCGGGCCCGGTTCAGCACCATCAGCCTCGTCTGGGCCGACGCCGGCTACGCAGGCCGCCTCGTGACCTGGGCCGGCACCGTGCTGCACCTGGTCGTGGAAATCGTCAAACGCTGCGACGACCTGACCGGGTTCCACGTGCTGCCCCGACGGTGGGTCGTAGAGCGCACGTTTGCCTGGATCAGCAAACGCCGCCGCTGCGTCCGTGACTACGAGACCCTGCCCGAGCACCACGAGGCCATGGTCCACATTGCCATGATCATGACGATGTCGCGTCGGCTGGCCCGCACTACATGACCGAGTTCCAAAACGCTCACTGAGGAATCGCCGTGACACATGTTGTGCTGTCACCCGAATCACCCCTACACCGCCCTGCCGCCTGATGAGGCGCGATCGAGACGGGCGCAGATTCCTGCGCCCGTCGTTTCATCTCTACCTGCTCGTCTCCACCCTCGTGATCTTCTTCGCGCAGATCCCGCTGGGGGTGTTCGCCGCGCAGTCGCCGTTGGACACCACCGCCCACGTGCTGCTGCCGGCGGCGGCGACCTCGCTGCTCCACGACCTGATCTTCCGCCGGGTGGTGCACGGTCCCGTCGAGTACTTCTGCACGATGGTGTTCTTCGGCATGGGCGCCGAGGCGGTGTGGGAGGTGGCCGAGTGCGCGGGGGACGCCGCATTCGGACTGAGCTGGCAGGTCGACAACGCCGACACCATGAACGACATCATGTGCGGCATCGCCGGGGCGATTCTCGGTGCCACCATCCGGCTGTACCTCTGGAAGCGGGTCCACCCCGGCCGTCGGCACAGCTCCTTGCACCGACGCCGCCGTCCTGCGCGGCCGGCCGCGGCGCGGGCCGGACGGGTGCGACCGTTGCCGCCGGTGCGGCCGTCTTCGGTGCAGCGGGCGGTCCGGCCGGACCCGGGCCGCCGTTCGAGGGTCGGGCGGAAGATCGGACTGGTCGGCGCCGCCGTCGTCGTCGCGCTCGCGACCCCGGGCTACGCCGGCTATCTGGTGTGGGTCGCGTCGGCGGCCAGGTCGGCCGCCACTTCGGCCCCGGCGCCGCCGGCACCGTCGATCGTGGCGGCGGGGCTGCTCCCGGCTGCCGCGGCCGACCCGGAACCCGGCCGGGTGGAGCCGATCGCGACGAGCGTGCCGGTCCCGTTCCTCGGCGTCGTCATCCCGGTGGGCCCGACCCCCGGCTTCGTCGTGGTCGCTCCCCGCGGCCGCCAGGCCTACGTCGCCAACCGCGCCGCCGGCGTGGTCACGGTGGTCGACACCGCGGTCGACCGGTTGACCGCGACCATCCCCGTTCCGCTCGGCCCGCCGCAGTACCTCGCGTTCTCACCGGACGGGCGCACCGTCTACGTCAGCATCTGGGACGAGGCACGGACGGTCGCCGCGATCGGCGTGCTGGACACCCTGACGAACTCGGTCGTGACGGCCATCCCGATGCGCAGCCGGCCGTTCCTGGCCGCTGTCTCTCCGGACGGCCGGCGGCTCTACGTGCCCAACCACGACTCCGGCACGATCGCGGTCGTCGACACCGCGACCCGTGCGGTGACCGCCGAGATCAGGGTGGCGCCCGACCCGCACTGGGTGGAGTTCTCCCCGGACGGGCGGCAGGCGTACACGGCCGACCACGAGTCGAACCTGGTGTCGGTCATCGACACCGCGACCGACACCGTGGTGGCGGAGGTGCCGGTCCAACGCAGCCCGCACAGCGTGGCGGTGCACCCGACCCGGCCCCTGGTCGCAGGGGTCAACTACGACTCCGACTCCCTGTCCATGATCGACACCGACTCCGAGCGGGTGGTGGCCGCGGTGCCGGTGGGCGCCGGGCCGCAGGACGTCACCTGGGCGCCCGACGGGAGGTTCGCGTACGTGGCGAACGTCGACGCGGACACCGTCTCGGTCATCGACGCCGCGACGATGACCGTCACCGCGACCGTCCCGACCGGCGACGCGCCCACCTCGGTCGCGGTGCTCCCGGACGGCCGTCGGGCCTACGTGACCAACCTGCACGACGGCACGCTCACGGTGCTGAACCTCGCCACGTGAGACGCCGCAGGGGCGGCACCCGAGACCGGGTGCCGCCCCTGCGGAAAGGACGTGCTGCGGAACGGACTCAGAAGTCCATGCCGCCCATGCCGCCGGACGGGTCGCCGGCCGGAGCAGCGTGCTTCTCCGGCTTGTCGGCGATGACCGCCTCGGTGGTGAGGAACAGCGCCGCGATGGACGCGGCGTTCTGCAGCGCCGAGCGGGTGACCTTGGCCGGGTCGATGATCCCGGCCTTGATCAGGTCCTTGTACTCGCCCGTGGCGGCGTCCAGACCCTCGCCCGCGGCGAGGTTGCGGACCTTCTCCGCCACGACGCCACCCTCGAGGCCGGCGTTGACCGCGATCTGCTTGAGCGGGGCCTCCAGCGCGACCTTGACGATGTTCGCGCCGGTGGCCTCGTCGCCGTCCAGGCCGAGACCCTCGAACAGGCCGGCACCGGCCTGCAGCAGGGCGACGCCGCCACCGGCGACGATGCCCTC
>DATHAK010000056.1:0-8053 GCA_035296685.1 Blastococcus sp.
GCCGCGACCTCGCGGTGGTCCCGGACCGGCCGGCAACGGCCTCGACCGGCGGCGGCGAGCTCCTGGCCGAGTTCGACGTCCTTCTCTCCGGACACGTCGAGCAGCACGTCCAGCCGCGGCACCCGGGCGGCAGCCACCCGCGGGTCGGGCCCGGCGTTGTGCACGCAGTCGGAGAGGAGCAGGACGCGAGCGTCGCGGGACGGCACCCCGGCCAGCATGCGGGTCGCGACCTCCAGCGGGAACGAGACGTTGGTCAGTCCCTCGGTCGGCACGCGCAGCAGCAGGTCGAGCACTGCCATCGGGGCCATCGTCTCGCCGAGCGGCACGAGCACCGCGGCGTCAGACCAGAAGGCGATCACGGCCACCCGGTCCCGGGACAGCTCGCCGGCGAGCGCACCCACCGTCGCCGCCGCCGTCCGCACGCGCTCTCCGCGCATGGAACCCGACACGTCCACCGCGAGGACGACCGATCGGCTCCGCCGCCGCCGCTCTCGGACGACGACGTCCTCGGGCTCGAGCACCGCTGCGCCCGCCATGGCTTCCAACGTGCGCTCCAGATCCAGCTCGTCGGAGCCGCCGCTCCACGGCACGCTGGTCAGCTCGCCGACACCCCGGCGGCTCCGGCGATCGCGCGGGGGACGCGGCACGGACAGCCGGCGGGCGACCTGCCGCACCCGCTCACGGATCTCAGGGTCGACGACGCCCTCGGCCCGGAGTGCGGTGACCAGCTCGGCGGGCTCGTCCGTCGTCCCGAGGGCGCTGCCGCCGGGGCGGCCGACGGCCGCAGTTCCGCTCCGGCCCCCGGCCGACAGGACCAGCCCGGCGCCTCCGGCAGCCGTCTCGTACAACGCCGGCTGCTCGCTCAGCTGCTTGGGTCGGCGCCGCAGCGGCCGGGCGCTCCGGTGGCTTGTGGTGCCGCGCCGCCGGGTGACGGGTCCCTCGTCGGGGACGGTCCTTCAACCAGGAGCGGCGGTGGCCGGGCGGAGAAGGAAGTGGTCCTCCCAGATCTCCCGGAGGACGTCCTCGGGGGATCCGTCGACCGTCTCGTCGAGGAAGATGCGTCCCGACAGCGCCAGCAGGATTCCGTCCAGGACGACGCCGGTGTAGTCCTCCGGCAGGTCGCGGGGTGGCTCGACGGAGGGCATCTCCGGCAGACGGACGTCGCGCAAGGCGGCCAGCTGCGCCGTGACCAGCGCCAGGTCGATCGCCCCGCGGACGCTGCTGCCCTGCCGTACGTCCGTGCGGCCCCGGGTGGCGCGGGTGAGCGCGACCGCGTCGGCGATCAGCCGGGCGCTCTCGATGCCGGTCCGGCGCCCGACGATCCCGCGTTCGGCAGCTGCGTCCTGGTAGTCCACCGTGAGGCGGCACATCCGGTCGTGCACCGAGGTGGACAGCCGCGTCGTCCCGACGTTGTCGAAGGGGTTCATCGACGCCACCAGCCGGAACGAGGGAAGGGCCACGACGGTGCCGACGCGTGGTACGGCGATCCGCCGCTCCGCCATCGCTGTGAGCAGCGTGTTGAGGGTGTCCTCCGGAGCGCGGTTGAACTCCTCGACGTAGAGGAAGCCGCCTTGGCGCATGGCCTCGACGAGCGGACCGGCGATGAAGTTCTCAGCCGAGTAGTCCTCACGGAGCACCCGCGACGGATCATGGTGGCCGACCAGGCGGGTGGGCGTGAGGTCGGCGTTGCCTTCGACGAAGAGCAACGGGATGTCCCACTCGGCCGTGATCGCCTGCAGCAGGGTCGATTTGGAAGTGCCGGGCGGCCCCTCGAGCAGCACGTCACGACCGCTGGCGACGGCTGCCAGCAACAGGTCGATCTCCCGCTCGCGGCCGACGAGGCGCGTGGCGATCCTCCGGCGGACCTGCCGGAGATCCGCGACGTCCGTGCTGCGGACCCGATGGCCGTGCCGGCTCCCGCGGACCGTGCCCTGGACGAGGAGCCCATGGGGTCGTCGCGGCGTTTCCTCGTCGATGCTCACGGCTTGTTCGTCGATCCGGCGTCGACGGTCATCTGCAACCCCGTGACGTAGCGGGCCTCGTCCGAGGCGAGGAACAGGACGGCGTTCGACACGTCCCGGGGCTCGACCGCGGGGGCGAGCGTGTTGGCCGCGCCCATGGCGAACAGCGGGTGCGACGCGGCGAGCTCCTCCAGCGAGGAGCTCAGCGCCAGGCCGGTGTCGGTCACCCCGGTCGGATGCACGGTGTTGACCCGGATGCGGTGCTCGGCGAGCTCGTTGGACAGCGCCTTCATCAACCCGACCACGCCGTGCTTGCTCGCCACGTAGTGTGCGTACGGCACGTGTCCGCGGATGCCCCCGGCCGAGCTGATCAGCACCAGTGAGCCACCGTCGCCCTGCTCCAGCATGGCGGGGATGGCGGCGCGTGTGGTGTTCCAGACGCCGGTCAGGTTGACGCCGACGACGGTGTCCCAGGCCTCTTCGGTGAGTTCCCAGGCCCGTCCCGACGAGATGACACCCGCGTTGGCGACCACGGTGTCGAGGCGGCCGAACTCCCTCACGGCGTCGGCCACCGCTGTCCGCAGCGCGGCGATGTCCCGCACGTCGGCATGCGCGACCAGGCAGCGCCGACCGGTCGCGCGGACCATCGCGGCGGTCTCCTCCAGTTCCTCGGCCGTGGCCAGGGGGTAGGAGAGCGCCGGGCTGATGTCCGCGCAGACATCGGTGACCAGGACGTCGGCACCCTCCTCCGCCAGCCGGACCGCGTGCGAGCGGCCCTGCCCCCGCCCCGCTCCTGTGACCCAAGCAACCTGTCCTTCGACCCGGCCCATGCTGGTTCCTCCAAGGCAGTCCGTCCGCACCGTCGCGGAATGGTATACGGAACTCGAGCCTTCGGCCGTCGTCCCGAGGAGGGATCTCGAGTGGCCCCGAGGCGTTGGGCCCGCGGCGGCGCTGCCGGCACACCATGCAGCGTGCGGTCGCGCGTGATGCGGCGTCACGAGCCGTGCGCATCCGGACCTAGAGTGCCCTCATTGTCGGGTCCGGTCACGGACCGCGCTGAGGAAGCTGCGCTCAGACCGGCCGCAGCCGCAGAGCCCTATCCCGCCGCGACCAGCCGAGGGATGGCGCCTTGGGGGGTCACTTGGGAGGCATCCGGATCGCGCCGTCGAGGCGGATCGTCTCGCCGTTCATGTAGTCGTTGGTGAGGATCTCGAGGGCCATGGAGGCGAACTCCTCGGCCTTGCCGAGCCGGTTGGGGTACACGACGCTCTCACCGAGCTTGGCCTTGAATGCCTCGGCCTCCTCGCCGGAGCCGTAGATCGGCGTGTCGACCAGACCGGGTGCGATGGTGTTGACGCGGATGCCGTGCCGCGCCAGGTCCCGGGCCATCGGCAACGTCATGCCCACCACGCCGCCCTTCGACGCCGAGTACGGGGTCTGCCCGATCTGGCCGTCGAAGGCGGCCGCCGACGCGGTGTGCAGGATCGCGCCGCGCGAGGTGCCGTCGGCCAGCGGCTCGGTGGTCGCCATGGCGGAGGCGGCCAGGCGGGCGCAGTTGTAGCTGCCCACCAGGTTGACGCGCAGGACGAACTCGAACTGCTCGAGCGGGATCGGCGCGAGGTCCCGGCCGATGATGCGGCCCGCGCGGCCCAGGCCGGCGCTGTTGACGAGGATCCGGAGGGGCCCGAGTTCGGACGCGGCCTCGACCGCGGCCTTCACCTGCTCCTCGTCGGCGACGTCGGCCTTGGCGAACACACCGCCGATCTCGGCGGCGAGCTTCTCGCCCGGCGCCTCCTGCAGGTCGAGCACGACCACTCTGGCGCCGCGCTGCGCCAGGAGCCGCGCCGTGGCCTCACCGAGGCCCGATGCGCCACCGGTCACGATCGCCGATGCACCTGTGATGTCCATGCGTCACTCCTCCTGTTCGGCACCGCCGGGCGCGGCATGCACCGCGACACGGGGCTCCCGGTCTGCTTCGGGGCTTACCCAACCTCTCACCCCCCGTTCCACCGACGGGTGGCGGGGAATCAGGGGTCGAGAATGGTCTTGTCCCAGCCGCGCTCGCGGTAGAGCCGGTCGAAGTTGGGCTGACCGGTCTGCGCGGTGACGCCGCCATCGATGGTCAGCGCGGTGCCGGTGATGTACGAGGCGTCGTCCGAGGCGAGGAACGCGATGCCGGCAGCCATCTCCTGGGGCGTGCCGACCCGGCCCATGGGAACGAGGGCGGCGTACTCGGCCATGATCTTCTCGTCGCGCGTGTGGGACCGGAGCATGGGCGTCGCCACGCCGCCCGGGCAGATGCAGTTGACCCTGATGCCGTCACTCGCGTGGTCGACCGCCATGTTGCGGGTGAGGTTCACGACGCCGGCCTTCGCGACGTTGTAGGCCACGAGGCCTGGGTCCCCGAACAGGCCCGAGATCGATGCGGTGTTGACGATGCACCCGCCGCGCTGCCGCAGGTACGGCAGGGCGGTTCGGCTGGCGAAGAAGACGGCGTCGAGGTCGACGGCGAAGGTCTGCCGCCAGGCCTCGGGGGTGATCTCGTCGACGTGCCCGAAGGAGCCGATACCGGCGTTGTTGACCAGCACGTCGAGGTCACCGAAGGTGGTCGCCGCCTCGTGCACCCATGCGGTGACCGCGTCCCCGTCGGCGACGTCGACCCGGCTGAGCAGCACGCGGTCGTCGCCGGCGTGTTGCTCGCTCGACGCGCGGAGCCGGTCCTCATCCAGGTCGCACAGGGCGAGCCGGGCGCCCTCGGCGTGGAACCGGGCCGCGGCGGCGGCGCCGATGCCTGACGCGGCGCCGGTGATGGCGACGACCCGGTCCTGGAACCTGGCGCCCTGCGCTGCCGTCATCGAGCCAGCAGGGCCGTCACGGCGTCGGCGACGCCCTGGCCGGTGAGCCCGTAGTGCCGGTAGAGGTGCGACGGAGGAGCGACCAGCGCGTAGTCGTCGGGCAGTGCGTGCCGGGCGAACCGCACGGCACGGCCGCTCTCGGCCAGGACCTCGGCGACCGCGCCGCCCAGGCCACCGTGCGGGTTGTGCTCCTCGACGGTGAGGATGGCGCCGGTCTCGTCCGCGGCCGCCAAAATCCCTGCCTGGTCGATCGGCTTCAGGTATGCGGCGTCGAGCACGCGCAGCGACACCTGTCCTCGCAGCAGGTCCGCCGCGTCGAGGGCCGCCTTCACGCCCAGGCCGGTGGCGATGACCGTCGCGTCGCTACCTTCTGCCACCGATACGAACCGGCCGTGCTCGAACTCCGGCACGGCGTCGTACACGGGCTTCTCCGCACCCCGGCCGATGCGCAGGTAGACCGGCCCGTCGATGTCGACCGTCGCCCGGATCAGGCCGCGCACGGCGGCCCCGTCACACGCCGACACCACGGTCATGTTCCCCATGGACCGGGTGATGGCGATGTCCTCGACGGCGTGGTGCGACGTCCCGTAGAAGCCCATCGAGATGCCCGCGTGATGCGCGATGACGCGCACCTTCATCCGCGGGTAGGCGAGGTCGGTGCGCAGCTGCTCGGCACACAGCAGCGAGGCGAACGAGGCGAACGTCGACACGTACGGGATCAGTCCGGTCGACGCCAGGCCCGCGGCGACCGACATCATGTTCTGCTCGGCGATGCCGGTGTTCACGAAGCGCTCGGGGTAGCGGGCGGCGAAGGACGACAGCCCGTTGGACGACGCCAGGTCCGCCGTGAGGACGACGACGTCGTCGCGGACCGCGGCGAGTTCTTCGAGTTCCTGGCTCATGGTCAGCGCCGGGAGCTTGGTCAGGGAGGTTTCGATGTTCCAGCTGGCCGGGTCGGCGAGACCGGCGGCCTCGGCCGGAGCGTGCGGAGTCAGCTCGGCGGTCACCGCGTCATCCTGCTCTCGATCTCGGCGACGGCGCTGGCCTTGTCGATCGGGCCGAGGTACCCCAGGTGCCAGTGCGGAGTGGTTTCCATGAAGGTCACGCCCTTCCCCTTCTTGGTGCGCGCGACGATCATGTGCGGCCGGTCGGCGGACTGCGCCTGATCGAAGGCAGCGCACACGGCGGCCATGTCGTGACCGTCGATCTCGCTGGTCGACCAGCCGAACGACTCGAACTTCGCTGCGACGGGTTCGATGTCCATCACCGTCTCCATGTCGCCGTCCAGGCCCATCCCGTTGGCGTCGACGATCCCGACCAGGTTGGACAACCCGTAGTGGGCCGCGGACATGGCGGCCTCCCAGACCTGCCCCTCGTTGAGCTCGCCGTCGCCGAGCATCACCCAGGTCAGGTAGTCCCGTCCGGTCATGCGGGCGCTCAGCGCCATGCCGACGCCGACGGAGAGGTTGTGACCGATGGAGCCAGAGCTGAAGTCGATGCCGGGTACCTTGCGCATGTCCGGGTGATCGCCGAGGTTGCTGCCCAGCCTGGTGTAGGTGTCCAGCCAGTCGCCGGGGAAGTAGCCCAGGTCGGCCAGCACCGGGTATTGCCCGATGGCCGCATGTCCCTTGCCGAGCAGGAACCGGTCCCGGTCCGGCCACGCGGCGTCGCCGGGCTTGATCCGGAGCGTTCGGTAGTAGAGCGCTGCGAACATCTCCGCGCAGGAGAAGACACTCGAGTAATGGCCGCTCTTTGCCACTTCGACGAGGCGGATGGTCTCGAGCCGGATCCAGTCGGCGCGGCGCTCGAGTTCTCGCATCTCGACGTCGCGATTGCGGTCCAGGACCGCGTCCCCATCCATTCCGTCTCCCGCCACTTCCGCTCCCGCCACTTCCGTCGCCGTGAGTCCGGCAGACGCCCCGGCCGAGGTCCGCGAGACCGTCAATTGAGACTACTGAAATATGCAGTGGACGGAAAGTGGTCTCTGCCACCGTCCGGCCGTGTACTGGGCCCCGGCCGGCCCCGAGGGCCTGGACGAGTTCGCGGAGGCCGGCCGTCGACCGGGCGCCGCTGCGCGTGCCCACCGGCGGACGCGACGTGGTGCTGCCCGCACCGGTCGCCCTGCCCGACCTGATCGCGCGCCTCACGCTGTGAGGAGTTTCCCGGCGATCCGGCACCCCACCTCGCGCATCACCCGGTGACCGCCCGCGGCTCGGCTCGCTCGCCTCGGCGGGCAGCCGGCCGGTCGCATTGAGTATCCCGATGGCAGCACGCGGGGGATGCGTGCGATTCGGTATCACGGGCCGTCCACCCCCGGTCGGCCGTGTGCACCGCACCGGTCAGGCTGCGGGCGGCGTCCGAGGCGAGGAAGACGACGAGGTCGGCGATCTCCTCTGGGGTCTGCAGGCCGGTGGCGTGGCCCAGTTCGTACGCGGCGCGGGCGCGCTCGTGGCCGAAGAGCGAGGCGTTGATGGGGGTGTCGACGTAGCCGGGGCTGATCGCGTTCACCCGGATGCCGTGCGCGCCGCACCCGACCGCCATCGACTTCGTCAGCTGCGCCACCCCGCCCTTCGAGGCGGCGTACGCGTCGAGCAGACCGGTGGGCAGGTGCGCCATGGAGGATGCGGTGTTGATGATCGAGCCGCCTCCCGCGTCCGCCATCGCCGGGATCGCGGCTCGGCAGCAGTAGAAGGTGCCCGAGAGGTTGACCCGGATCACCGTGTCCCAGGTCTGAGGCTCGATGTCGGCGGCGAACCCGTCGGCGAACGGCAGGGCGATGCCTGCGCTGTTGAACAGGACATGCAGGGCGCCATGACGCTCGACGGCCGCGGCGACGAGGCGCTCGCACGCCTCGGGATCACCGACATCGACCTGCTGGGCGCTCGCCGCACCACCGGCCGCACCGATCTCCGCGGCGGTCCCCTCCGCCAGTTCGACGTCGAGGTCGCCGATGACGACGGCGGCGCCCTCGGCCGCCAGCCCGATCGCCGCGGCGCGGCCGAGGCCGGAGCCGGCCCCGGTCACCACCGCGACGCGGCCGGACAGCACCCTCGTGCTCAGGAGACGATGACGTTCGGTTCGACGCCGGCGTCGGCGCACTTCTTCGCGTACCACCGGCTGATCGACTCGGCGTCGTACACGCTGACCACGTTGCCGTCGTCGTCGAGGTTGAGGTTGCTGCCGTTGATCATGAACCAGATCTCGGTCGCCTCGGTGGTGTCGTCCAGGACCTTGAAC
>DATHAK010000057.1:0-4888 GCA_035296685.1 Blastococcus sp.
CTCGCGGACCGCGTGGTACGGCGAGTAGCCCAGCAGCCAGCCGAGCTCGGTCGGGTCGTCGGCCGTGCCGTACTCGTCGTTCCAGGTGCGCCCGAGGCCGAACCGCTCGTAGCGGACCATGTCGAGCAGCGGCGCGCTGCAGACGACGGCGGCGGCGAGGTCGGGCCGCTGCGTGAGGGTCGCGCCGACCAGCAGCCCGCCGTTGGACCCGCCCATGACGGCGAGCTGGGCGTGCGTCGTCCAGCCCTGGGCGACCAGGTGCTCGCCGGCCGCGGCGAAGTCGTCGAACACGTTCTGCTTGCGTTCGCGCATCCCGGCGCGGTGCCACTCCTCCCCGTGCTCCGAGCCGCCGCGCAGGTTGGCCACCGCCCAGACGCCGCCGGCGGCCACCCAGGTTAGCGCCTGCGCCGTGTAAGCGGGGGTCAGGGGCACGTTGAAGCCGCCGTAGCCGTAGAGCACGGCCGGACGCGGGGTGTCCGAGGCGCCGGACGATGACAGAACGAACAGATGCACCGGCGTCCCGTCGGCCGAGGTCGCGTGCGTCTCGACGACGGTCACGGCGGGCACCTCGCCCGCGACGGCCGCCTGCTCCCAGGCCTCCAGCTCCGTGGGCGCACCGGCGTCCCAGCGCAGGACCGACGGCGGCGTCGCGTAGTCGGTGTAGCCGACCCACGCCGAGCGGCCGCCCTCCGGCGGCGCGCTCACGCCGGAGATGCTGCCGGTCCCGAGACCCTTGACCTCGGCTAGCCGGCCCCAGCCGTCGGCCGCCCAGACCGACAGCCGGTCGGTGGCGTCCACGGCGTGCACGGCGAGCACCTGCAGGTCCCCGTCGGGGCCGTCGACGAGGGCCACGTCGGAGAGGACCGCGTCCGGCAGTTGCGGGACGACGTCGCTCCAGGCCTCCGGGCGCCACGTCGCCGGGTCGGCGGGATCGGCCACCGCGAGCCGCCAGCGCGGGCTGTCCCGGTCCGACATCAGCCACAGCCGCCCGTCGCGGGCGACCCAGGCCGCGGTCTGCGCGTCCACGCCGACCTGGAACTCGCGCAGCTCGCCGTTCCCGGCCAGGTCGGCGACCCACACGTCGTCGCGGGGCGCCGTCCCGGCCGAGCCGGAGACCACGAGCCAGCGGCCGTCCCGGCTGGTGTGCACGCCGAAGTAGGTGGTGGGGTCGCTGCCCTCGCCGTGCACCAGGACGTCGTCCTCGGCGGGGGCGCCGACGCGGTGCCGCCAGACCCGACGGTGGAACTGCTCCTCGCCGTCGGGGACCAACTCCGGGGCGAGTCGGCGCACGTAGAACAGCTCCTCGCCGCCGGGCAGCCAGGCGACGGGGGAGTAGCGGCAGCGGTCGACCGGGCCGTCGACGGTCTCCCCGGTCGAGACGTCCAGGACGTAGAGCCGCGACTCCTCGTCGCCGCCGGTGGAGAGCTGGTAGGCCAGCCGGTCGCCCTCCCAGGACGGCGACCACGCATCCAGCGTCGTCGTCCCGGCCGGGTCGAGGTCCATGGGGTCGACCAGGACCCGTTCGGTGCCGTCGGCCTCCCGCACCCGCAGCACCGCGTGCTCCTGGCCGGGATCGCGGCGGGTCGAGAACGCCCGATCACCCCGCCACACCGGCACCCCGACGGCGCCCGCGTGCACCAGGGTCTCCAGCCGGGCGGCGAACGCCTCGCGGAGCGGCAGTGCGCCGAGCACCTCGGCGGTGAGGGCGTCCTGCGCCTCCGACCAGGCCACCGTGCGGGGGTCCGTGGGGTCCTCGAGCCAGCGGTACGGGTCCGCGACGCGGTGTCCGTGCAGGTCCTCGACCAGGTCGAGCCGGGGGGCCTCGGGGTAGCGCATCGGCCCCACGGTAGTTGCCGGTACGAATCGTTACTGCGCCGATCGGGCCCTGTCGGGTCAGAATGGGGCAGCCCGCGGGTCTCGGAGCCACCGGCGGTCCCGGGCGACCGGAGGTGATCCGTGCCGCGTCACGCGTCAGGGTCGTCGTCGGCAGGCCATCCAGGCCCGCGTCGCGACCCGATCCCATCCATCCTGCCCATGCCCTCACCGGGCACGACGAGCGCGACGCTGCTGCTCAACGCGACCTACGAGCCGCTGTGCGTCGTCTCCAGCCGGCGCGCGATCGTGCTGGTCCTGGCGGAGAAGGCCGAGTCGGTCGATTCCGCCGACGACGTCGTCCATGCCGAGACGATCAGCCTTCCCGTGCCCGTCGTCGTGCGGCTGACCCGCTACGTCCGGGTGCCCTTTCCGGCATCGGTCCCGCTGTCGCGCCGCGCCGTCTTCACCCGCGACGGGCAGAGCTGCGTGTACTGCGGCGGCTCGGCGACCAGCATCGACCACGTGGTCCCGCGCAGCCGCGGCGGCACGCACACCTGGGACAACGTCGTGGCCGCGTGCCGGAGGTGCAACCACACCAAGGCCGACCGGTCGCTGGCGGAACTGGGCTGGGCGCTGCCCCACCCGCCCCGCACGCCGAGCGGTGCCGCCTGGCGGCTGCTGGGCACCCGCACGGTCGACCCGCGCTGGCGCGAGTGGCTGGGCGTGCCCGAGAGCGTGAGCGCATGAAGAAGGACCCCGTCCTCCTCGTCCCTCGCACGCTCGGGACGAGCCTCTGGACGGGGCCGTGACTTCCCCTGCCATGGCCCGCCGGATGTGGGCGCTGGGTGAGCCGTTCCACGCACTGACCTACTTCGCCGACGAGTGCCGCGCGGCCGGGGAGGCCGCCGGGCTCACCGGCTTCTGGCAGACCTACTTCGCCTTCCGGGCCGCGCCGCTGGGCCCGGTCGGCGCCGAGGTGGTCGCGGCCACCTTCTACAACTTCGCCCCCGCGTTCGTGGCCCGCCGCGTCCCGGCGGTCTGGTCGGCGGTGACTCCGGAGGCGGCCCTGGACGCCCGGCTGGCCGGGGTCGACGCCGCCGTCCGCCGCGTCCTGGGGGAGGACTGGCCCGAGTCGGCGGAGGCGCGGGAGGCGGCCCAGCTGGCCGCCTCGGCCGCGGCGGCCGCCGATCTGCCAGGGCGTCCGCTCGCGGCCGCCAACGCGGGGATCCCCCTTCCGGACGCGCCCCACCTCGCGCTGTGGCAGGCGTTCACGACCCTGCGCGAGCACCGGGGCGAGGGGCACAACGCGGCCCTGCTCCAGCGCGAGATCGACGGGGTGACCGCGCACGTCCTCGCCGCCGCGGCCGGGCGCAGCACCCGCGAGTGGCTCAGCCGCGCCCGGGGCTGGGACGACGCCGCCTGGGACGACGCGGTCGTGCGCCTGGCAGAACGGGGATGGCTCGCCGAGGAGGAGCTGACCGCCGAGGGGCTGACGATGGTGGCCGCCGTCGAGGCCGACACGGACCGGCTGGCGCTGCGCCCCTGGCAGGGGCTCGGCGACGCCGGCTGTGACCGGCTGGCCGAGCTGCTGGCCCCGATCCGCCGTGCCGTCGTCGCGGCGGGCGAGTGGCCCTCGGGCAATCCGATCGGCGTCCCGGAGCCCGACTGACCGCTAGGTGACCCGCGACCGCTCGGCGGAGTAGCGCTCGAGTTGCCCCTCCTCCAGCAGTCCGCGGAACCGGTCCATGGCGTCCCAGACCTCGACGAACCGGGTGTAGAGCGGCGCCGGGCCCAGCCGCACCCGGTCGGGCGTGCGGAAGTCGGGCACGACGCCCCGCTCGATCAGCGCCTGCGTGAGCTGCCACGCCTGCGGGTGGGCGAACGTCACGTGCGAGCCGCGGGCGGCCGCCTGCCGTGGGGAGGCGAGGACGGCGCCGTGGGGTGCGAGCCACGCGTCGCCGAGCCCGACGATCAGGTCGGTCATCGCCCGCCCCTTGGCGGCGAGCCGATCGACGCCCGCCTCGGCCACGAGACGGGCGCCCACCTCGACGGCCGCCGTCCCGAGCACGTTCGGCGTCCCCACCCCGAACCGCTCGATCCCGTCGGCGGGCTCGTAGACCGGACCCATCGCGAACTGGTCGCGCTGGCCGAACCAGCCCTGGATCGGCGAGCGCAGCTGCTCCTGCAGGTCCCGGCGCACGAACAGGAAGGCCGGCGCCCCGGGGCCGCCGTTGAGGTACTTGTAGGTGCAGCCGACGGCGAGGTCGGCACCGGCCGCCGACAGCTGGATCGGGACGGCGCCGACCGCGTGCGAGAGGTCCCAGAGCACCAGCGCACCCGCGTCGTGCACCAGCCGGGTGATCGCGGCGAGGTCGGCCAGCGCGCCGGAGCGGTAGGCGACCAGCGAGAGGACGACGACGGCGACCCGATCGTCGAGCGCCCCGGCCAGGACCGCCGGGTCGAGGCCGGCGTCGATGTCCGCGCCGATCTCGCGCACGGTCATCCCGCGGTCGGCGGCCACCCCGGAGACGACGTAACGGTCGGTGGGGAAGTCGTCGGCGGTGCACACCAGCCCGTCGCGCCCGGGCCGCGCCTTCGCGCCCGCGACCAGCAGCTTGTACAGGTTGACCGTGGTCGAGTCGCCGACGAGCACCTCGCCCGGCCCGGCACCCAGCACCGAAGCCGCCAGCTGGTCGCCGACCCGCGTGGCGTCGCCGATCCACGTCGACCAGGAGCCGACCAGGCCCTCGCCCCACTGCTGCTCGACGACCCGGGCGACCGCCGCCGGGGTCTCGCGGGGAAGCCGGCCGAGCGAGTTGCCGTCGAGGTAGATCAGCCGGTCGTCGTCCGTGCCGACGAAGCGCTCCCGGAAACCGGCCAGCTCGTCGGCGTCGTCGAGGGCCTCGGCAGTCGCCCGGTCGAGGTGCATGTCTCCTGTCTACCGGGAGCCGGGGCTAGCGTCGCCGTCCGTGACCCAGTTGCACGACCTGACCGCGCTCGAGCAGGCCGCCGCCGTCCGCGCCGGCGAGGTGAGCCCGACCGAGCTGGTCGAGCACTCGCTGGCGCGCATCGA
>DATHAK010000058.1:0-3109 GCA_035296685.1 Blastococcus sp.
TTCGGGGGGCGTGGCGACCCCCCCAGTCGCTGAGTCACCACGAGGCTCGCAGGCACCGCTGAACGCGCGTGCGAGACCAAGGGTCAGGAGGCCGACGAGTCCGGGTGCGCCCTGTGGCGGTGCACGAGTTCGCGCAGCCGGCCGAGTGCGGCGCGCACCGGGGCGTCGCCGTGCGGGTGCTCCTCGTCGTGCGGGGCGGGCCAGCCGGGGCCGGTCTCCCGCCAGGTGCCGGGCAGCGGGATCTCCAGCGCCGCCCCGCGGCGGGCCAGCGGCTGCCGGAGCGGCTGGGCGAAGTCGACGCCGCCGTGCACCTCGACGGTGACGCCGCGCAGCTGCACTCGGTCGCCGAGCTGGGCGGCGACCCACTCACCCCAGGCGGTGCGGTAGGTGATCGACTGGTCGCCCAGGTCGACCTCGGAGGGGCCGATCACGTCGTCCGGGTCGAGCAGGCCGTGCTTCGCGGTGACCACGAACCAGGGCAGCCCCGAGCGGGCGGCAAGGTCGCGTGAGCGGCGGAACCCGTCGCTGTGGAACATCTCCGCGGCGGGCATCGGGTCGGCGCCCGAGGCCCCGGACGAACCGACCAGGAGCACCCGTTGCGCGCGGACGACGCCCGGCCGCGGCGTTCCCTCGGCAGCGTCGGCCGACGGCTCGCGGAACCGCACGTACCGGCCGCGGTCCACCCGCTCCAGCAACGGGGTGCGGCCGGCGAACGGGTTGTGCCCGGAGGTTCCGGTGTTCACGGTCGCGAACTGGATGTGGGCGGCGATCGAGGAGACCCCGACGTCCGGACGGCGGGCGCTCACCCAGTTGATCAGGGCGGCCCGGCTGAATGGCTCGTGCAGGGTCGAGGCGCCTTCCTCGACCAGCTCCCAGATGGTCGGCAGAGTGCCCGCGCTCATGCGAGCACTCCCGTCCGGCTTCGGCGCATCCCGCACGCTAACGCCGGGAACCCCTTCCTGGACCGCCCCGGCTCGTAGGAACACGCAATCGGGGGTACGCCCCCGAACGACCGTCAGCGGCGATCAGCTGCCCGCGACGGCCAGTTCCGGGCAGGTGGAGCGGACGTGTCCCGCCCTCCGGCAGTGGACGCACCGCTGCACGGGCGAACGCGCCGGGACGTCGCGGGAGGCCGGCCGCGGGGGCAGCGGCGGCACCGGCATGCTCGGCCGGACCCCGGCCGCGCGCGACGCCGGGGCCTGCCGGGCGGCGGGAAGGGGCGGCACGGGGATGCTGGGGCGGGCGGGGGCCTGCCGCGGCGTCGGGGACATCGTGGGCACCGGCACCGAGGGGATTCCCCGCGCCGCCACCAGGTCCTGGGGTGACGTGGGCTTGAGGTCGTCGAAGTACGCGGGCAGGCCCAGCGCGGCCGCCGTGGTCTTGAGCTTGCGCAGCTCGGCGGTGGTGAGGATCGCGTCGGCGAGCGCGGCCTGGCGCATGAAGTCCAGGTAGCGCCGGTGCAGGCCCTCCACCTGGGCGGCACCCATGCCGGCGGCCCCGGCGAGCAGCGCCAGCGCCTTCGCCTCGCCGCCGACGATGCGGCCGTCGGCGAGGGCGTCGGCGAGGGAGTCGAGGTAGCGCTGACCCTCGACGTCGGAGGCGTCGGCGACCGACATCGGCAGGCGGGACATCAGCGAGGCCATCCAGCCGTCGGTGCCGCGGCGCAGCTCGACGGCCCGGGTCTTCGGCCGCGCCTCGCAGGCCAGCTGGGGCAGCGGGCGCAGGCCGGACAGGTAGCGAAGCGGCTCGCCGTGGGCGCGCAGCATCTGCGGGAGCAGGGCCGCGACCGACCGGACGTCGCTCAGCGCGGCGTGCGCGGCGATCGTGGACAGGCCCGCGGCCCGCGCCAGGGTGGTCAGCTTGTGGTTCGGGGTGTTCATCGTGCGGCGGGCGAGCCAGAGCGAGCACAGCGCGGGGTTCAGCGGCAGGGTGATGCCTCCCCGCTTGAACTCGGCGGCCAGGAACCGCTCCTCGAAGACGGCGTTGTGCGCGACCACGACGGCGCCGTCCATCCGGTCGAGGATCTCGCCGGCGACGTCCTGGAAGCGCGGGGCGTCGCGCACCTCGGAGTTGCTGATGCCGTGCACGAAGATCGGGCCCACGTCGCGGCCGGGATTGAGCAGGGTGGAGTACTCGTCCTCGATCCGGCCGGACCGGTCGACGCGGGCGATCGCGATCTCGACGACGCGGTCGCCGTTGCGGGGCGAGAACCCGGTGGTCTCGACGTCGATGACGGCGTAGGGGGCGTCGATCTCGAAGCCGGCGCCGTCCCCGCCGTACTGGAACAGCCGCCCGCGCATGCCGGGCTCCGCGAACGGCATGCGGCCCTCGGGCTCGCGGGAGGTGACCGTGGCGCGCAGCGCCGGCACCGCGGGGCGGGCACCGGGCGCGATGGGCTGCGCGCCGGTGGAGGGCCGCGCGGCGGGGCGGGCCGCCCGCGACCGCTTGCCCGCCCGCAGCGACAGCGCCAGGGCGAGGAGCAGCCCGGCACCGACCGCCAGCAGGATCACGGTCACCAGGCCGGTCATGGGGTCCTCTCCGTCGTCCGATCGCGTGGACGGTGACACGGGGGTCCGACAACTTCCGGTCTATCCAGCCGTCCACTCCGCGCCATCGGCAGATGTAGCCCACCCTGGAACCACCGGCGAAGACCACCTGTGTGATTCGGGGCATCGACTGGCCGCACCCGTCACATCCGCCCCTCCTGTCGGGGACCATGAGGGGACCGATCCGTCCGAGCCGGTAGACAGGTGACATGGAGAGCACTGCGGACATCCGGGTGGGCGACGTCGTCGCTCCGCGGGCGGCCGTCTCCATCGAGATCACCTCCACGCCGGTGCTCAGCTACGCGCTGGCGCACAACCGCGTGCCCGTCGTCTCCCGGCTCGCGCTGACCAACTTCGGCGGCCCGGTGCGGGGCGCGACCGTCCGCCTGGGCGTCCGCGACGCGGAGGGGCCGATCGCCCGCCCGATCGAGCTGCTGGCCGACCTCGACGAGGGCCGGACGACGGTGCTCGCCGACCTCGGCCTGGTCATGGACCCCGCCGCGATGCTGCACGTCGAGGAGCAGCGGCCCGGCGTCATCGACGTCGAGGTGGAGAGCGAGGGC
>DATHAK010000059.1:0-6079 GCA_035296685.1 Blastococcus sp.
GCGGCCGCCGCGCTGCTCTGGCAGACGACGAACGTTGACGGCCCCGGACGGTCACCGTCACCGTCGGCGGTGACCGTCCGGCAGCGGCCGGCCGCCCAGCCGGCCTCGATCACAGTGACGCTACGCTACCGGGCCAGGGTCTGGACCCGGTGCACGGTGGACGGTCGGTTGGTCTTCGATGGGGTCGGCACACCAGGCCAGCGCAAGAGCTGGACTGCCCGGCGCAGCCTGGATTTGGCCTTAGGCAACCCGACCGGAGTGGAACTGGTGGCGGACGGGCAGGTGCTGGGCCGGCCCAACGGGCACGGCCAGCTATGGCGTGGCTCGTTCCATCCCAACCGCCCGCCACCCCCTCTCGGCTAGCCTGACGAACTGCCAAGGCCATCCCTAGTCAGCTGCCTGGGATGGCGTCGGTCTCCAGGTCGTCAATCGACCGGATCGGTTCTGGACAACTGTCCGTGTCCGCGCGGCGGGCGGATCCGGGTGTTCTTGTGATCCTTGACACATCCTCGCCCATCCCACCAGGGTTTCCCTGTCGGCGTCGGCGGGCCGCCACGCGGACAACGATCCGTGACCGCAGGACGCGCGAGGGGAAGTCTCGATGAGCGACCGCCAGGTGCCCGTGCTGATCGCCGGAGGCAGCCTCGTGGGGCTGTCGACGTCGTTGCTGCTGGCCGCGCAGGAGGTGCCACACCTGCTGGTCGAACGGCACCGCGGCACCGCGGTCCACCCCCGGGCCGCCTCGTTCCACCAGCGGACCATGGAGATCTTCCGCAGTGTGGGGCTGCAGGGAGAGATCGAGTCCGCGTCGGCGCAAGAGTTTGTGCAGAACGGCGCCATCGTCTCGGTGGAGAGCCTGGCCAGCCCGGAGATGAAGTTCTTCTTCCGGCACTTCAACGAGGGCGTCGAGGCGCTGAGCCCCGCGTCGCGGCTGTTCATCACCCAGATCGGACTGGAGCCGCTGCTGCGTCGGTCGGCCCAGGAGCGCGGCGCCGAGCACGCCTACGCCACCGAGCTGGTGTCCTTCACCCAGGACGACGACGGGGTCACGGCGGTCCTCCGCTCCCGGGACGGCGGCGCCGAGCAGACCGTCCGCGCCGGCTATCTGGTGGCCGCCGACGGCGCGCACAGCTCGATCCGGACGCGCTGCGGCATCGAACTGGCCGGGCGTGGGGCGTTCGCCGACTGCGTCACCATCTACTTCCGCGCGGACCTGCGCGAGCTCATCGGGGACCGCAACCTCAGCGTGGTCTACGTCAACCACCCAGAGCTGCTCGGGTTCTTCCGGTTCTCGATCACCGGCGACTCCGGCTTCCTCGCGGTGTTCTCCACCCTCAACCCGGACGGCACGAAGAACACCGCCGTCGGCGAGACCATGGATACGGCCTGGGCGACCGAGCTGGTCCGCAAGGCGCTCGGCCGCGCGGACATCCCGGTCGAGATCGACAACGTGCAGCGCTGGACGGCCGCGGCGGCGCACGCGTCGTGCTTCCGCAATCGGAGGGTGTTCCTGGCCGGGGACGCCGCGCACGTCATGCCGCCCACCGGGGGCTTCGGTGGCAACACCGGTATCGGCGACGCCCACAACCTGGCCTGGAAGCTGGCCGCGGTGGTCGGCGGGACCGCGGGCGCCGGCCTGCTGGACACCTACGACGCCGAGCGTCGTCCGGTATGCAACCTCGTCGTCGAGCAGGCGTATACGCGCTATGTGCTGCGGGTCGACCCCACCCTCTCCCGGGAGAACCTCGCCGACCCGATGGACGACGCATCGATCGAGCTCGGACCGATCTACCGGTCGGCCGGGCTGCTCCCGGAGGGCGGGGACGACGGGGCCGCGCTGGAGGACCCCCGCACACCGACCGGGCGGGTGGGCGTGCGGGCCCCGCATCTGCCGGTGGAGATCCACGGCGCGCCCGGCTCGGTGCACGACGTCCTCGGCCGCGGCTTCGCGCTGCTAGCCGCACCGGGCGGCCAGCGGTGGCTGGACGCCGCATCGCAGGCCGGCGCCGCGCTCGGCTGCCCAGTGAGCGGCTACCGCGTGGCCCCGGACGGCGACCTGGTCGAGAAGGGCGAGACCTTCGCCCAGGCCTACGGCCTCGGCCCCGACGGCGCGGTGCTCGTGCGGCCGGACGCCGTCGTCGCGTGGCGAGCTCCCGCGGACACAGCCGATCCCCGCTCGGCGGTGGAGGAGGCGCTGCGGCGGCTGCTGTCCCGTCAGCCCTGATGCTCGGTCAGGTCCGAGGCCGGGTGGGCAGCCGACTGGGCCGGGCCGCTAGCCGGCCACACACCCCGTCATCACATTCCCCAACCTGGGGTGAGCTGTCCTCACTCACCTCTGCGTCTCCTCGGATCTGGGCCCTATGGGTTCTTCCGTTTTCGGGATGGACGTGAAGGTCCAGTTACGTGCTCTCATCGCCTCTGAGCCTGTGACCTCTTCGCGAGCCTGGCCGCGATAAGACAGGTTGATCAGACCCAGCTTGATCTTGACGTTGCCGGTGGAGGCGTCGCCCTCCACAGATTCGAAGCTGGCGCCAGGCATGCATGGGGCGATGAACTGGAGGTTGAGAAGGGCGCATCAGGCGCGGTCGACCGGGACGGGGGCACGGTGAAGGTCTGCAGTTCCATGGGCGTCCCTCAATCGGTGGCGGCGTACCAGCAAACGGCGACGGAGCAGTCGGAGGAGACGGACAGTTCAAGACCGGTGAGCCATTCCGGCTCACCGGGGTCCTGGCCCAGGTACGCCAGCGCGCAGGCGCGAAGCACGGGCGAGTGCGTGACAGCGACGGTGAGCTCGGCCGGCTGGGTGGTCCGGTCGGGGAGGCTGGCGGCGAAGTGGCCGATCCGGCGGGCCACGGCCTCGGCGTCGTCGCCTGGGACGTCGCCGAGCCGCAGCCACCAGCCGATCCGGTCCGGGTGATCGAAGAACCCCACGAAGAAGGGCACGGCAGCCGCCTCGTCCAGGGTCATGCCAGGTACCTGCTCGGCGAGGGCGGCCACGCTGCTGACCATGTCGACCCGCTCACCGGCGACATAGATGTCCGGGTTGCGCAGCGCGAACGCGACACGCGGTTCGTCGACGGCGGCGCCGGCCGCGCTGGCCCCGGTGGCGATGGCGGCGCCGGTCTGGCGGGCCCGGAGCGTCTCGCCGGTGAGCACGCGGATGCGGCCGGCGGTAGCGGCCAGGCGCCGGCCGAGCTGCTCGGCGCTGTCCAGCCCTCGGTCGGTGACGGCCACATCGCCGCGGTGGGAGGTGACCTCGCCGTGGCGCAACAGCAGCAGCCGGTGCGTCACGGCGCCATCTTGGGAAGGTCAGACATCGATTGTCTGGTACGTCTTGACGCTGCGCTCGGCGAGGTGGTCGATCGCGTACCCGAACACGTGCTTCTGGAAGTGCTCGCTGTTCTTGTGGTCCTCGTAGGCTTGGGCGTCGGTGTACTGCTCGTAGAGGAAGAACGTCTCCGGGTCGTCGGGCGAGACCTGCGCCTGGTAGAAGAGGTTGCCCGGCTCCTGGCGGGAGAGCGGGGTCATGATTCTGATGACCTCGGTGATGCGGTCGGCCTCTCCCGGCTTGGCCTTCCAGGTTGCGGCGACGACGTATGCCATCTCAGCGGTCCTTCCGGGTGGTGGGGGTGCCGACGGTGTTGCGCAGGATGCCGATCGGGCCGGCCTCCATCTCGATGACGTCGCCCGGGCGGAGCCAACGGTCCAGCTCCAGCCCGGAGCCGCCGGTGGCGGTGCCGGAGCCCAGCACGTCGCCGGGGCGCAGGGTCTGGTCCTGGGCCGCGTAGGCGATGAGGTCACCGAAGCTGTGGTGCATGTTGGCGGTGGTATCACCGCCCCAGCGTTCGCCGTTGATGCGCACCTCCAGCTGAAGGGTGGCCAGGTCGATCTCGTCGGTGGTGGCGATGCAGGGTCCCAGGACGTTGGACCCGTCCCACTCCTTCGCCTTGGCCGGGCCCATGCCGACCGGCAGCTCGCGGCGCTGGACGTCGCGGGCGGACATGTCATTCCAGATGGTGAAGCCGAAGACGTAGTCGAGGGCCTCGGCCGGGCTGACGTCGCGGCAGGGCCGGCCGATGACGGCGGCCAGCTCGAGCTCGTGGTCAAGCTGGCGGGTGTAGGACGGCCAGGGCAGCTCGACGTCCGGACCGATGACGGTGTCGCCCACGCTGCGATAGAAGGCGGGCACCTCGTACCATTCGGCTGGTATCTCGCGGCCGAGGTTCCTGAAGGCGTTCTTGAGGTGCCCCTCGAAGGCCAGGAAGTCGCGCAGCGAGCGAGGCCTGACGGGGGCGAGCAGCCTGGCGTCGGGGACGGGCCGCTCCGGGCCGGCGGGCGCGCCGGCCTCGATGAACGCGATCATGTCGCCGGTGAAGCCGACGTCGACCACGCTGGCGCCGTCGAGCCGCCCGACCCGCGCCCCGCCGCCGGCCTGATAGGTCACATATTTCACGAGCCGACCTCCTGTACCGCGTCGATGATCTTGACGTAGCAGCCGCAGCGGCACAGGTTGCCGCCGAGGGACTCGGCGATCTGCTCCCGGGACGGGGACCGCCTGGCCCGCGCGCACTCGGCCAGGAAGGACCTGGCCGTGAGGACCATGCCGGGGATGCAGTAGCCGCACTGGAAGGCATGGTGGCGGTCGAAGGCCTGCACGACGGGGTCGTCGTCGGGCACTCCCTCGATGGTGGTGATCGCGTGGCCCTTGGCGAGGGGGGCGAGCAGGATGCACGACGAGATCGGCTCGCCGTCGAGCAGCACGGTGCAGGTCCCGCACAGCCCGACCCCGCAGGTGCCTCGCGCCCCGAGCAGGCCGAGCCGGTCGCGAAGCACTTCGAGCAGCATGACGCCGGGCTCGACGTCGACCTGGACGGGGGCGCCGTTGACCTGGAGGAGCAGGTTCACGAGGCATCCTCCGCACAGCCCAGGACCCGTTCGGGGGTCAGTGGCAGCTCGGTGGGTCGGTAGCCGAGCGAGGCCAGTGCGTTCCCGATCGCCGGCGGGACCGGTGGCAGCGCCGTCTCGCCCAGCCCGTGGACCTCGGCGCCCTCGACCTCCAGGAGCATCTGGCTGACGGCGGCGCAGTCCAGGGCGGACGGGATGTTGTAGTCGGAGAGGTTCGACCCGGCGACGTGGCCCTCGTCGAAGGCGAGCTCCTCGAACAGGGTGGTCCCGATCGCCATGGTCATCGCGCCCTCCTGCTGAAGCTCGGCCGCGGACCGGTCGACGACCCGGCCGGCGTAGGAGGCGGCATGCACCGAGCGCAGGGTCAGGAGGCCAGTCTCGTCGTCGACCTCGACCGCGGCCGCCGCGGCGCCCTGGTGCCAGTGGGACGAGGCGATCCCCTGGCCGGTGTCCACGTCCAGGCCGCCTTCGTTGGCGATGCGGCCGTGCCCGTAGTCGCCGCCGCTGTTCTTGAGGTCCTCGACGGCCGCCTCCAGGGCGCGGCCCATCATGTGGGTCGACCGGCTGGAGGTGGTGCGGGTGTCGTACGGCACCCGGTCGGTGTCGGGTGGCGGGACCTCGACCTGGTCGGCGTCGACACCGAGCAGGTCCGCGGCCAGCCGGGCGATCGCCTGGGCCGAGCCCTGTCCCATCTCGGTGGTGCCGCTGAGCACCTCGAAGCGGCCGTCGTCGGCGCGGCGGAGGCCGACCTCGGCCCTGCTGGGCGTCTGCATGCCCTTGAGCATCACCGCGACCCCCTTGCCGCGGTTGTCGCCGCCTGGCTGCCAGTCGACAGCCCGGGCGGCGTCGTCGAGGAGTTCCTGGAAATGGACATCGTGCATGGTCTCGCCCGTGCAGAAGAGGTCGCCGTCGACGAGCAGGTTCCGGCGGCGCAGCTCGACCGGGTCGACGCCGAGCTCGGCGGCCATCAGGTCGGTGACGCGTTCGGATGCCCACACCGACTGGGCGGCGCCGTAGCCGCGGAACGCGCCGGCTGGCGGAAGGTTGGTGTAGACGCAGAAGGAGTCGACGGCGACGTGGTCGAACCGGTAGGGGCCGACGCCGGCATAGCCCATCTTCATCGCCACCCCTGGGCCGCAGTCGGCGTAGGCGCCGGTGTTGACCCAGCACCAGA
>DATHAK010000060.1:0-27718 GCA_035296685.1 Blastococcus sp.
CGCCCTTCCGGCGGCCGGCGCAGTCGGAGAGGCTCCCGCGGGTGTGGGGGCGGGTGCTGTCATCAGGGGAGTGTCCGAGGCGACTGCTCCTGCGGCCCCAGTCCGCACACAGTCCGCAGATGGTCCGCAAAACGCCCAGAATCGGCCAACACCGCCCGACAGGGACCAACGATAAATGCGCTGGTCAACCGCCGTTCTCGTTCACAGCCCACCGCGCCAATCCACCCCTCGGTCGATTTTGCAAGGCGCGTCTGTTGCATGTTCTGCCACCGGCTGAGCCGCCGCGGCTGCGGCTGGCTGGAACCGGCCGGCGCATGCAACAGCTGCCGAACCGGTGCCGCGATGTGGGTTTGGTCCCTCAAGTCAGCTGCCGATAATGCAGATGTGACGAAGCAGGGTCCGCCGTCGCCGGTATCGTCCTCGGGCGACGGCCGTGGACGCCACCCTGGGCCGACCGCCGTGCCGGCCCGTCACCGCGCCAGCGAATCGGACACCGTGGACCAGCTTCACGACACCGTCGCGATCCGGTCTGGTGCTTCCCGGTATGGGCGACATGCCGCGCCAACTGCAGACCTGCCGCGGGCGATGCCAGTACAGCCTCCGCCCGGAGGTCATGGCGCTTTGGCCGGTGCCGATGACGTCTGTGAGGCGGAGCCGGACGTAGGGAGCGGCGTTGGCGTTCCCGGTGCTGATGATCACAAGAGACTGACGGGTGTTGCATCGCCTGTGCCACATTCTGGCGGCTCCCCGCGAATCCTTGAGGTTCTCCTCGGGTGGCTGCGCCCCTCGACACGAGAGGTGCCGCGGTCCACCGGTGAGCTGCCTGTCCAGCCACCGGATATAGGCGGCGAACCCAGGCGAGCCTGACGTGGTAGACCTCGGCCCAGGTCTTCGGCGCACCGGCCCCACCACCGACCCTGCAGGCGCCGGTCCTGCCCCCTCCGCATGTCCTGCCCTCGGATGACGACGCTCAGTCGAGCAGCTCGGTCGACTTCCGAACCGGCTTTGCGGTCGGACAGACTCCTGCGGGGGTGGAGCGGGTGCCGCTTTCAGCGCAGCGTCGGACGCAGCGGCGGCCGCGGCCCCGCAGTCCGCAGACAGTCGGGAGATGGTCCTCAGAGGGGCCGACAACGGCCAACATCACCCGACGACGCCCAACGGGGAAAGTGCTGCTGCTCAGGACGGGTTTTCACGCGATCGACAGGTACCGGCATCGTCGTCCCGTCCTTGTTCTGCCGCGACGACGTCCGCAGGTAGACACCCAACACCTGCCGCCGATCCTCAGAGTAAGCAAGCCCTTAGCGGTCGAACGTGTGCTTACCATTCGCGGCCCTGGCTACCTGCGAGACCACCGTCTGCGGGTCCCTGGTCCGGGTGAGCACGGAACAGAGGTGGCCGGTCCCCGCCCGTGACATCTGCCCGGCCTGCTCGACCCTCGCGCACTGACGCCTGCCCCCCGGCGGGCGCTGTCGACGGGGCGCCGGTCCACGCCGGTCCCGTCCCGGGCGCTCCGTCGTAGCGGTGCTCAACGACCAGCGGCAGCAGCTAGCGCGGCACGGTGCCGACCAGGTGCCCCCACGGGGACCAGACCCAGATCCGCGATAAGGGACGGAGGCGCCGGTCAGTCCGTCCGGCCCGGTGTATCGCACCCAGCCCGAGCCGGTTCGGCGTCAACGGTCGCAGCTACGCGCGGTCTCGCCGTGAGGCTGCCCGGCCCCTGCGGCCCACCGACGCCGGAAATCGGCGGCGGTACGGCTGCTGCGGCGGAACCTTCGTGCCCGCTTCGTGCCCGTAGTACGGGCACGAAGCGGCTATTGGCGGTAACCAATGGCTTCAGCGATTTCCGCGTTGACCTGCGGAAACGATTGATCGTTGTTGGTTCGGAGAGTCCCTGCACCAGGCTTGAAAACCGCTATGGGGTAACACCCATCGTGGGTTCGAATCCCACGCCCTCCGCTCGCACTCGCGACACGCCGCGGCGGAACCTCTCTCCGGGATGACCGAGGGCTCGGTCACCGTGTTCGCGCTGGTGGACGCACCGCATGTCGACATGACGCCCCGGTGCGAGGCGGGTCACCGACCCCGGATTCCACCCGTCGCAACGATCAGGTGACGGGGCAGTCGGGGGCCTGTCGCGACCGGCCGGCCGCGCCGCACGACGCCATACCTTCTGCGTTGTCCGCGGCACTTCCCGGCCGCGACGTGGGGTTGAGGAGTCGACGCGTGACCATGGGCGCGACGCTGGGATGGCCGGCGATGGCGGTGCTGGGCTTCCTCGTGCTGACCGGGCTGGTCGTCGCCCTCGGCAGCAGTTCGACGGCCCGGTACGAGTTCCAGCGCAACGACGCGGGCGACCGGCAGCGCGCCGCCGTCCCCGGTTCCACCGCCCACCCCGCCGGCAGCCGGACCGGCAGCCGGTCGGTCGGCCGCCCGAGCACGCAGGCACGTCCGCAGGCGGTGGAGCTCGCCGTCCGTCCGGCCCCGGCGCCCACCACCGGGGGACCCGGCTGGTGGCTGGTCGACGACTCGGCGCAGGTGCTCGCCGGCCCGTTCGCAGACCGGATCGACGCGGACTGGGCCGCCCTGGCGCAGGGGCTGCCGGCGGTCGCCGTCCACGGCACCCGGCGCGCGGACGGCGGCGTGGCGCCCCGGCCCTCGCCGGAGGAGCGGGCGTGGCTGGAGGAGCTCGGCGGCCAGCTGGACCGGCTGCCCGACGCCTGGGACGCCCTGCTGTCAGACACCGATCCGCTGACGACGCTGGTCGTCGAGGTCGCGGCGGCACTGGTCGAGGCCGGCCTCCCGCTGCACGACGGCCCCGACGGACACCCGGCCGGCGGCGTCGTCCTGATGCCGGAGCTCGCCTCGGGTGGTGTCGTGGTCAGCTGGCGCGCCCACGACCGGATGAGCCTGCGCCAGGTGCGGGGGGCCGCGGCCGCCGACACGGTGCGGCAGTCGATGAACGCCGCCGTCGCCGACGTGCTCTGGAACCTGGGCTTCGTCCTCGAGTCCTACGGTCCGGAAGGGAGTTCCCTGGTCACCGCACTGCGCTGAACTCGCCTCAGGCTGCGGCGGCGAGCGCCGGCAGGAGGTGCAGCTCGACCACCAGACCGCGCACCGCGGCGATGCCCCTCAGCGACGTCGGCACGCGCTCCGCGGGAAGGTGCTCGCCGTCGTCGAGGCGGTAGCGGACGGCGACGGGGCAGACGGCGGCGCCCGCGGGCACGGTGCGGCCGGGCAGGTCGAGCCCGACGATCGGCGCGCCCTGCGCCATGGTCGCCAGTGCCAGGTCGCCGAGCCGGCCGGTGGAGTCGCTGACGATCACGCGACCTGACCGGGGCCACGGCACCGCCGGGCCGATCACGCGGACGCGGACGCCGAGGGCGGTGAGGGTGTCCGCGGCGCGGCACACCGCCAGGCGCCTGCGGTGGCGGACTGACGCCTGCGGCACGAGGACCGAGCGGACGGAGGCGCCGGCGAGCGCGCGGGCCAGCCGCAGGCGCCGCAGACGTTGCGTCGACGGACGGGCCGCCGGGGGCTGGAGCGTGGACACCGAGGGGGCCGTGGTCACGGTGCGAGGGTGACCGGCTCCCGTGGCGGGGAGGTTGCGCCGCGGTTGCCGTCGACGGAATTCGCGCGACAGCAGACGACACAGGAACGGCTCCCGGCGCGCGCATCTTCTGCGGCTGTCGGTCAATAGACCAGTCCGTGACCGACGCTCTCTCCCGGCGCTCCGTCCTCCAGCTCGGTGCCGCGGCCACGGGCAGCGCGGTCGTCGGCGTCGCGCTGGCCGCGAGTCCCGCGTCCGCGGCCCCCGCGACGGCGGTCTTCGCCCACGGCGTCGCATCCGGCGACCCGCTTCCCGACGCCGTCGTCCTGTGGACCAGGGTCACGCCGACCGCGGAGGCGACGCCGGGATCGGGACGTGGACCGGTGGTGGACGTGATCTGGGAGGTCGCCCTCGATCCGCGGTTCCGCCGGACGGTCGCGACGGGCGTCGTGGCCACCGGCCCCGAGCGCGACCACACCGTGAAGGTGGACGCCGATGGGCTCGATCCGGCGACGTCCTACTGGTACCGGTTCCGCTGCCAGGGGCGGACGTCGGCGGTGGGGAGGACCCGGACCGCGCCGGCTCACGGAGCGCCGGTCAAGCGGCTGCGGATGGCCGTCGTCTCCTGCTCGAACCTCCAGGCCGGCTGGTTCACCGCCTACCGGCACCTGGCCGCGCGCACCGACATCGACGTCGTTCTGCACCTCGGCGACTACCTGTACGAGTACGGACCGGGCGCCTACCAGGCCCGCGACGTCGTCGTCCGCCCGCACGACCCGCCGTGGGAGGCGACCGTGCTCGCCGACTACCGGCGCCGGCACGCCCAGTACAAGACCGACCCGGACCTGCAGGCGCTGCATGCCGCCGCCCCCTGGATCGTCACGTGGGACGACCACGAGTCCGCCAACGACGCCTGGTCCGGCGGCGCCCAGAACCACAGGCCCGGCACCGAGGGGCTGTGGACCGATCGGCGCGCAGCGAGCCAGCGGGCGTACGCCGAGTGGATGCCGGTCCGCTACGAACCCGGGGGGCAGCTGTACCGGCAGCTGCGGTGGGGCGCTCTGGCCTGCCTGTCGATGCTGGACCTGCGCTCCTACCGCGACGAGCAGGTGCGCTCGCCGGCGGATCCGGCGCTGACCGACCCGGCGCGCACCCTCACCGGCCAGCAGCAGCTGCAGTTCCTGCTGGCGGGCCTGTCGGATCCGGACGTGCAGTGGAAGCTGGTCGGCAACCCCGTGATGATGGCCCCGGTGCGGTTCCCGAACGCGCTCGACGCGGCCGCCCTGGTCAGCATCGCGGCGCTGATCGGTGCCGAGGTCGACCCGGTGAGCGGCGTCCCGTACAACGTCGACCAGTGGGACGGGTACCCCGTCGAGCGGGCCCGGGTGCTCGGGCACCTGCGCGACCACGGCATCCGCGACGTGGTGTTCCTGACCGGGGACATCCACTCCGGCTGGGCGGCCGAGCTGCCCGCCGACCCCGCGACCTACCCGTTCACCGGCGACAGCGTGGCCGTCGAGCTGGTCTGCACCTCGGTGACCAGCGACAACCTCGACGACGCCCTGGACGCGCCCCCGCGGACGTCGTCGCGGGCGGTCGAGGCCGGGATGGTCGCGAACAACCCGCACGTGAAGTACCTCGACCTCGATTCGCACGGCTTCTCGGTGCTGGACGTCACCCCCGCCCGGCTGCAGATGGACTGGTTCGTGCTGGTCGAGCGCACCGACCCGGCGTCGGCGGCGGTCTGGTCCACGTCCTGGCGGGTCCCCGCCGGGAGCGGCACGCTCGAGCCGGCCGCGGGGCGGCTGACCTGACCGCGCCGCCGGCCCGGCGGCCGTTCGTGCGGGCAGTGGTTCAGCGCAGGTGCCGCACCGCGGCGGAGAGCGCGCGCGGGGTGAGCCGGCCGTCGGCCAGGCCGAGGTCGACGACGTCGTCGAAGACCCGCTGGTCGGCCTCGGCCGCCCGGAACGCCGCGTCCATGACCGCCGGCCACCGGCTGGCCCACGAGGCGGTCGAGGAGTGCCGCAGATGCCGGCCCAGTCGCGCCTGCAGTGCACGCCGGTAGGCGCGGCCGCTCCCGGCGCCGTGGATCGCCGCGGTGCCGGCGAGCGCACCGGACAGCACGGCGTAGAAGATGCCCTCGCCGGTCAGCGGGTTGATCAGCGACGCGGCGTCGCCGGCCAGCAGCACCCGCCCGTCCGGCTGCCGCGGGCGACCGGTGGACAGCGGCAGCCGGTGCGCCCTGAGCCCCGCCGGTTCCACCCCGGGCAGCAGGCGGGCCAGCCCGTCGAGCAGACCGTCCCGGTTCACCCCGCCGGACACCAGCTCCCCGTATCCGACGTTGGCCCGCCCGTCGCCCAGCGGGAACGACCAGGCGTACGCCGGCCAGCGCTGCCCGGTCGTGAGGATGGCCTGCACGCCCTCCAGCCCGGCCGGCTCCGGCGCGTAGCCGCGGATCGCGATGGCCAGCCGGTCCGGCGGGTTCGGCCGCACGCCCAGGCTGCGCCGGACGACGGACTCGGCGCCGTCGGCCCCGACGACGACACCGGCGGAGATCGCGCCGTCCACCTCCACGTGCGTGGGGTGCACCTCCAGCCGGCGGACGACGTGCCGGCGCAGCTCCGCCCCGGTGGCCAGCGCCGCGGTGAGCAGCCGCCCGTCGAAGACCGCGCGGGGGACGACGCGGGCGGGCCGCCGCATGGCCCGCTCGACGGTGGTCCCCCCGGGCGACCGCAGCCGCAGGCGCGGCACGCTCGCCCAGCCGGCGGTCAGCGATTCCGCGTCCAGCCCGAGCCCGGACAGGACGTCGAGGGCCTCGGGGGCGATCCCGTCGCCGCACACCTTGTCACGGGGGAAGTCCGCGCGGTCGAGCACGAGCACCCGGGCGGCCGGGTCGGCGCGACGGGCGACCGCCGCGCACGCGGCGCCGGCCGGGCCACCCCCCACGACGACGACGTCCCAGTGCTCCACGTCCGGAACGCTAGGCCGCTCACCGGGCCGCGGGCTCGCCGACGTCGTCCCTGGCGAGCAGCCGTCGCCAGCTGTCCAGGTCGTGGGCGGCCGGTTCGGTGGTCGCGATGAAGTCGAGCAGGACGTCGCAGAACAGGTCCGGCTCGTCGAGGTGGGGCCAGTGCCCGGCGCCGGGGAAGACCTCGATGCGCGCGCTCGGCACCAGTGAGCGGACGGTCTCCGCGTGCAGCGCCGGGACGATCGGGTCGCGGCTGCCCCACACCACCAGCATCGGGATCGCGTCGGCCAGGTAGAGCCGGTCGAGCGCCGTCACGGCCTGGCCGCGGGCATCGACCACTCCGCGCAGGGTGCGCAGGAAGGCCCGCCGCGCCTCCACGTCCTTGAGCCCGAGCAGGGCCTCGGCGGCCTCGGCCAGGTCGCGGACCCGCTTCCAGCCCGCCGCCTGCCCCACCCGGTCGACCACGGAGAACCCCGCACGCAGCGGGCCCGAGACGCCGGTCAGCGCGGTCAGCACCAGTTCCGCGCCGGGGAGGGTCGCCGCACGCAGACCCGCGGACAGCTCCGGCCCCAGCCCGCCGCTGCCGACCAGGGCCAGCCGCTGGCAGCGCTCGGGGAACTGGTAGGCGAACTGCAGCGCGATGCCACCGCCCAGGGAGTGCCCGACGACGGTGGCCTGCTCGATGTCGAGCAGGGTGAGCAGGTCGCGCATGCCGTTGGCGTAGGCCGCGATGGAGTAGTCGCCGCGCGGCTTGTCCGAGGCGCCGTGCCCGAGCAGGTCGGGGGCGAGGACGGTGTGGGTCTCGGCGAGCCGGTCGATGACCCCCGACCAGGTCCGGCAGTTGTTGCCGATGCCGTGCAGGAGCAGCAGCCCCGGTCCGCTGCCCGCGCGGACGAACGCGCGCCGGTGGCCGTGCACCACGCGTGTCTCCTGCACTACGGACCGAGCCATCCCCCGAGTGCACCACGGGCGCGTTGCGTTCCGATTACCGGCTCGGCGTCGTCCACTTGCGGGCCGGGTGCACGTATCCCTCGGTGAAGGAGAGGAGTGCCGTCGCGTCGGGGACCACGCCGAGCGCGTCGAGCCGGGCGGCGTCGAGATAGCCGTCGTCCACCATGCGGCGCAGCTGGGTGAGCAGGGGCTGCCAGAACCCGTCGACGTCGAGCAGCGCCGTCGGCTTGCTGTGCAGCCCGAGCATCCCCCAGGTCCACGCCTCGAAGAGCTCCTCGAGGGTCCCGGCGGCCCCGGGCAGGGCGACGAACGCGTCGGAGAGGTCGGCCATCACGGCCTTGCGCTCGTGCATCGAGTCGACCACCTCGAGCCGGGGCAGGCCGGGATGGGCCACCTCGTCGTCGACCAGGTGCTGCGGGATCACACCGACGACCTCGCCGCCGGCGGCCAGCGCCGCGTCGGCCACGACGCCCATCAGCCCGACGCGGCCGCCGCCGTAGACGATGCCGACCCCCGCCTCGGCGAGGCCAGTGGCGAAGGCCGCAGCGGCGGCGCGGTGGGACTCCGGACCGGACTGCGACCCGGTGAAGACGGCGATCCGCACGACGCGGTCAGCCCCCGTACTGGCGGGTGACCCACTCGGCGATGCAGACCGGCTTGTCGCCGCCCTCGCGCTCGATGGCCACCGTGTAGGTGGTCTGCAGCCCGCCGGAGACCTCCTCGACGTCCTTGAGCGTGACCCGGCCGCGGACCTTCGAACCGACCGGCACGGGTGCCGGGAACCGGACCTTGTTCAGGCCGTAGTTCACCCCCATCTTCACGTCGGTGACGCTCACCACCTGGGAGACCAGCGGCACCAGCAGCGACAGGGTCAGGTAGCCGTGCGCGATCGGCCCGCCGAACGGGCTCTCCTTCTTCGCGCGCTCGACGTCGACGTGGATCCACTGGTGGTCGCCGGTGGCGTCGGCGAACTTGTTCACGTGCTCCTGGGTGACCTCGTACCAGTCGCTGGTGCCCAGCTCCGTGCCGACGAGGCCGGGCAGCTCGGCCATGGTGGTCGTGGTGGTGGTCATGGGTCGTGTCCTCCTGGGCCGGATGTCTCTACGGAAGCTTGTGCTCTGCTTACCAGGGGAGAGCAGAGCACAACCGTCGGCGGGGGTACTGCCTGCCGCATCCCCGCCGGCGAACAGGTTCACTGGTCGGGTGCTGACCTCGACCGACGGCTGGACGACCTGCTCCCTGGGTCACCGGCACTGGGGCCGGGCGGGTGCGGCCGGGCTGCTGCTGCACCGCGACGGCGAGCACGGGCCCGAGCTCCTGCTCCAGCACCGTGCCGCGTGGTCGCACCACGGCGGCACGTGGGGGACGCCGGGCGGCGCCCTGCACGAGGGGGAGGCCGCCGACGTGGGCGCGCTGCGGGAGGCGCAGGAGGAGCTGGGGCTGCGGCCGGACGACGTCGTGCTGGGTGCCCGGTCCGTCGACGACCACGGCGGCTGGTCGTACACGACGGTGCTGGCGCGTCCCGCGCGGCGGATCGAGGCGGGGGACCTGCGCCTGGACGGCGAGAGCGACGGCGTGGCCTGGTTGCCGGTCGCCGGACTGCACGAGGTGGTTCTGCACCCCGGGCTGGCGGCGTCACTGCCCCGGCTGCGGCCGCTGATGGACGACTGGCCGAAGTAGTCCCCCGCGTCGCCGCATGAGCCGGCGATGCGTGGGTAGGCGGCCGTCCAAGAAGCGCGGGTCCCTGCGCGCCCTGCACCGCACCACCTCGAAGGAGCCGGCCCTGTCCCGCCGTCCCCGGCACCGCGCCGAGGGCACCGCGCCTCGCGGAGCCCTGGGCCTCGGCGCAGCACGTCACGCCCCGCGCGGCCGCGGCCGTGACCGGTTGCTGCTCGTCCTGTCGTTCCTGTGCGGCCTGCTGCTGATCGCGGCGCCGCTCGCCATCCTGCTCTCCGGAGAGGCGGACGGCGGGGGAACACGCGACCCCGAGGGCGTCTTCAGCGGCGACGCCGAGGGCGGGGGCGGGTCCGGGGGATCCGGGGCATCCGCGGGGTCCGGTGTAACCGGTGGACTGCCGGGGCTGAGCACCGCGTCGACGCCCAGCCCCGTCCCGGGCGACCCCGGCTACGGCCAGGGCGGCGACGAGCCGCTTCCGGGCAGCGCAGGGGCGGCGGTTGCCGCCGGCGCGGCCGGGGGCGCCGGGGCGGCGGGAGTGGACGCGGCCGGCCCCGTCGCACCTGGCGGAGGCGGCAGCGCCGGGACGGGCGGCGGCGCCACCGCGCCCGCAGGCGGCGCGCCCTCCGGTGGCGGCAGTGGTGGTGGCACGCCCACCGGCGGCGGGACGCCGACCGGAGGTGGCACCCCGAGCGGGGGTGGGACGCCGACGGGCGGTGGAGGGGGTGGCGGCTCGGAACCCCCGCCGCCCGCAGACGATCCCTGCCTCTGCGAGATGATCGGCGACACGACCGACACCCTCACCGACATCGTCGACGACGTGACGAATCCGGTCACCGAGCCCGTCATCGGGACGGTCGGGGGCCTCGCACCGTCGCTTCCCTGAACCGGCACCGCGGTCTGCCGGTTAGGTTCGGGCCATGAGCGCCCGGGACGACGTCTCCGAGATCTTCGACAGCACCGCTTGGCAGCCGGTCGAGGGCTTCGACTTCGCCGACATCACCTATCACCGGGCGGTGGACGCCGGCGTCGTGCGGATCGCGTTCGACCGGCCCGAGGTGCGCAACGCCTTCCGTCCGCAGTCGGTCGACGAGCTGATCACCGCCCTGGAGCACGCCCGGCTGTCCACCGACGTCGGCTGCGTGATCCTCACCGGCAACGGCCCCAGCCCGAAGGACGGTGGCTGGGCCTTCTGCTCCGGCGGCGACCAGCGGGTGCGGGGCAGGTACGGATACGAGCACAGCGAGGGCTCGAGCGGGCGGTTGCACGTCCTCGAGGCCCAGCGGCTCATCCGGTTCATGCCCAAGGTCGTGATCTGCGTCGTCCCCGGCTGGGCCGCGGGCGGCGGCCACAGCCTGCACGTCGTCTCGGACCTCACGCTGGCCAGCGCCGAGCACGGCCGCTTCAAGCAGACCGACGCGGACGTCGGCAGCTTCGACGGCGGTTTCGGCTCGGCCTACCTGGCCCGGCAGGTGGGCCAGAAGTTCGCGCGCGAGATCTTCTTCCTCGGTGACGAGTACACCGCGCAGGACGCCCACCGGATGGGCATGGTCAACCGGGTCGTCCCGCATGCCGAGCTCGAGGCGACCGCGCTCGACTGGGGGAAGCGGATCGTCGCGAAGAGCCCGACCGCCCAGCGGATGCTCAAGTACTCGTTCAACCTGATCGACGACGGTCTGGTCGGCCAGCAGCTGTTCGCCGGCGAGACCACCCGCCTGGCCTACATGGCCGAGGAGGCCGTCGAGGGCCGGGACGCGTTCCTGGAGAAGCGCGAACCCGACTTCACCCGCTTCCCGTGGCATGTATGACAGCAGTTATGGCCATAACCGTGACGTGAGAAGGGGAGCAGCATGATCGTCGAGGTGGTGGGTGGCGCGGAGGAGCGTCCGGAGGCCCGGGTGGTGGACGTCGACAACCTCCGCACGCTGCACCTGGCGTTGGGCGAGGTCACCGACGAGGAGGCGGCCGACGTGCTGGAGCGGGCCGGGCTCGGCCGGTTCCACGACGCGGAGACGGTCTTCCTGGACACCGCGGCTCTGCGGGCCGCCGCGGAACCCCGCGCCCGGGCGTCGGACTGGTCGGCGCAGTGGGACGCGATGATCGTCCACGCCCGTAGCAAGGGCTGGCTGTCCGACGACGGTGCCAGCCTTCAGGTGCACGTCGAGAGTGCGGCCGGGGCCTGAAGTCCACGAAGGACGCCGTCCATGAGTGTTCATGCACTTCAGAGCATCAAACTGGGCGGCCCAGGGCCATTGTGGTGACACCCCCGACGGGCCAGGATGTCGCGGTGCGTATGACTTCCGGTGACGGAATCCGATCATGAGCGGGACGCCCGGGCGCCCGCTCAGCGCGGAGCTGTCCGACCAGCTGCAATCGGTTGCCGTCGACATCCTCGCCGAGGAGGGCTGGGGTCGGCTCAACAGCGACCGGATCGCGGCCCGGGCGCGGGCGGGGAAGGCGGGCATCTACCGGCGCTGGCCCACGATGGCCGCACTGGCGCGGTCGGCGATCGGCCGGTTCACCCTGGTCTCCACCCCGGAGGACGGCGGCTCGGTGCGGGCCGACCTGATCGCACTGGCCTCCCGGTGGACCCGGCCCCTGGACCGGGAGGAGCGCGCCGTGGCGAGCATCGTCGGCGCCGCGCGGCACGAGGAGGAGCTGCGCGCCGGCCTCGACGCCGCCCTCGTCCGGCCCCTGGCCGCCGCCGTGACGCAGATCGGCAACCGGGCCGACGCCCGCGGCGAGCCGATCCAGCCGGACCGGCTGGCGTTGCTCGGTTCCGTGCTCGAGGCGTTCTGGTGGCAGCGCTACACGGCTGCCGGCGACGGCGCGATGACATCCCGCCAGGTCGAACTGGTCGTCGACGACGTCCTGCTGCCGATCGTGTACGGGGCCTCCGAGTCGGCCCGCGCGGAGCCCGCGCGGGTCTGACGGCGCGACTCAGCCCGCGCGGCGGACCTCCGCCGGCCAGCCCGTGACGATCGCCGCGGCGAGCGGCGTGACCTCGGCCGCGGGGTGCAGGTCCAGGTTCTCCTCGAACTGCTCGAGCACCCGCGCCGCGAGCCGGCCGACGGTGGCGTGCAGTTCGGCCGAGCCGCACTCCATGAGCATGCCGCGCTGCTCGATGAGCAGGGCGCGCATGGCGCCCATCCAGACGACGGCGATCAGCGAGGAGGTCATCCGCGAGACGACCGGTGCGGTGTCGGACTCGGTGACCTCGGCGAGGGCCTCGCCGAGCCGGCGCACGGACTCGTGGTGCAGCTCCCGCTCGTAGGCGCACAGGGCGGGCGAGGCCTCGAGGGTGACCAGCCCTTCCCGGATCTCCGGGTCGTGGAGCGCGTCGAGGTACCAGGTGACGGTGGTCATGAGGTGCTCGCGCAGCGCGGTCAGCGGGGCGACGCCCGGGGCCCGGTCGCGGACGGCCTCAGCTGCGCTGTCGACCCACTCGGCCCGCCCGTCGAAGAACAGCTCTTCCTTGGTGGCGAAGTGGTTGAACACCGTCTGCACGGCGACGTCGCACTCGCGGGCGATGTCGGCGACGGTCACCGCATCGAAGCCCGACTCGGCGAACCTCCGCTGCGCCACGGTTCGGATCAGCTCTCGCGTCCGGGCCTTCTTCTCCGCCCGGCGCACCTTCAGGTCACTCACAGTCGCAGGATAACTCCGAAAAGTGAGATCGGATCATCAGACGTCAGACGTGCTGGTCACCGGCGCGCCGCGGGGACCCCGCTCCAGTCCTCCTGCACCGCCCTCGCCCAGGACTCGACCAGCACCGTCAGGTCGACGACGTCCAGGTCGGCCGCGACGTCGGCGATCGTCGTCCGCCAGGCCTCCGGCCGGCCCGCGCCGGGGGACACGGGATCCACCCTCAGGCAAGCGGCGAGCCGGGTCAGCGCCGCATCGAGGCCGGGCCGGTCACCGTCCGCGGGGTGCTGGGCGTCGTAGGCGGCGTCCGCCAGCCGAACGGTCCTGGCGGTTGCGCGCTCGGTGGAGACCTCCTCGCGCAGGCCCCGCAGCGTCACCTCGAACAGCCGGCTGCAGGACGCCGAGGCGCCGGGATGCGCGGGACCGCCGTCGGTCGAGGGAACGAGGACGGCCCCGCAGCCGGGGCAGATCTCGGTCGGCTCGGAGGGGGCGGCGGGAGGCACCCGCCGATGGTGCCCCACCGGTCGGACCGCCGCGGGGCGAGGGGCGGCTCTGTGCGGGCGGTGCCGTCCCAGGCAGCATGTCGGCGTGCGTACGAGAGCAGCGGTCCTGCGCGAGCCCGAGACCGAGTACGAGATCGTCGAGATCGAGGTTCTCGATCCCGGGCCCGGCGAGGTGCTCGTGGAGATGGCCTACGCCGGGCTGTGCCACTCCGACGAGCACCTGCGGCACTCCAACCCCGGCGGGCGGTACCCGATCGTCGGCGGGCACGAGGGATCGGGCGTCGTCCGCGCCGTGGGGCAGGGTGTCACGTCCGTGGCACCGGGGGACCACGTCGTCACCAGCTTCCTGCCCGCGTGCGGGCACTGCCGGTTCTGCGCGTCGGGCCGGTCGAACCTCTGCGACAAGGGCGCCACGATCGCCAGCGGGAAGCTGCCCAGCGGCACCTTCCCGTTCCGGCTGGACGGCGAGCCGCTCGGCGGCTTCTGCATGGTCGGGGCCTTCGCCCAGCACTCCCTGCTCAGCGAGTTCTCCTGCGTGCGGATCGACCCCTGGGTGCCGCTGGACACCGCGGCGCTGGTCGCCTGCAGCGTCCCCACGGGATGGGGGTCGGCGGTCTACGCCGGCGGCGTGCGGCCGGGCGACACGGTGGTCGTCGTCGGTTTGGGCGGGGTCGGTGCCAACGCCGTCCAGGGGGCGGTGCACGCCGGCGCGCTGACGGTGATCGGCGTGGACCCGGTCGAGATGAAGCGCGAGTTCGCGGAGTCGGTCGGTGCCACGCACACCGTGGCCGACGCCGCCGAGGCGGCCGGGCTGGCCCGGGACCTCTCCCGCGGCACCGGCGCCGACGTCGTCGTCGTCACCGTCGGGAATATGTCGGCCGAGGTGATGGCCGGCGCGATGACCTGCCTCGGCAAGGGCGGCACGCTGGTGCTGACGGCGCTGGCGGACCGGGTGTCGGACGGCAACGTCGGGCTGAGCGGGCAGTTGGTAACCGTCTTCGAGCAGCGCATCCAGGGCTCGCTGTTCGGCTCGTGCAACCCGTTCCGCGACATCCCGAAGCTGCTGCGCATGCACGAGGAGGGCCGGCTCGAGCTGGACCGGCTGATCACCCGGAGGTACGCGCTGGAGCAGCTGAACGAGGGCTACCGCGACCAGGCGGCGGGACTCACCGTGCGCGGCCTGCTCGACCACTCCCTGGGCGCGTAGTGCACTAACCGCGGCGTCCCCTGGGCATGGGCCTGCGCATGAGCCAGCCGCGCATCGCCGTCCTCGACGTCGACGGGACCCTCGTCGACAGCAACTACCAGCACGCCCTCGCCTGGTACCGGGCCTTCCGGTCGCTGGGGGAGACGTTCCCGGTCTGGCGGATCCACCGGCTGATCGGCATGGGCGGTGACCAGCTGGTGGCCGCGCTGGGTGGGGACGACGTCGAGGCGCGGATCGGCGACGAGGCGCGCGAGCGGTGGGTGCGCGAGGCCGACCCGCTGATGGCGGAGGTGGCGCTGCTGCCCGGCGCTCGCCGGCTGATCGAGGCGCTCAAGGAGCGCGGCCACCGGGTGGTGTTGGCCAGCTCGGGCAAGCCGCACCACGTCGAGCACGCCCTCGACCTGCTCGACGCCCGGCAGATCGCCGACGCGTGGACCACCAGCGAGGACGTCGAGGAGACCAAGCCCGCGCCCGACCTGCTGCAGGTCGCCCTGAAGAAGCTCGGGGAACCGGTGGACGCGCCCAGCGTCGTCATCGGCGACTCGGTGTTCGACGTCGAGGCGGCGAAGAACGCCGGGATGCCCGCGATCGTCGTCCGCTCCGGAGGCTTTGGCGACGACGAGCTGCGCGACGCGGGGGCGATCGCGATCTACGACACCCCGGCCGACCTCGCCGCAGCGCTGGACGAGACCGACCTGTCGTAGCGGTGGTCACGGTGACGTAGCTTTCGCCGTCAACCTCGTGCTCTGCATACCAGGGCGGAGCAGAGCACGAGCTTGCGCCGGGTACCTAGCCCGGAGGGGCGGCCCGCCCGCAGAGGCGGAGCACCTCGTCGGGATGGTCGGTGATGATCACGTCCACCCCCAGCTCACGCGCGAGGTCCATGTCGGCGGTCCGGTTGACCGTCCAGACGTGCACCTCCTTGCCGGCCGAGTGGGCGTCGGCGACGTACTGCGGGTCGGCCCGCAGGATGCCCATGCTCGGGCCGACCGCGGTGGCGGTTCCGGCCAGCAGCTCCCGGCGCAGCGGTCGCAGCCGCTTGCCGATCAGCTGCACGGTCGGCATGCCGGGAGCGAGGTCCTGCATCCGGCGCACCGCGACCTGGGAGAAGCTCATGCCCCGGACGGCGGGCTTGCCCGCCCACTTCGCCGGTCCCCGGGCGGACAGCAGACCGAACCGCTGGAGGCAGGCGGCGAGTGCCTCCTCGACCTTGCGCGCGTGCCGGGTGGGGTGCTTGGTCTCGATCGCCAGCCGCACCGTCCCGGGGCTGGCGGTGATGTAGTCGAGCAGCCGCTCCAGGGTGAGGACCAGGCCGTTCTCGACGTCCGGCTCGTCGTTCACCGACAGGATCTCGTCGTCGGCCCACCGGCTCCCGCGAGCCGGACGCCGGGCGCCGAACTGGAACTGCTCGAGCTCTTGAAGGCGCAGGGCCGAGACGATGCCGCGGCCGTTGGAGGTGTGCTTGATCTGCCGGTCGTGCACGCACACCAGCACGCCGTCGCGGGTCATGCGGACGTCGCACTCGACGGCGTCGGCACCGATCCGGGCCGCGTGCCGGTAGGCGGCCAGCGTGTGCTCGCCGGCCGCGGACGTGGCGCCCCGGTGGGCAACGACCTCCGGGCTGGCGGACGGGCCGCGACGAGGGGTGACCGGCACGGAACGATCTTCTACCGTCTGCCTGGTCGTGCGCGACGGGGTCCCGGCGCGTCGGTCAGCCGACCATCCCCGCCCAGCGGCTGCGGTACTCCGCCACCGTCTCCATCGGGGGCCGTTCGTCGACCGCGACCGTGCGGCTGGTCGGCACGAAGGCCGTTCCGTCGTGCCGGAACTGGGTCAGCAGCCCGCTCGCGTCCGGCCGCCGGTGGCCGGGCCGCCCACACTCGGCGCGGGCCAGGACGGTGGACACGACCTCCCCGGCCATGACGCCGAGCGCCTCCTGGCTCTGCGACCCGTGGCGGCGCACGCCGAGGTCGACCTGGGCGAGCGAGGACAGCCCGCCCAGCCCCAGCAGGTCGATGAGCAGGCCCACCTCGACGCCGTAGGAGGCGACGAACGGCACCCGCTCCAGCGCCGACCGGCGGCCGGCGTACTCACCGCCGAGGGGCTGCACGAACCCCGCGAGCTCGGGCCAGAGCGCATTGAGCAGCGGACGCGCGGTGAGCTCGGTGACGCGCCCGCCGCCGTCGGGCTGGGTGCGGCCGTCGACCTCGAGCGGCCGGGTGTAGCAGCCCTTGACGTAGCTGACCTGCGGGTCGGTCAGCAGGGGGCCGAGCAGGCCGGGCACGAAGTGGGCCACGTCGCCGAGCAGGTCCGCGTCGAGGAAGACGAGCAGGTCGCCCGAGGTGGCCGCGAGCGACTTCCACAGTGCCTCGCCCTTGCCCGGCTGGCTCCCGTGGCCCGGCAGCACGTCGGCGGTGGCGACGACCTCGGCCCCCGCGGCCCGGGCGACCTCGGCGGTGGCGTCGGTGGAGTCGGAGTCCATCACGACGAGCTCGTCGACGAGCGGCACGTGGCGCATCCAGCGGTCGCGCACGTCGGCGACCAGGTGGCCCACGGTGGCCTCCTCGTCGCGGGCCGGGAGGACGACGCTGATCCGGTGGCCGCCCCGCCGCTTGGCGCGCAGCAGCCCGGCGGGGTCGACGTCGCCGAGTGAGGTGGCGGACGTCGTGCAGTGCCGGAACCAGGCGCGGGCGTCGGGTCTCATCGCCCCACTGTCGACGAGGAACGCGGAACTGGCCAGGACGGCGCATCGGAAAGCGGTCGAGTTCACGCGTTCGACATCGGGCCGTCGCCATCGTGCGCTGCCGACGTCACGCGTCGCTTCTTGCGGATTCCTTGCGGTTGCCCGGCGGTCGGCGTGCGGTTCGGGCCGCACAGTAGGACCTGCCCCTCCCAGGGGGAGATGCCGCCAGGACCGCGAGGAGCACGACGATGACGAAGGCCACCGACGCAGCCATGACCCGCCGCGTCACCGGCGCGCGTCTCGTCACCGCACTCGCGGTCCTGGGCGGCACCCTGGCCCTCTCGGGCCTGGGCACCTTCGGCGACCTGGGCGACGGCGCTCCGGTGGGCAACCCTGGCATCGTCACCGTCGAGCTGTCCTCCGCGATGGACGCCCACTGAGCTCCTGGAGATCTCTGCCTCTGAGTGCACGTGCAACTCAGAGTCAGACGTCGCCGAGCTGAGGCTGCGGATCCCTCCTCCGGCTCACCGAGCGGACGCACGCACCCCCGACAGCGCCGTGGGGCTCTGCTCGCCGATGGCCGCGCCGTCGCCGGTCGGCTCCGGGTGGCCGAGATCGGTCAGCCAACCGCGGAGCACCCGGTGCAGGTGCTCGGCACCCACGATCTCGCCCGGCGGCGTCCACGCCCGCGGATGGGCGAGGAAGCCCCGCTGCTGCGGACCACCGAGCCCGCCGTGCGAGCCGACGTGCGGTTCGAACGGGGAGGCCTCGTCGGTGTCGGGGTCGTAACGGCTGTTGATGACCACGTCCGCGCAGTGCGGGAAGTCCGAGACCCGGGCCACCAGCGTGGCGGCGTGCGGGCCGTACGCCGCCAGCGGGTCCTCGCCGATCACCACCCCCGTGGCGAGCCGGTGCAGGCCCGCCCGGCCGAGCACCACCGGCCCGAACTCGTCGGAGCGGACCAGCAGGAACCCCACTCCGTCGTGGTCGACCAGGCCGGGCAGCAGGGCCGGCCAGTGCCGCTCGATCTCCTCCAGGGACACCCGGCCCGGGATGTCGGGGAAGGACACCATCGCCGTGTGGCCCGAGACGACCACGACCACCCCGGGGGCCACCCGCGGCACCCGTCCGTCCTCGCCGGGGATCAGCTCGTGGTCGTGCTCGGTGTCGGCAGCGCGCTCGACGCGCTGCCGCAGCCGGCGGGCGATCGGGCCGCTGCTCTCCGCCAGGGCGGTGGCCACCTGCCAGCCCTCCGCGGGCCGGCGGCTGTCCTTCGGCCCGGTCAGTGGCTTCTCCCGGGTCGGCACCAGTGAGCCGCACAGCCGGCCGACCAGCTGCTCGATCGACTCCCCGAACCGGTCGGCGAACGCCCAGCCCTGCGTCTGGCCGTGGTCGGAGAGGCAGACCAGGTGGTACTCCCGCGGCGCGAGGGCGCCGGCGCGGTAGAGCCGCCCGATCTGCTGGTCGATGCTGCGCAGCACCTCGAGGGTGTCGAAGCGCTCCAGCCCGGAGTGGTGGGCGACCTCGTCGTAGCCCAGGAAGTCGGCGTAGACGACCGGCCGCCCGGCCAGCATGTCCTCGAGCAGGGCCGACACCACGATGTCCCGGGTGATCACCGTCGTCCCCGGGCGGGCCAGCGGGTAGATGCCGCCGCGGGGCACCCGCGGGCGCACGTCGGCGCGGCGCTGCTGGGCCGCCGCGGCGAGCTCGCGGTAGACGTCGACGACGGAGACCCCGAGCGTGCGCAGCGCGTTCACCGGATTGGCGAAGTACGCGTAGTAACCGGCGCCGACCCGGTCGCGCCCGCGCCGCTCCCGCCGGGATCGAGCCGGGACGACGTGGGCCAGCGAGCTCATGGTCAGGCTCACGTGGCGCGCGTCGCCGGTGAACAGGTTGCCCCGTCCCGCGCCGCCGTCTGCGAGCAGGCCGCGGCCGTCGGAGTGCCGGCGCTCGACCTCGGCCGCGTCCACCGGAGAGGAGACCCGCGTGACGTGGTCGCGGTCCTTCTCGTACCAGCGGAAGCCGAGGATGTCGTAGGTGGAGCCGTGCAGGATCCCGCAGACGCTGGCCCCGGTCTGCGAGCTCCAGTCGGTGTGCCACGAGGTCAGCACGTGGCTGCCCGACCGGAGCCAGGCGGCGAGCGTGGGCATGGAGCCGTCGCGGACGGCGCGGCGGGCCGTGTCGTAGCCCAGGCCGTCGATCTGCAGGAACAGCACGCCCGGTGGCCGCGGCTCCTGGTCCGCACCGGGGGGCGCCCGGCGGCGCGCCCGCCGGAAGAAGATCTCGTCCTCGTCGACCGCCAGGGCGCTGTTGACCAGCCCGGAGACGGCGGCCAGGGCGACGGCGACCACCACCGATGTCGTGAAGCTGTGCACCTCCACGCCGGGCAGCGCCGTGAACACGGCGAGCACGCCGGCGCCGAGCAGCAGGAAGCCGCCCAGGCCGAAGGTGAAGAAGGCGACCGGCAGCGCCCAGCGCAGCACCAGCGGCCAGACCCCGGCCGCGAGCAGGCCGAGCAGCAGGGCGGCGACCGGCGGCTGCCACCAGGACCGCATGGCGAAGCCGGTGAGCCAGGAGTCCAGGGCGATCAGGGCGCCGATCGCGGCCGCCCAGGTGACGAGCACGCGGGCGACGGTCCGGCCGGTCCGGAGGAGCCGGCCGTGGGTGCCGGTGGCGGTCACGCCGACTCGCACGCCGAGGGCTGGGGCGTCTCGGGCTCAGGGTCGGCGTCCGGCCCGGCGTGCCGGCGGCGGTGGGCGCCGACGACGTTGAGCACCGCGCTGACGGCGAGGATCAGGACGGTGGCGACCAGCATGGCCAGCAGCGGAGAGTCGAAGATGCCGCCGCTGAGAATGCCGATCAGCGCGTACGCGACGGCCCACAGGAACGCGGCGAGCAGCGACGCGGGGACCAGCCGGCGCCATGGATAGGCCAGGGCGCCGGCCGCCGCCAGCACCGGGATGCGTCCGGCCGGGAGGAGCCGGCCGACGACGATGATCTGCCAGCCGTGGCGGTGGAACTGGTCGCGCACCTCGTCGACCCGGTCGGCGTGCTGGCCGCGGGACACCCAGCGCACCGCCGCGGGCCCGCCGAAGCGGCAGATCGCGAAGGTGATCAGGTCGCCCAGCAGGGCGGCGAGCGTGGACAGGGCGATGACGAGGGGCAGGGACAGCCCGTTCGTGGACGTCGCGAACGCCGCCGCGGCACCCACCACCAGGCCGGTCGGGACCACCGGGATGACCGACCCCAGCAGGACCGCCCCGAACAGCAGCGGGTAGCCGATCGCGGACCCGTCGGTCCAGTCGGCCGCCAGCAGGACGGTGCTCATGCGACCGCCCTCGGGCTGGACGCAGCCCCGAGCACGACACGGCTGCCGGGCTCGGTGACGACGACGCGGGCATCCAGGCCGCGGGCGGCGACCTCGGTGGCGAAGGAGCGCGGCGGGTCGACCAGCAGCCGGCGCATGCGGGAGCGCATCGGCGAGGGCAGGGCGGTCATCCCCGCGAGCGTGAGCGTGCCCCAGTGCACCGGGACGGCGATCCGCGGACGGATCAGTCCGACCGCGTCCGCCGCGCTGACCGGGTCCAGGTGACCGGGGCCGAGCGTCGGGCCCCAGCCCCACACCGGCAGCAGGGCGACGTCGACGGACCGCTCCGCCAGCAGACCCATGCCCTCGAACAGACCGGTGTCGCCGCTGGCGTAGACCGTCGCGCCGTCGCCCTCCAGGAGGAACCCGAGGGACTCGGTGCCGGGCCCGTGCGTGGACCGCGGCCCCCACCGGTGGCCGCTGTGCTCGGCGCGGACGGCGGTGATCCGCAGGTCGCCGTCGCGAATCGACTCGCCGGCCGACAGCTCGTCGACGCGCGGGAAGCCGCGACCCCGCAGCCACGCGCCGGCGCCCCGGGGGACGACGATCCGGACGCCCTGCCCGAGCGTGCGCAGCGACGGGATGTGCAGGTGGTCGCCGTGCAGGTGGCTGATGAGCACGACGTCGACGCCGGCCCACGTGGACCGGTCGGGCAGCGGCACGACCCGGCGCAGCGCGCCGACCGTGGTCGCGAGCAGCGGGTCGGTGAGCACGGTGCGGCCGGCCAGCTCGACCCGGACCGTCGAGTGGCCCAGGAAGTGCAGGTCCGGGCTCGCCACGGCGCCAGTATCGGCCGGGCGGGTGACAGATCCCAGGAGTTTGCGCCCTTCTGGGGGACGCCGACCCCGGAAATGGGGGAGAACCCCGAGTGGTCAGGCGGTCGGGACGGGTCCGACGGCCGCGAGCCGCTCGGCCAGCTCGAGCGGGCTCAGGTCGACCGGGAGCGCGCGACCGTGCGCCAGCTGAACCCCGACGTCGAAGACCGCCGTCCGCAGCTCCTCGGTGGTCACGCCGCCGGCGATGGGGACCAGGCCGAACGTGGCGGTCGTCTGCACGATGGCGCCCAGCACCTGCAGCGCCCGGCCGGTGTCGTCCCGGGTGGCCATGGCGGCCAGGTCGACCCGGACGAGGTCCAGGGGCACGCGCGCCAGCAGCGCGAAGAGGCTGTGGCCCATGCCGTAGTTGTCCAGGCAGAGCCGGACGCCGGTCTCCCGTGCGGCCTCGAGCTCCGGAACGAGCGCGGCCGAGGCCGTGAGCAGGATCTCCTCGGTGAACGAGAGCGTCACGCGGGTCGGGGACAGCCCCGAGTCGGCGAGCGCGGACGCGACCTCGGCGGCGAGCCCGTCGGCGTCCACCAGCCCGGCGGGCAGGCTCACGACCACGCCGACCAGTTCGTCGTCCAGACCCGCGACCTCCACGCAGGCCTGACGGAGCACCCACCGCTGCAGGGCCGCGGCATGACCGTGGCGCTGGGCGGCGCTCCACAGCTCCGTGCCGCGCAGCACGCCCCGCTCGGGGTGCTCCCAGACGGGGACGGCGTGCACGAGCACGACGCGTCCGTCGGCGTCGCTCGCGGTGTCGAAGCGCACCTGGAGGAGCCCCTCGTCCGCCACGGCGGTGAGGTCGGCGTCCGGGACGTCGATGGGCCAGGTCTTCCGGTGCGCCGTCCGCACGCACCCCTTGCCGGCCTGCTTGGCCGCCCGAAGTGCCTCGTCGGCGTCGCGGAAGGCCGCCTGGCCACCGGCGGCGCGCAGCTCGGCGACACCGACGCTGGCGCCGACGGCGAACGCCCACTCGCTGGAGCGGTACGGCAGGCCGAGGACGTCGACGATCCGCTGGGCGACGTCCTCGGCCTCGTCGAGCGAGCCGCTGACGACGACGGCGAACTCGTCGCCGCCGAGGCGCGCGACCACGTCGTCCTCGCGGACGACCGTGTTCAGCCGGCGGGCCACTTCGACCAGCAGCTGGTCGCCGGCCTCGTGTCCGGCCATGTCGTTGACCGCCTTGAACCCGTCGAGGTCGAGGACCAGCAGGCAACGCTCCTGGTCGGCGGGAGCGGTCAGCTCCTCGAACAGCGCCGCGCGGTTGGGCAGCGCGGTCAGGTGGTCGGTGTAGGCCATGCGCTCGAGCTCGCGCTCGCGGCGGCGCCGCTTGGTGACGTCGCGCAGGTAGAGCACGCGGCGGCCGCTGCCCGGGCGCTCGGTGGAGGTCGCCTCGAGCTCACGGAGGGAGCCGTCGGCGTGCACGACGCGGAAGTGGAGGGCCGGGCCCTCCCCGGCCGGGTGGTCGAGGGTGCCGCTGCGCACGTGCGCGTGGTCGGCCGGCTCGACGAGACGGAGCAGGTCGACGTCCTCGTCGGTCTCGCCCTGCAGCCCGAGGAGGCTGCGCGCTGCCGGCGAGGTGAAGAGCAGGTGGAAGTCGCGGTCCACGATCGCGATGCCGTCGGAGCTGGACTCGATCAGCTCGCGGAAGTCCTCCTCGCTGCGCACGAGGTCCTCGGTGACCCGGCCGTCCTCACGGATGCGCAGCACCACCCGCAGGGCCATGAGCGCGAACACGATCGCGCAACCCACCTGGGCGCCGGTGGTCAGGGACCGGCCCTCCCAGATGCTCAGCCCGAGGGCCAGCGGGAGGCCCAGGAGGGCGAGGACGACCAGGACCATGCCCGCGGCGCTGACGACCGGCGCGGACGCGCGGGCGCTGCGGTCGGTAAAGGTCCTCGGCGCGAAGGCGGCCGCGACCACAACGGTCTGCAGGCCGAGGCCCACCGATACGTCTGAGCCGGCGGTCCACAGCGGCGAGGGCGCGACGATGGCCATGGCCTCGCAGAACGCGGCCGATGCCTGCCAGGCCACCGCCAGCAGCATGACGGTCATCGACCGGCGCAGGGCTGCGGTGGAGACGGTGCACAGCGCACCGGCCCCGCCGAGCATGACCGCGGCGTAGCCGCCGTAGGCGAGCACGAGCGAGCGCAGGTCGTCGGGGGCGCCCACCGGGTTGACGATCGGGGTGCGGAGGACCTCGGTCACCACGAGCAGGGCCACGGTGACGACCGCGCCGTCGACGACGAGCGTCGTCCAGCGCGTGCGGCTCACCCGCCGGGCCAGCAGGCCGCAGGTGATCAGCGGGGAGCAGGCTCCGGCGAAGATCAGAACGTCGTCGACCCCGAAGCCGTCGAACTCCGGCCCCGGGAAGGCGCCCGCGAGGTACTGCGCGACCATGAACGTGAGGCAGCCGACGCCGATGAACCGCCACGGCCGGGCCGCCTCGCCGTCCATGGTCCGTGCCGCCCGGAAGGAACCCCAGGCGGCGGTGGCGGCGACGGTGCCGAGCACGAGCTCGTCCGGCTGCATGCCGGTGCCGTCGGGAGCGCTGAACGGCACGGTCAGGGCGAGGCCGAGCAGGCCCAGCAGCACCGACCACCGCACGCTCGAGGGGATGCTGCGGAGGCCGGTCATCACGGGACTGCCGGCGATCGTCCGGATTCGGCGGCCACGGCCGCGACCGGCTCGGTCGGCTCGGCGCAGGCCCGCCACTCGCCCGCGGCGAGCTGGGCGGCCTCGAGCGGCCGGGAGAAGACGTAGCCCTGCAGGTACCGGTGACCCATGTCGCGCAGCAGGGCGAGGACGGCGGGGTTGGTGACGCCCTCGACGATCACCGGCAGGTTGAGGCTGGAGCCCAGCTGCAGCACGGCCCGGCACATGGCCCGGCGCGCGGGGTCGTGCTCGACGTTGGACAGGAAGTACTGGTCCATCTTCAGCACGTCGACGGGCATGCCCACCAGGTAGGCCAGCGAGGACCAGCCGGTGCCGAAGTCGTCGATGGCGATCCGGACGCCGAGCTGGCGCAGGACGGTGAGGTCCTCCAGCACGTGGGAGTCGTCGAGCAGCACCGACTCGGTAATCTCGACAATGAGCCGCGACGACGGCAGGCCGCTGGTCTCCAGGGCGCTGATCACGTCGGGGACGAGCTCGCCGCTGCGCACCTGCCGGGCGGAGACGTTGACCGCGACGCCCAGTTCGGTGTCGTCGAGCGCGGCGATCGTGGCGCAGGCCTCGCGCAGCACCCAGCGGCCCAGCTCGGTGATCAGCGGGGACTCCTCGGCCAGCGGCACGAACTCGGTGGGGGAGACCTCCCCGAACAGGGGGTGCCGCCAGCGCAACAGCGCCTCGACCGAGACGGTGCGCTGCATGACGACGTCGACGACGGGCTGGAAGACCAGCCGCAGCTCGCCACGGTGCAGGGCGCCGTCGAGGTCGGCGCGCAGGGCGGTGCGGCGGTCCTGCTCGATGCGCAGGGCGTCGTCGTAGCGGTGCACGGAGCCGTCGCCGGCGGTGGCGGCGCTGCGGAGGGCGAGGTCGCCGCGGCGCAGGGCCTCGCCGGTGTCGACGTCGGAGAGCAGGGCGGTCACGCCGGCGACGGCGGACAGCGCCGGCGTCCCGCGGGGCACGGGGAGGGGCCGGACGGCGGCGACGAGGCGCTCGGCCACGGTCTCGGCGTCGGCGATGCTGCCGTCGACGAGGACGACGAAGTCGCCGTCCTTGCCGCGGGCCAGCCAGTCCTCGCCGCGCAACGCGCGGGTGAGCCGCCCGGTGAGCGCGCGGAGCACGTCCACCTCGGTGTCGGGGGCCGGCGCGTCGGCGTCCAGGCCGCTCACGCGGACGAGGGCGAGGGCGGACGGGCGCCCGGACGCCTCGCGCTGCACCGCCCCGAGCCGGCGGACCAGTGCGGGGCGGTTGGGCAGGCCGGTGACCGGGTCGGTGAGGGACAGCTCGGAGAGCTCCGGGTCGATGCCCGGCACGGGCACCCGGGCGGAGACGTCCCGGCAGTACAGGACGAGGGCACCGACGTCGGGGTCGGCGCGCAGGTCGCGGACGGTGGCCTGGATCAGGCGCCAGCGTCCCTCCCGGTCGTGGATCCGGGCCGTGCGGACGGTGAACTCGGTGCTGTCGCTGGGCGGGCTGTGCAGCGCCTCGGCCAGACCGTCGCGATCGTCCGGGTGGACCGGGCCCGTGATCGGCTGCCCGATCAGGCCGGCCGGGTCCAGACCCAACAGGTCGCCGACGGACTCCGAGGCGAAGGTGACCCGGAGCTGGTCGTCGAGGATGAGGACGGGGTCGACGCTGCTCTTGACCAGCGTGCGGAAAGAGGACTGGCTGCGCTGCAGGTCACCGGCGAGGCGGCCCTGGCGGCGCCAGAGGACGGTCTGGAAGCAGACGAGCACCAGCAGTCCGGCCAGCGCGATCGTCAGGCGCAGGGCCGTGGAGACCGACAGCACCGCGCCCAGCACGCCGGCGACGGCGACCACCAGCGTGGGGACGGCGAGCAGCCCGGCGCGCCCGCTCCGGGGCGCGACCGGGCACGCAGCCGCAGGCTGCCCCATCAGGGGCGCGGTGGTCACCTGATCCAGATCGGGCTCCGGCCGCCGTACCTGCAGCATCGTTATCGTTCCGTCACCCGATCGGGTGGTGTGCGTTCCGGCGACCTGCCGCCGGCTCCGTGGCAGGCTCGGCGCATGGGAAAGGTGCTGGTCGTCCTCCTCGCCGCGGTGGTGGTCGTGGAGGTGCTCGCCGTCATCGGCGTCAGTGCCGCGCTGTTCTGGCTTGGCACGACCGCGACCATGGGCGTGGCGGCGGCGATGCTGGTCGTCTCGGCGGTCGCCGGGATCCTGGCGCTCCGCGGGATGCGCTCCCGGCACTGACCCGGCTGCGCCTCGATGGCGGAACCGCGCCGTCCGCGTAGGTTCCTCGCCGTGAACGGGTTCCCGCCCGCGCCCCGGTGGGCGTGGGTGGTCATGACCGCGAGCCTGCTCGCCATCGCGGTGCTCTCCTATCTGGCTCTGCACCGCCCGCCGCCGCCCGGTTACCGCGCCTCTCCGTCGCCGGCCGCGACCGGATCGGAGGGGAGCGGTGCGCCTCCGTCGGAGACCCCGCGCACGCCCGCCGAGGCAGCGCGTGTCCTCGTCGTGGGGGACGGGTTCACGGCGGGCACGCCGGCGGGTGGGAACGGCGCGGCGGGGTGGCCACGGATGGTCGGCGCCGACCTCGCCGCTGCCGGCCGGGCGGTCACCGTCGACGTCGCTGCAGCTGACGGCAGCGGGTACCTGAGGCCGGGTGCCGACGGCCTGACCTTCCCGCTGCTGGCGGCGGGCGTGGGGAGCTACGACCTCGTGGTGTTCTTCGGGTCCCGCCACGACAACGCCGCCGCGGCGGACGTGCAGGCGGCCGCCGAGAGCACCTTCCGGGCCGCGCGCGCGGCGTCGCCCGACGCCAGCCTCCTCGTCATCGGGCCGGCCTGGCCCGGGGATCCCCCTCCGGGGTACCTCCTGACGAACCGCGACGCCGTGTCCGCCGCCGCTGCCGCGGTGGGGGCGGCCTTCGTCGATCCGCTCGGAGAGCGATGGTTCGCCGGCCCCCCGGTCGGCCGTATCGCGGCGGACGGCGTCCATCCGACCGACGCGGGTCACCGGTACCTGGCCGACCTCATCCGCCCGCTCATCGAGGCGGGCCTCCCGGCGGGCGGCTGAGGGCCATCGATTCGCGCGCCGCCTCGCGACCCAGCACCATCGGCACATAACCTCAGCGCGGAGGACCCGGACGGTCGCCGACCCCCGCGTCGCTGCGGGCACCGATGAGTTCCGGAAGATGATCCTGCTGCTCGAGACCGCCGCGGTGCTGGAGAGGCGGGCCGCCGGCACCACCGATCCGGTCCAGGCGGCGATCCTGCGGCGGCGGGCCGAGAAGCACAGCCGGGAGGCGCGCCGCCTCCGGGACGAGCTGGTCGCGCGGGGTGCCCCCGTGGCGCTGGACCGCATCGCGGCGCCGACGTCCCCTCGACGGCAGATGCTCCGCGACGTGCGGTGACGCCCGGATCGACCTGCGGCTCGACGCGCCGGACGCCGAATCGGATGGCAGAGTTCCGCATGTGAAGACCTGGCTCGACGCGTGGCCGGTGTACCGGCAGTTCACCGGCTCCGATCCGCTCGGCCGCGGCAAGGCCGCCCGCAGCAAGGCGACGGAGAACGTGGTCGCCCGCACCGCGACCGCCGACCGCGTCGTGCAGAGCGTGTGCCCCTACTGCGCCGTCGGCTGCGGCCAGAAGGTCTACGTCAAGGACGAGAAGGTCGTCCAGATCGAGGGCGACCCCGACTCGCCGATCAGCCGCGGCCGGCTC
>DATHAK010000061.1:0-2229 GCA_035296685.1 Blastococcus sp.
GGAGGTGAATCCGCAGGTCAGAGGAGTGGAGACGAGGGGAATCGAACCCCTAACCCCCGCCTTGCAAAGGCGGTGCTCTGCCAATTGAGCTACGTCCCCCGGGGCCGGCCGGCCCGGGTGGTCAGCGGGTGGTGGGAGTGCTGACGGCGTCCGGGCCGCGGGTTGCCTCGTGCCAGAGGTCGGCCTCGGCCTTGCCGCCGTTGCGCTTGCGGACGGCGGCGAGGGCGCCCGCGGCCACAGCGGCCAGTGCCAGCTTCTTCACCACGCCACGCACCTCCTCGGCACCTCCTCGAGCACACGGGTGGGCCTGGGAGGACTTGAACCTCCGGCCTCATCCTTATCAGGGATGCGCTCTAACCGTCTGAGCTACAGGCCCGTGAACCTCCGAAAGCTTACCTGGGCCCTGCCCGGACCCCAGGACGGGGTCCTTCCTCAGTCCCGCTCGGAGAGGGTGAGCTCCAGGCCGCCGACGAGGTCGGCGCACAGGTTGTAGATGAACGTGCCCACGGTGCAAAGCGCGGTCATGAGGACGACGTTGATCGCGCCGATCACCGCGGCGCCCCAGAAGACGACGCCGATGGTGACGACGTCACCGCCGCCGCCCTCCGAACCCGATGCCGTTCCCAGCTGGCCGAACAGGTCGTTGAGCGTGTCGAAGACACCCAGCGCGCTGAGCACGCCGTAGAGGATGGCGACCGCGACCATCCAGATGAAGAACAGCGCGATCGACAGCACCAGCGAGATCTTCAGCGCCGACCAGGTGTCGATGTGCCGCAGCTGGAGGCGGGCCCGCCGGGGTCCGCGCCCGGATCGGCCGCGGCCACGGGAGCCGCGGCCGGACGGCGCCGCGGCGTCCCCGCTGCGCGCGTCGGCGGCTGCGGTCGCGGGGGGAACGGCGGCGGACGCACCGGTCGGGGGCGGAACCGGCGGAGCACCCACCGGGCCGCCGGTGACCGTGGTCGCGGTCGGGCCGGTGGTGGCCGCGCCGGCGCTCTGCGCCCGCATCGAGCCGGTGGTCGGGATCGACTGGGTCGAGGTGACCGACACCGGCTCCGCCGGGGCGTTCCCCTCCGGCACCGCGCCGTCCCCCTCGCGGGGCTCGGTGCGCACCGAACTCGGCGTCCGGTCGCTCATGCCAGTCTCCCGTTCCCCAGCGGCGGGCGCCGCTCCTCCGAGACCGGCGTGGTCTCGCCCGACCTCGTCATCTGCTGCTGTCACCCTGTTGCCCCGTCAGACTAGGCGTCGGGCTCGTCGTTGTCCGTGGTACGGGCGATCGCCACGATGGACACGTCCTCCGGCAAGTTCATGAGCTTGACACCCATGGTGGCGCGGTCCTTGTTGTGGCGCACCCCGTTGACCGGCGTGCGGATGACGCCGCCGCCCGAGGTGATCGCGTAGAGCTCGTCGCCGAGGGTGACCGCCAGCGCCCCGACCAGCGTGCCCTTGCGGGCCTTGGGGTCAGCGGTGAGCACGCCCTTGCCGCCGCGGCCCTGATTCGGGTAGTTCTCGATGCCGGTCCGCTTGGCGAAGCCGCGCTCGGTGGCGACGAGGACGTCGACGCCCTCCTGCACCACCATCATCGACAGCAGCCGGTCGTCGTCGGCGAGGGAGATCCCCCGGACACCCTCGGTCGCACGGCCCATCGGACGAAGCGAGACATCGTCGGCCTTGAACCGGATCGACATCGCCTTGCGGGTGACCAGCAGGAGGTCGGAGTCGGCGTCGATCAGCGCGGCGCCGACCAGCTCGTCCTCGTCCCGCAGGTTGATCGCGATGACGCCACCCTGGCGCGGGGAGTCGAAGTCGCTCAGCCGCGTCTTCTTGACCTGGCCGCGGGCGGTGGCCAGCACCAGGTACGGGGCGACCGAGTAGTCCTTGATCTGCATGACCTGGGCGATCCGCTCGTCCGGCTGGAACGCCAGGAGATTGGCCACGTGCTGACCGCGCGCGGTGCGGTTGGCCTCGGGCAGCTCATAGGCCTTGGCCCGGTAGACCCGGCCCTTGGTCGTGAAGAAGAGGATCCAGTCGTGGGTGGAGCCCACGAAGAAGTGGTCGACGATGTCGTCCTGCTTGAGCGCCGCACCCATAACGCCCTTGCCGCCGCGGCGCTGCGAGCGGTAGAGGTCGCTCTTCGTCCGCTTCGCGTAGCCGGTGCGGGTGATGGTGACGACGACCTCCTCCTCCGCGATGAGGTCCTCCATCGAGACGTCGCCGTCGTTGGCGACGAAC
>DATHAK010000062.1:0-3356 GCA_035296685.1 Blastococcus sp.
CGGGTGATCATGATGCCGGCCGGCTCGGGCGTCTCCCAGAGCCTCCAGCGCCACCTGGGTGGCCGCACTGGCCACCTGGCGGCCCAGCGCCTGCCCGAGCTCGAGGTGCTGGACATGGCGGTGCACGAGGATGAGCGCGACTCGGCTGCGGCGGTGCGGGCGATGGCCGAGCGGCGGGTGGCGGCGATTGTGGTGCTGGGCGGCGACGGCACCCACCGGGTGGTGGCCGCCCACTGCGGCGACATCCCGTTGTGCGCGCTGTCCACCGGCACCAACAACGCCTTCCCCGAGCTGCGTGAGGCAACCGTCGCCGGGGTGGCGGCCGGGCTGGTCGCGACCGCGCGGCTGGAGGGCGATGGGCTGCTGCGGCGCGAGAAGCAGCTCCAGGTCAACGTCAACGGGGACGTCAGGCGCGACAGCGCCCTGGTGGACGTGGCCGTCACCACCGAGCGCTGGGTGGGCGCACGCGCCCTGTGGCGTGCCAGCACCCTATCCGAGGCGGTGGTCACCTTCGCCAGCCCCGGGGCGGTCGGCCTGTCGGCGGTGGCGGCGGCAGTCTCGCCAGTGCCCAGGGCCGCCCGCCACGGACTTCACCTCCGCCTGGCCCCACCGGAACGGGCACCGACGGTCGTCACGGTCCCGTTCGCGCCCGGGCTGGTCACCGAGGTCGGCGTGGTCCAGGCCAGGCGGGTCGAGCCCGGCGAGGCCGTGCCGCTCACCCCTCTGGCCGGCTGCCTGGCCCTGGACGGCGAGCGCGAGCTGGAGCTCGGCCCCTCCGACCGCGTCACCGTGCGGCTCGCCGAGGGACCGCTGGTGATCGACGTCGACGCGGTGCTGGCACTCGCCGCGCGTCAGCGTGCCCTGAACGGCTCGGCCCGGCCCCGCGCCCCGACCCTCTGAGCGCCCGCCGCCCGCGGCGGGCAGGCAAGGGGCCGGCGCCCCCCAGGACGCCTCCACGACGCAGGCCACAAGGAGGCCGACATGACCACCACCGCCCCGCCAGACCAGGCCAGCAAGCAGCAGCTCCTGGAGTGGTACCGCACCATGCGGACGATCCGGGAGTTCGAGGAGCGTCTCCACAAGGAGTTCGCCACCGGGGAGATCCCCGGCTTCGTCCACCTCTACGCCGGCGAAGAGGCCATCGCCACCGGCGTCATCACCCACCTGCGGCTCGACGACTACATCGCCTCCACCCACCGCGGCCACGGGCACGCGATCGCCAAGGGCTGCGACGTGCGCGCCATGATGGCCGAGATCTACGGCAAGCGTGACGGGCTCTGCCACGGCAAGGGCGGATCGATGCACATCGCTGACGTGGACAAGGGCATGCTCGGCGCCAACGGGATCGTCGGCGGCGGCCCGCCGATGATCTGCGGCGTCGGCCTGTCCGCCAAGATCCGCGGCACCGACCAGGTCGGGGTGTCGTTCACCGGTGACGGCGGCTCCAACCAGGGCACCTTCCTGGAGAGCCTCAACCTTGCCGCGGTCTGGCACCTGCCGTGCGTCTACGTGGTGGAAAACAACGGCTACGCCGAGGCCACCAGCGTCAAGTACCACGCCGGCGCAGGGACCGACATCGTCAAGCGCGCCGACGGCTTCGGCCTGCCCGGCGTGGTGGTCGACGGCCACGACTTCTTCGCGGTCTACGAGGCGGCCGGCGAGGCGATCGCCCGGGCCCGCAGCGGCGGCGGCCCCTCCCTGCTGGAGTGCAGGGTCAACCGCTACTACGGCCACTTCGAGGGCGATCAGCAGACCTACCGGGCCCCGGGCGAGGTCGAGGAGCTGCGCCGTACCCGTGACTGCCTGGACCTGTTCACCCGCCAGGTGACTTCGGCGGGCCTGGTCGACGCCGAGGAGCTGCGCCGCGTGGACGAGGAGGTGGCCAGGTTGATCGACGACGCGGTCGCCGACGCCAAGGCCGCGCCCGACCCGGACCCCTCGGACCTGCTCACTGACGTCTACGTTAAGTACTGAAAAGGGGGCTTCTCCGGTGGCTCGCACGATCACGTACATGAAGGCGATCAACGAGGCCCTCGACCAGGAGATGAGCCGCGACCCCACGGTGGTGGTGTTCGGCGAGGACAACGTCGGGGGGCACGGAGCCGCCGGCGAGATGGACGCCTGGGGCGGGGTACTGGGAGTGACCAAGGGGCTGTACGCCAAGTACCCAGACCGGATCCTGGACACCCCGATCAGCGAGTCCGCGTTCATCGGCGCGGCCGTCGGTGCCGCCTGCTCCGGCCTGCGCCCGGTGGCCGAGCTGATGTTCGTGGACTTCATGGGGGTCTGCTTCGACCAGATCTTCAACCAGGGCGCCAAGCTGCGCTACATGTTCGGCGGCAAGGCCAAGGTCCCGATGGTGATCCGGACCATGTGGGGCGCCGGCATCCGGGCGGCCAGCCAGCACTCCCAGAGCCTGTACTCGATCTTCACGCACGTGCCCGGGCTCAAGGTCGTGGTGCCGTCCACCCCCTATGACGCCAAGGGCCTACTGATCAGCGCCATCCGCGACGACGACCCGGTGATCTTCTTCGAGAACAAGGTCCTCTACACCATCGAGGGCGAGGTTCCCGAGGAGAGCTACACGATCCCGTTCGGCGAGGCGAACGTGGTCCGAGAGGGCGACGACGTGTCCATTGTGGGGGTCGGCCGCGTGGTGCACATGGCCCAGGAGGCGGCCGAGCGGCTCGCCGCCGACGGGATCCAGTGCGAGATCGTCGACCTGCGCACCACCAGCCCGCTGGACGAGGACACCATCTACGAGACGGTAGAGAAGACCGGCCGGCTCGTGGTGGTCGACGAGGACAACCCGCGCTGCGGCATGGCCGCCGACATCGCCGCCCTGGTCGCCCAGAACCGCTTCGACGACCTCCGGGCGCCGGTGCAGATGGTGACCGCGCCGCACACCCCGCCGCCGTTCACCGGATCGCTCGAGGACCTCTACGTCCCCAGCGCCGACAAGATCGCCGAGGCGGTCCGGAAGACCACCGGCGGCAAGGTCAGGGCACGGGCATGAGCGCCGACGAGGCGACGCCGCCGGGCCTGACCAAGCTCGCCATGCCCAAATGGGGCCTGTCCATGCGCCAGGGCAAGGTCACCGACTGGCTGGTCGCCGAGGGCGAGGAGGTCCGCCAGGGCGAGGAGCTGTTCGAGGTCGAGACCGAGAAGATCGACGGCGCGGTCGAGTCCCCGGCGGCCGGGGTGCTGCGCCGCCGGGTGGCCGAGGTCGGCGCGGTCGTCCCGGTCGGCGGCCTGGTCGGGGTGCTCACCGACCCCTCGGTGCCCGACACCGACGTGGACGCCTTCATCGCCGAGTTCCAGGCCAGCTTCGTGCCCGAAGAGGCCGAAGCGGAAGC
>DATHAK010000063.1:0-4220 GCA_035296685.1 Blastococcus sp.
CGTCGAGTCGCTGACCAGCACCTGCCCCGGGCCGGCCCCCAGCACGCCGGCGCCGAGCTCGTCGCCGAGACGGGTGGCCGCGCCGATCCACTGCGACCACGAGCCGACCAGGCCGCGCGCCCACTCCTGCTCGACGACGCGGGTGACGGCGGCGGGGGTGGCCAACGGCATGCGGCCCAGGGAGTTGCCGTCCAGGTACAGCAGCCGGTCGGGGCCGTCCTCGTCCGCGCCGGCGAAGCGCGAGCGGAAGCCGGCGAGGGGGTCGGCCGCGTCGAGGGCCTCCGCGGCGGCACGGGAGAGGTCCATGGGTTCTTGTGTACGTGACGGCCGGGCCGCTGTGGTCCGGGGGTGGCGCGGGACGCCGACTAGCGTCGCCGCCCGTGACCCAGCTGCACGACCTGACCGCGCTCGAGCAGGCCGCCGCCGTCCGCGCCGGCGAGGTGAGCCCGACCGAGCTGGTCGAGCACTCGCTGGCGCGCATCGACGCCCTGGACGCCGGCCTCGGCGCCTTCCTCACCGTGACACCCGACCTCGCCCGGAAGGCGGCCGCGCGGGCGGAGGCGCTGGTGCGCGAGGGCGGGGAGCTGCCGCCCCTGCTCGGCGTCCCGACGGCGATCAAGGATCTCAACAACACTGCCGGCATCCGGACGACCTTCGGCTCGCGCACCATGGCCGAGTTCGTGCCCACCGTGGACGACGCGGTGGTGGAGAAGCTGGCCGCCGCGGGCACGATCAGCCTCGGCAAGACCAACACCCCCGAGTTCGGCTTCCCCTGCTACACCGACAACGAGCTGGCCGGCCCGGCCCGCTGCCCGTGGGACCGCTCCCTGCTGGCCGGCGGGTCCAGCGGCGGGGCGGCGGTCGCCGTGGCCGCCGGCCTCGTGCCGTTCGCGCAGGGCAGCGACGGGGGCGGCTCGATCCGCATCCCGGCGAGCATCAACGGGATCTTCGGGATCAAGCCCAGCCGGGGGCGGGTGAGCAACGCCCCGCTGGGCGGGGACGTGACCGGGCTGGGCACCAACGGGCCGCTGGCCCGCACCGTCCGGGACGCCGCCGCTCTGCTCGACGCCATGGCCGGCCCGGTGCCGGGTGATTACGTCTGGGCGCCGCCGCTGCCGGACGGCGAGACCTTCCTCGGCTGGGCGGAGCGGACGCCGGGACGCCTGCGGATCGGCCGCTGGCTGCAGTCGCCCGTGCCCGGTGTCGAGCTCGATCCCGAGGTCGCCGAGGCCTTCGAGGACGCGGCGGAGCTGCTCGCCGGCCTGGGGCACGACGTCGAGGAGGTGCCGGCCGGCCTGGTCGGGCCGGACGTGCTCGGCTCGTTCGAGCGGGTGTGGGCGCTGTCGGGCACCCAGCTGCCGGTGCCGCCGGCACGGGTGGGCGAGCTGCGCCCGCTGACCCGGGAGCTGCGGGGCCGGGGGCTGGCCATGTCCGCCCGCGACGCGATGGACGCGATGCTGGCGCTGCGGCTGTTCTCCCGGCGGTTCCTCCAGGCGACGGCCGAGTACGACGTCCTGCTGGCGCCGGTGTGCACCATGACGCCGCGCCCGCTCGGCTGGTTCGACGCCGACGGCGACGGCGCCGAGGACTTCGAACGGCAGAAGCGCTACGCCGCGTTCACCGCCCTGTTCAACGTCACCGGGCAGCCCGCCGTGAGCGTTCCGCTGCACTGGACCGACGGCGGCATCCCGGTCGGCACGATGCTCGTGGGCCGCCCCGCCGACGACGCGACGCTCGTGGCGCTCTCGGCCCAGCTGGAGGCGGCGCGGCCGTGGGCCCATCGCCACCCCGACGGATGGGAGCAGCAGCGGTGAACCGGGTGGCCTACCGGTAAGTTGTCGGCCGTGAACGTGGCCGAGACCATCCTCGTCTTCGCAGGCGTCCCGCTGGCCATCATCCTGCTGCTGGCGGCGCTGATCTTCTTGCCCGGCGGGCGCAGGCGTACGCGGTACAAGTCGGGGCAGCCGTGGGAGCACGCCCCCGTCTGGTACGAGCCGCACCCCGAGCACGGGCCGGCCGCCGGCCACGGCAACCCGGGCCACGGGGAGACCAAGGCCATCGGCTCGTCGCTGTACGGCGAGCCGACGGGCGACGGGCACGCGGGCTCCTCCGTGCACGGCGCGCACGCCGCGGCACCCCGTCCCGCCGTCCCTGCCGGACCGCTCGGCGGCGCCCGAGGGACCTGGTGAGCCCCCGATGACCCTCGTTCCGATCGACGCCCCCGGAGGCCGGCGATGACCCGCGCGCTCGAAGTCGAGTCCCACGACACGGCCACCGCCCAGACCGCGCCCGCGCGCACCGAGGAGGGCGGGCCGGCGCACGACTCGATCTTCAGCTGGCACGAGCTGGCCCGCCTGGACGAGGCGCTGACCATGTCCTCGCGCGAGACCGGGCTGCGGTTCACGCTCTACATCGGCGACCTGGGCAAGAGGACCCGCGTCCGGGCCGAGGAGCTGCACTCGATGTCGGGTGCCAACCCCTCGGAGGCGGTGCTGATCGCCGTCTCGCCCGGTCAGAAGGTCGTCGAGGTGGTGACCGGGGCGGCGGCCGCGCGCCGGCTGCCCGACCGCGCCTGCGCGCTGGCCGTCCTCTCGATGACCGGGTCGTTCGCCGCCGGTGACCTCGTGGGCGGCATCGTCAACGGGCTGCGCCAGATGTCCGACCAGGCCGGCCACCCCGCCGCCAACCGTCCGACGTACTGAAGCGCTGACGCCGACAGGCGCCGTCCCGACCCGGGGACGGCGCCTCTCGTCGTTTAGAGGCCTGCTTCCCCGTCCCGTTCCCGGGCGCGCAGCGCCCGCGCGATCCCGTCGCGGCCCTCGAAGACCAGTCGCCGCAGGGGAGCGGGCTGCTCGTCGTCGGCCAGCCAGGCGTCGGCGGCGATGATGGTCCGCGGCTCGACGATCGGCGGGAACAGGTACTGGACGGCGTTCTTCGCGATCTCGCCGGGGCGGCGGTCCCAGAGCGGCCGGATGTCGGCGAAGTAGCGGTCGACGTAGCCCGCCGTGAGCTCACGCTGGGCGGGGTGCCAGAAGCCGAGCAGCAGCGCCTCGTGCACCGAGTTGGGCACCGCGTCGTCGTGGAAGGCCTTCTGCCAGGTCTCCTCCTTCGACTCCGGCGTCGGCCGCAGCGCCCGGGCCGTGGCGGCCCGCCGCACGCCCGTGGCGGTGGCGTCACGGGCCGCCTCCGCGTCGATCTCGGCGTCCCCGGCTGCGCCGATCGCGACCAGGCCGGAGAGGAACGCCCATCGGGCGTCGGTGTCGACCTGGAGGCCCTCGTACGAACGCGAGCCGTCGAGCAGGCCGCGCAGCACCGCCGCGTGCTCCTCGGTGCGGGCGGCACTGGCGAACGTGCGCGACCACTGCAGCTGCGCGTCGCTGCCGGCGGGCGCGGCCTCCAGCGAGGTCAGGGCGTGGTCGGCCAGCATCGTCCAGCCGGTCGGCGCCCACGCCGGGTCGCAGTAGCTGGTGAGCGCGGTCTGCACGCGGGCCAGCAGCGACTGGACGACGCTGATCTCGCTCTCGGTGTCCACCCCGGCCAGCACCAGCTGCACCCACTCGCGGGCGGGCAGCTCGGCGTCCCGGGTCATGTCCCAGGCGGCCGACCAGCACAGCGCGCGGGCCAGCGGGTCGGGGATCGCGCCGATCCGCTTGCGCAGCGCGCCGAGTGACTGTTCGTCGAGCCGCAGCTTGGCGTAGGTCAGGTCGTCGTCGTTGACCAGGACGAGGTCGGCCGCCGGATGACCGACGAGCTCGGACACCTCCGTGCGGGCACCGGCGACATCCAGCTCGACCCGGTGGGTGCGGATCAGTCCGTCGGGCCCCTCGCTGTAGAGGCCGACGGCCAGCCGGTGGTTGCGCAGCACCGGGTGCTCGGCGACCGCCGTCTGCTCGATGACGAAGCTGCCGTAGCGGCCCTCGTCGGTCAGCTCGTACACCGGGCGCAGGGTGTTGACCTGGCTGGTGCGCAGCCACTGGTCGACCCACTCCGACAGGTCGCGACCGGAGCTCTCCGACAGCGGGGCGAGCAGGTCGTCGAGCGTCGTGTTGCCGTACTCGTGCTTGCGGAAGTACCGCCGGACACCGGCCAGGAACTCCTCCCGGCCGACGTAGGCGACCAGCTGCTTGAGCACCGAGGCGCCCTTGGCGTAGGTGATCCCGTCGAAGTTCACCTCGACCGCGGCGACGTCGGGGATGTCGGCGGCGATGGGGTGCGTGGAG
>DATHAK010000064.1:0-4960 GCA_035296685.1 Blastococcus sp.
AAACCTCCATCGCCGACACGTCCTTCCCGAGAGATGATGAACAGATACGGAGCCGTCCGGCGCCCTAATGGAAAGCGCTCCACCGCGCAACACCCCAACCAGCCGTGACCAGCCTCCGGAACGAGACCGGCGGGAGCCACGCTCTTGACAAAGAGGACGGAAGCCTCAGGGCGCTTAAGTGGTCTCCCGCCGGGACTCACCCAGTCTCAGACACCCTCATTAGGGCGCTTCGCGTCCTACGGATTCGCTTCGCTCACCCTTGACCGCCAAACCGGGGACCAAGAGCGGCTGGTCAGCGGGGAGGCCGAGAAGATTGGTCGCACCGCCGCATCGCGGACCGATCAAAACAGTTGCCAGGATAAGCCAGTGTCGCCGTCCCGTCGCGCCGGGTGAGGTACGTACCCCCGTTCACGTGCAGCGGTACGGCGGGGTAGTTGATATGGCAGGGTGTGTCGGGTCAGCAAAGGCTGGACGAGCCCGCTGATCGGACCGCCCGACGTCGCCGATCTCCTTCAGTTGGCGTGAGCGTGCCTAATCAGATTCTGCTTGTTTCCCAGTGCGAGGCGGCACGCATCCTCGGCGTGGAGCGGACCACGATCTGGCGGATGTGCAGCCGGGATGACCTCGCACGGGTGCGGATCGGGCGCCGCAGCCTGATCACCATGGAGTCGATCAACGCCTTCATCGCGTCACAGGTCGAGAGCGTTCGAGACGACCAGCGCGGCTGATCTGGCAGCGTCGTCGGTGAGGTGGCCGTAGATGTCGGCGGTGATGATGATCGACGAGTGGCCAAGGTTGCGACTCACCACATGCATCGGAACACCATTCAACAGCGCCGTCGTAGCGTAGGTGTGACGAAGGGTGTGCACGCCGATCTGCGGCAGACTCGCTCGCTTGGCGGCGATCGTCGTCGTCCGCAACAGGTTCCGCGGGTCGGCTGGACCGCCGAACTCGGTGGCGAAGACGAAGCCGCTGTCCTCCCATAAGTTGCCGACCCGTAGACGCTCAGCCACCTGCTCGGCCCGTTGTTCGGTAATCAGCCGGACTATGGCTGGGCTCAGCGAAAACCATGCGACGCGACCGCTGCGTCTTGGCGTCCGAGATCACCAGCCCACCACTTAGCCGAGTCAGGGACCTCTTGATTGAGAGCTCGCAACGGTCGAGGCGCATGTCTGCCCAACGCAGCGCCAGGGCCTCGCCGCGTCGCAGGCCGGTCCCCAGAATCAGGCGCAGGACCTTCGCGTATCGCAGGTCTTCGGCATCTTGGAGCAGCCGCGCGACTTGCTCTGGCTCGAGGCTCGTCGCTTCCCCGTGCGTCCCTCGTGGGCGCTTCACCCGCAGTACCGGGCTCGCTGCGAGAAGGCCGTCGATCACCGCGTCGTCGAAGGCTGAGCGCAGTGCCGCGTACGCGCTGCGCCGTGTACTCCCCGCTCGGCCTAGCTGCTCCATGTGCAGGAGCACGCGGGTGATCTCTGACGGCTTGACTTGGCCGAGGGCCAGGTGGCCGATCACCGGCTCGACATGGCCCGCCGTGAGCCCGGCGTACAGGTCCTTGGTCGACTCGGCGCGGTCGCTGGCGCGCAGGAACGTCGTACGCCACTCGGCCAGCCAGTCCGACACCGTTCGGGTCGCGTCCCGGACCGGTTCACCGCGACCGACTCGCGCACGGGCCGCCGCCACCTTCGCCTTGGCCTCGGCTTGGGTGCGGCCGTAGAAGTAGACCCGCCGCTTGGTCCCGTCCGCGTTCTCGACGGTGATGTTGAGGCAGAAGCGCCCGTCCGAGCGCTTAGTACGACGGCCCGCCATGGTTCCTCCGGTCTCACCACCGAAGGCCGAAAGATCAAGGCCGGCGATCACACCCGAAGGTGATGTCGCGCGGTCAGCCGCGCGGTCAGATCCGCCTAGCCGAGGCTCGGACTGCCTGCTCACAAGTGCCCAAATCTGCGCTGACAAGCTGCTTCGCTTGTCGGGCTGGCGAGATTTGAACTCGCGACCCCTTGACCCTCAGATCGGGCCTCTACGGGTGTCGAGCGCGAACCACTTATCGCTGGTGTCCATGGCTGACCGTTGAAGTGCGCTGAGTTCGGCCATCGTGGTCCGTAGTTGGTCCGTAGTTACGTCCCACTCCCATAGCGCGCTCGGACGGTGCCCGCCGCCGTCGTGGCCCAGCAGGGCCGGTAGAGCGTCGCCCACCTAGCATTGAAGAATCCCCCGGATCGCTCGGCGGGAACTCGGCTGGGTGCTCTGGTGCAGCGGTTCCGTGGCTGGTGATCAGCCGCTGGCTCGACGAGGAGTCTTTCCAGGCCTGGCTCGACTCGGGGTCGTTCGCCCACGGCCATCGCTCCGCCGCCGAGCGGCAGGGCCGCCCAACCCCACAGCCGGTCGCGCGGCACAGCAGGTGTGGTCCTACATCGTGGCCGGCGGATCCGATCCCCGTTGAGCTTCGAGGCTCTCATCGGCCAGCTCCCTTGGCGATCGGAACCGTTATCCCTGGCCGCGGGTCGAACGTCCACAAGGAGTCGGTCGCGCGCCCTGTCTAGGACCAGCGTGTTGCTACGCTCGTCGGCCAGCAAAAGCATGGGCTAGGGCCCTACTATCCCCACGCCGGGTGGCGGCGACACCGAGGCGGCCGAGGTGTTCGCCGCGGTGGCGCACCGGGTGCACGAGAAGTACTGCACGGTCCGCCGCGCGCTGCGTCGCGGCGCCGAGACGATCCAGATGCTCCCAGTTTCGCCGCCGGCCACGGAGGCATAGGTTTTCATTGTGGGCACCGAGGTCACCGGCCCCATCCACGACCGGTTCGACGAGATCCTCACGCCGGAGGCGCTGGACTTCCTGGCCAACCTGCACCGGCGCTTCGACGCGCGGCGTCGCGAGCTGCTCGCGCGGCGGGAGGAGCGGCAGCGGGAGCTGTCGGCGGGCGGGCTGCTGGAGTTTCTCGACGAGACTAAGGACATCCGCGAGGCGGAGTGGCGGGTGGCTGAGCCCGCGCCGGGCCTGGTGGATCGCCGCGTGGAGATCACCGGACCGACCGACGCGAAGATGACGATAAATGCGCTGAACTCGGGCGCGAAGGTGTGGTTGGCCGACCACGAGGACGCCAACACCCCGCTCTGGGAGAACGTCGTTTCCGGGCAGCTGAACCTGCGCGACGCGATCGACCGCGCGCTGCGCTTCACCTCGCAGGAGGGCAAGACGTACGAGCTGCGCGACGGCGAGCCGGCCACGATCGTCTTCCGCCCGCGGGGCTGGCACCTGACCGAAAAGCACATCCTCGTCGACGGCGAGCGGATGTCCGGCAGCCTGGTCGACTTCGGTCTGTACCTGTTCCACTGCGGCCGGCGGCAGCTCGATCGCGGCTCGGGCGCGTACTTCTACCTGCCCAAGATGGAGAGCCACCTCGAAGCGAGGCTGTGGAACGACGTGTTCGTGCGCGCGCAGAAGCTGCTCGGCCTGCCCGTGGGCACGATCCGGGCGACCGTGCTGATCGAGACGTTCCCGGCCGCGTTCGAGATGGAGGAGATCCTCTACGAGCTGCGCGAGCACTCCGCGGGGCTGAACGCCGGTCGGTGGGACTACATGTTCAGCGTCATCAAGCGGTTCCGCACCCGCGGGGCGGACTTCTTGCTGCCCGACCGCAACGCCGTCACCATGACGGTGCCGTTCCTGCGGGCGTACACCGAACTGCTCGTGCGGACCTGCCATAAGCGTGGCGCGCACGCGATCGGCGGCATGGCGGCGTTCATCCCGAACCGGCGCGACCCCGAGGTCACCGAGGTGGCCCTCGCCAAGGTGCGCGACGACAAGACCCGCGAGGCCGGCGACGGCTTCGACGGCTCCTGGGTGGCCCACCCCGACCTGGTGCCGATCTGCCGGGAGGTCTTCGACGGCGTGCTGGGCGGCCGGCCGAACCAGCTCGACCGGGCGCGCGACGATGTGGCGGTCACCGCCGCCCAGCTGCTCGCCGTGCGCGACACGCCGGGCCAGCACACCGAGGCCGGGCTGCGCAACGCGGTCAGCGTGGGCATACAGTACCTGGCCAGCTGGCTGCGCGGCACCGGGGCGGTGGCCATCTTCAACCTCATGGAGGACGCCGCGACCGCGGAGATCTCCCGGTCGCAGGTGTGGCAATGGCTGCATAATGACGTCACGCTCGACGACACCGGGCAGCCGGTCACCCGCGAGCTGGTGGAGCGTGTCGCCGACGAGGAGATCGCGGCGCTCGGCGGCGACCCGGCCGACTACGCCCAGGCGCGGGCGCTGTTCATGGAGGTCGCCGTCGCCGACGACTTCTTGGAGTTCCTCACCCTGCCCGCGTACGAACGCATGCCATGACCAGCGCAACCAGAGCAGATGGCGCGATCCCCGGACTGGCGACCCGGCTCCGGGCCGAGCTCGACCCCGCGCAGGTCATCGACGACCGGCAGGAGCTGCGCACGTACGAGTGCGACGGGCTCGCGCAGTACAAGGTGATCCCGGCGCTCGGGCGCTGCCGCACTCGGCGGACGAGGTCGCCGCCGTGGTGCGCGCCTGCGCCGAGGCGGGCGTGCCGTTCGTGGCCCGCGGCTCGGGCACCGGCCTGTCCGGCGGCGCGCTGCCCAGCGCCGACGGCGTCCTGCTCGTGCTGTCGCGGCTGCGCAAGCTGTCCCCGGTGGACGCGGACAACCGACAGGTCACCGTCGAGCCCGGGGTCATCAACCTGTGGGTCACCCGAGACGCGGCGCCCCACGACCTGGCCTACGCCCCCGACCCGTCGTCCCAGCTGGTCTGCTCGATCGGCGGCAATGTCGCCGAGAACGCCGGCGGGGCGCACTGCCTGAAGTCCGGCTTCACGGTCAACCACGTGCTCGGCGCGGAGGTGGTCCTGCCCGACGGCGGGGTGGTGCACCTCGGCGGCCGCGCGCCGGAGCACCCCGGTTACGACCTGCTCGGCGCCTTCATCGGCAGCGAGGGCACGCTC
>DATHAK010000065.1:0-6992 GCA_035296685.1 Blastococcus sp.
GTCGCCCTGCTCGGCGGCAGCCTGCTGGTCGCGCTGCACCTGCTCGCCGAGTTCGGGGCGCTGCAGATGCTGCGCTACCCGACCTTCACCACCGCGATCTACGACCAGTACCGGGCCACCTTCAACGGCCCGGGCGCGACCATGCTGGCCGGCGTCCTGGTCCTGCTGTGCCTGGCGCTGCTGCTGGCGGAGCTGCGGCTGCGCGGCCGCCGCGGCTACGCCCGCACCGCGCGCGGCGCCGCACGGCCCGGTCGTCCGGTCGCGCTGCGCGGGATGACCATCCCGGCTCTCGCCGGCCTCGGGGCGCTGGTCACCCTGGCGCTGCTGGTGCCTCTTGGCAGCCTGGCCTGGTGGATGAGCCGCGGGGCCTCGACCGAGTTCGACTGGCCCGCCCTCACCACCACGACCGGGACGACGCTGGGCCTCGCCGCCGTCGCCGCCGCCGCAACCACGACGATGGCGCTGCCCGTCGGGTGGCTGGCGGTGCGGTCCCGCGGCCGGGTCGCCACCCTGCTCGAGCGCAGCACCTACCTCGGCAGCGCCGTCCCGGGCATCGTCGTCGCGCTGGCCCTGGTGACGATCAGCATCCGGGCGACGCCGTGGCTCTACCAGACGGTGCCGGTGCTGCTGGCGGCCTACGCGATCCTGTTCCTGCCGCGGGCGATTGTCACCGTGCGGGCCGGGGTCGAGCAGTCGCCGCCGCTGTACGACGACATCGCCGCCTCGCTGGGCTCCTCCGCCCCGGACCGGCTGCGCCGGATCACCCTGCCGCTGCTGGCACCGGGGATCGGGGCGGGCGCCGCCCTGGTCTTCCTCGCCGTCGTCACCGAGCTGACCGCGACCCTGCTGCTGGCCCCCACGGGAACGACCACGCTGGCCACGGCGTTCTGGTCGGCGAGCAGCGCCCTGGAGTACGGGGCCGCTGCGCCCTACGCGGTGATCATGGTGCTGCTCTCGGCGCCCGCTACCGTGCTGCTGTCCCGCGACGCCCGACGAGGTCTGACCCCATGAGCTCGCTGACCGTGAAGGACCTGACCAAGTCCTTCGGCGCCACACCGGTGCTCACCGGGGTGGACCTGCACGTGCCCGGCGGCAGCCTCACGGCGCTGCTGGGCCCCTCGGGCTGCGGCAAGACGACGCTCCTCCGGCTGATCGCCGGCTTCGACGACCCCGACTCCGGCACCGTGGTCGTGGGCGACCGGGTGGTCACCGGGCCCGGTCGCAGCGTGGCCGCGCGGCGCCGTGGCATCGGCTTCGTGCCGCAGGAGGGCGGGCTGTTCCCGCACCTGACCGTGGCCGCCAACATCAACTTCGGCCTGCCCCGCGCGCAGCGGCGCGACGGCGGCCGAGTCCGCGAGCTGCTCGCCCTGGTGGGCTTGGCGTCCGACCTGGCCGACCGGTCCCCGCACCAGCTCTCCGGCGGCCAGCAGCAGCGGGTGGCGCTGGCGAGGGCCCTGGCGCCCGAGCCCTCGCTGGTCCTCCTCGACGAGCCGTTCTCCTCGCTGGACGCCACGCTGCGCGACGAGACCCGGGCGGCGGTCGCCCGCGCGCTGACGGCGACCGGCGCCACCGCCGTCCTCGTCACCCACGACCAGGCCGAGGCGCTGTCGATGGCCGACCAGGTGGCGGTGCTCCGCGGCGGCCGGCTGGTGCAGCTCACCGACCCCCGCACGCTCTACCGGCACCCGCGGGACCTCGACGTGGCCACCTTCGTCGGCGAGGCCGTCGTCCTCGACGCCGACGTCCGGGACGGCCTGGCGCGGTGCGCGCTCGGGACCCTGCCCTGCGAGCAGGCGGCCGGCGAACCCGTGCCCGACGGCCGCGCCCGGGTGCTTCTGCGCCCCGAGCAGCTCCGGCTCTCCGCGCCGTCGCCGGCGGGTCCGGTGGCGCGCGTGCGCACGGTCGACTTCTACGGTCACGACTCCCGCGTGTGGCTGGACCTGCCCGACGGCCGCTCGGTGAGCGCCCGCCTGGACGGCGCCGACCTGCCCGCGGTGGGGGACGACGTGACGATCACCGTGCGCGGAGTGGCCCTCGCGTTTCCGGTGTCCGGAGCCCCGGCGGGGTACGCCGCGGTCGTGGGGGCGCAGGCGTCCTCCTGACGCGCCGCGTCGAGGGCGCTTCCAGGTTCGGAGTTAGGGCAGCCTAAGCTGCCCTCGTGGATCTGTTCCTCTTCACCGTCGACGCCCGCTGGGGCGCCTCGGTCGTGACCGCCGGGGCCGCCGGGATCGTCGTGGACTGGGAGCGCCGGGGCAAGCACCGCCGGCAGCTCGGGGAGGGCACCCAGATCAACTCCGACACCCCCGACGACCTGTCGCGCGTGCGGGCGGCCAGCGACGGGCGCGTGCTGTGCCGGATCAACGGCTACGGGCCCTGGAGCGCCGCGGAGGTGGACGAGGCGATCGCCCGCGGGGCCGACGAGCTCTTGCTGCCGATGGTGCGCACGACCGAGGAGGTCGACCGCACCCTCGACCTGGTCGCCGGGCGCTGCGGGCTGGGCATCCTGATCGAGACCCAGGACGCCGTCGACCGCGCCGCCGCGCTGGCCCGCCGCCCGTTGTCACGCATCTACCTGGGGCTCAACGACCTGCGCATCGACCGCCGGTCCGACCAGCTGTTCCGGCCGCTCGTCGACGGCACCGCCGACGCGGTGCGGGCCGCGGTGGCGCAGCCCTTCGGCGTCGGCGGCCTCACCCTGCCCGGCGGCGGCTCGCCGGTACCCAGCGACCTGCTGGCCGCGGAGCTCGTGCGGCTGGGCACCGACTTCACCTTCCTGCGGCGGTCGTTCACCGCCGACATGGCCGGCCGCGACCCGTTCGTCGAGGTACCGCGGCTGCTGGCCGCCCTCGACGCCCTCCGGGGGGCGGACAGGATGGACGTCGCCGACCGCCGCGACCGCTTCGTCGCCGCCGTCGAGGACCGGACCCCCGTTCCCCTGTCCGCGTGAGGGCGCTGGTCACCGGCGCGGGCGGCTTCGTCGGGCGCCACCTCGTCGACCGGCTGCGGGCCGACGGCTGGGACGTCGTCGGCCTGACCCGCGCCGACGTCGACCTGGCCGAACCCGTCGCCGGTGTCGCGGCGGTGCGGGCGGCCGACCCCGACGTCGTCTTCTCGCTCGCCGCCGGGCGGGCCAAGGCCACCGCCGCCGAGCGGGCCGCCACCGTCGCGGTCAACACCAGCCCCTGGCTCGTGGACGCCCTCCCGGACCGCTGCCGGACGGTGGTGCGCCTGGGCTCCTCCACCGAGTACGCCGCCTCGCCGCGTCCGCTGGCCGAGGACGCCGCCCTGGAGCCACGCGGCTTCTTCGGCGCCACCAAGGCCGCCGGCTCGCTGCTCCTGCAGGCGGCCGCGGCCGAGCGCGGGGTGCGGACCGCAGTGCTGCGCGCCTTCCAGGTCTACGGGCCCGGCGACCACCCGACCCGGCTCGTCCCCGTCGTCCTCGACGCCGCCCGGACCGGGGCCACCGTTCCGCTGCCGGCCCGGCTCAGCCGACGCGACTGGGTGTGGGTCGGCGACGTCGTCGAGGCGTGCGTGCGCGCCGCCGAGGACGACGCCCTGCCGCCGGGCACCGTGCTGAACCTCGGCACCGGCGTGCAGACCAGCACCGAGGAGCTGGTGGCCGTCGCGGAGCGGGCGACCGGCCGGCCGATCGCCACCGCGCCCGGCGCCCACCCCGGCCGCGCCTGGGACACCGCCGACTGGGTCTGCGACCCGCGCGCCGCCCGCCGGCTGCTCGGCTGGGAGCCGACGGTAGACCTCGCCGAGGGGCTCGCCCGCACCTGGGCGGCCGGCCCGTGACCGTCGCCCCGGAGCGTGTCGCCGTCGTCGTCCCCGTGTACGGCAACGAGGCGACGCTGGAACTGCTCGCCGAGCGGCTGGCCGCGGCGCTGGGCGGGCGTGACTGGCGGCTGCGCCTGGTGATCGACGCCTCGCCCGACGGCAGCGCGGCGCTCGCCGCCCGCCTCGCCGCCGCCGACGCGCGGATCGCGGTCACGGCGCTGACGGTCAACGGCGGCCAGCACGCGGCGCTCGCCACCGGCCTGGCCGCGGAGCCGGACGCCGCGGCCTGGGTGTGCCTGGACGCCGACCTGCAGGACCCGCCCGAGGCGGTGCCCCCTCTGCTGGACCGGCTCGCGCGCGGAGACGTCGGCGCCGTGTTCGCCGGACGCCGGGGTGCCTACGAGTCGCCGATGCGGCGGCTCACCGGCGACGTGCACCGGCGGCTGGCCGCCCGGCTGACCGGTCTGCCGCCCGACGCGGGGGCCTTCCTCGCGATGGGGCCGTCGGTGCGCCGGGCGGTGGTGACCGCCGTGCGGGAGGACGGCGCCCCGAGCGTCGTCCTGGCGGTGGCCCGGGCGGGAGAGCGGGTGGCGAGCGTTCCGGTGGCCCGCGACCGCCGCCCGGAGGGCCGGTCGGCCTGGACCGGGCGGGCGCGGGTGCGCCAGTCGGTGCGCTCGCTGGCCTGGGCCGCGCGCTGGCGCTGACGTCCAGTCCCGACCGCCTTGCGCATCGGGGTGTGGTCAAGCGCCCTGAAGTCGGCTTTGGGGCCACGTTCCGGCCGCTTGCACTGCCCCGCCCAGGGGCGTCGCTGGAGGTCTTCGCAGATTGTCAGGGAATCCTTCACCAGAATGACGAACCGCCCGGGACCGAAAGGTCAGGGGCGGTTTGTTGTCGAGCCGGATCAGTCCGCCGGACGTCGCCGGTTCCAGGAGGACACGCGACGCTCGGGCTTGGCACGCCGGACCGGTCGCAAAGTCGCATCCGGCGGTGAGCGGCCTCGGCGTAAGAGGTCGTATCAGAAGCCACTGACGCCTCCACCACCACTGCCGAGCACGTCACCCGGGGAAGACCGACGGTGCGTTCCCGAACGGGGCGCCCGTGCGCTTCCCGCACCGCCGGCAGATCTTGTCGTCCGGACTCGAGGGCCGCTCGCCGTCCGGGTGGCGCCGCACGTAGGAGTGAAACCCGAACCGGCACCGCAGTGGCTTCCGAGTCATGGGCCGACGCTACGAGTCGCCGATCCCGCCGGGAAGGGGAGTACGGCCCGGCGCGACAGGCCTGCGCCGCTGGAGCTGGGGTGCTGACACCCTCGCCGTTCGCGCATCTGCTACGTCGGGCCGATGAGTCATCCCGTGAGGCCATGCGAGGCCTCGTGTCTCTAGATGGGCCGCTCAGGGCGAGACCGTCGACGCGCTCTGAGGGCGGCCTGAGGGCCATCCGGACGGATAGCCGAGCATCCCCATCTGCGCAACGTGCGCAGTTGCGGCCGACCACGCCTCGCCGCGTCACGTCCGCCTGAACCGCTCCGCTCCCGCGCCGACTAGTCCGATGGCCGGGGCGACTCGTCCGCCATCTCGTCGAACCGCACCGGAGGCTACCTGCGAACGCGCATGCTGCATGTGGTCAGAACGGGGTTCTGACCGCGTCATCCCCCCACGCCGTGCGCGTCCTCAATGCATGAAGCGATCAGACCAGTGGCGATCGAGGGACTGTTCGAAGTCCTTGACCGCCGACCTGAAGGGGATGAGACATGACTACGGCAGTCATCGACCTCGCCGACTTCCTCCGCGCCCGCCTCAACGAAGACGAGAAGACCGCCGCGCGGTGCTGCTACACCGACCAGCCGTGGATCGGTCTCGTCGACTACCGCGGAGCTCACTACATCGGGCTGTCCTGCGCGCGTGTCCTGGCTGACGTCCGCGCCAAGCGGCAGATTGTGAGGCTGCACGCGGCCTGCGGTACCGGAACGGGCTGTTGCGACGACGGCGGCCGCGGCCGCCCAGAGGGGATCAGTTGCACCACGCTCGCGTATCTCGCCATTCCGTACGCCGCGCACCCTGACTATCGGCCGGAGTGGCGCCCCTGAGCGATCCGGCCGACGGCCGTACTCCGTGTCGACGTCCACTCGCCTCACATCGAGAAGGCAGGCGACGCGGCTGCAGACGCGACCGCCGGAAACGCTGAGAAGGCAACTCCAGACTGTCCCTGAGTGGGCCGCCTCGGGACAGCCGGCTCGTCCGAAAGACGGCCTTGGGACAGTCCTGCGCGCCCTCAGGTCACCCTCACCCAGGACTCCGCCATCGGATCGACACCTCTCGCCCGCGGGTGACATCTCATGGGCTCTATGGCGCGCAAGGGCCGCAGCCGTGGTGGCGGAGGCGAGCGGTACACGCTGACAACTCTCAAGCAGTTCAGCGAAAGGACGGGGCGAGATCTGGCCGAGATCCGGACAGTCAGCGTTCCCAGAGCTGCAGGACGAGGTGCGTCTTGCTGGCCGAGAAGTTGTAGGTGTCGGTCCGGTGGAGGCCGGCCTCGCGCATGATCTCGTCGTCGTCGGTGGGCTCGGGAACGCGGTCGATCAGCCGGCGGACCAGCCACACGCGATCGGCGTCGGCCGGGGCGTCGTCCGGGGGCAGTACGACGTCGGCGCGCAGCTGCGGGGCCTCGGTGCGCACGAAGTGGTCCAGCCCCATCGCCGACCGCTGGTCGGCGGCGACGATCGGCTCGCCGGCGCGGTGCAGCTGGGCGAGCCTCGCCACGAGCTCGTCGGACCGCTCCCGTGGCCCGCGCTGGGCCATCGGCGCGCACGCGAGCAGGGCACAGGCCAGCAGGAGCGCCGCTCCGGGCAGGCGGGCGGGGCGCGGCAGGGCGAGCGCCCCGGCCGCGGTCAGGACGCCCACGCCGAGCAGGCCGGCGAGCAGGTAGCGCGGCAGGTAGACGGGCCGCACCAATTCCGCGAGGACGAGCAGCGAAAGCGGCACCAGCGCCCAGGCGACGCCGACGACCCGCACCCCGCGGGCGCGCAGCGCACCCACGACGGCGAGGGCGACGGTGATGAGGAGCAGCGGCGTCGAGCCGCCGGCCCAGGCCTCGATGGCCATCCCGGGCAGCGCGCCGCCGGTGTCCTGGAGGTGCTCGGCGTTGCGGCCGCCGGTGCCGTTGAGCAGGTTCAGGACGACCAGTCCGGCGGCGGGCAGGACGGCGACGGCGCC
>DATHAK010000066.1:0-3302 GCA_035296685.1 Blastococcus sp.
CTGCTGAGGATCAGGGCGCCGACGGCGCAGCAGGCCGGGACCACCACGGCCTCGACCATCCGGGCCTGCTCCTGGCCGAGACCGGCACGCCAGGCGGCGACGGCGGCGGCGATGGCCGTCGCCGCCGTCGTCAGGACGGTCGCCCAGAGCAGGACCAGCCGGACCAGCCGCGGCACCCCGTGCTCACCGTGCGCGGGCATGGCCGCATGGTGACGCAGTTCGGCCGACGGTGGGGAGCCCGTTCACACGGACGGTTCGGGCGTGCGGATCAGCGAGACGGCCACCGGCGCGATCCAGAGCAGCGAGACCAGGGCGAGCAGGTCGGTCATCCCGTAGCCGGCGAAGGGCACGCTGGCGACCAGCGCGGTCCCGATGACGACTGCCGACCAGCCGGCCCAGCGGGGGAGACCCCGGCCGGCCAGGCCCGCCGCTCCGACCGCTCCGAGGAAGACGGCGTAGGGCACCAGGGCGACGAAGTAGCTCAGCGACCGCAGGGCGGTCAGGGCGACGAGGATGGTGGCGTCGGTCGTGCCGTGGTGGCCGAGCCACAGCGCTGTGGCACCCGCCGACATGCCGGGTGCGAGGGAGACGGCGACGTAGACGGTCGCAGCGGTCCGGGCGTCGCGGCGAGCAGCTCGGCCCGTCCGCCGGCGGCCCGCACGCGACTGGTGAGCATCACCGCGAAGGGCAGGAACGAGACGATTCCGAGGATCTCGACGAAGCCCCCGGCGACCGTCCGGGCCATCCCGCCCTCGGTGTAGAAGCCGACGATGTCGCTCGGCGACGAGCTGAGGGTGGCGGCGGTCGGCGCCGCGAGCGCGATGCCGGCCGCCGTGAGCACGAGGCCGGTGATCCCGAGGCCGGCGCCGAGCCGGGTGGTCCGGGCGTCGGGGACGACGCCCCGCATGCCGCGCGGGGTGTCCAGGGTGTGGGTCATGGTGTCCGCCTTCCGGTCGTGGGGTGCGCTGGCTGCGCACGTCCACGGTCCGGCGAGGCGGCCGTCAGGTCATGAGCCGGTTTCCCGGGTTCCCCGGGAGTTCCTCCCGATCGCTGGGAGGGGTCAGCGCACCTCGACGCCGTGCCAGAAGGCCACCCGGCCGGTGATCTGCTTGGCGGCGTCCTTGGGCGTGGGGTAGTACCAGACGGCGTCCTTGTTGACCGCGCCGTCGACCTCGAGGTCGTAGTAGGACGCGGTGCCCTTCCACGGGCAGATGCTGTGCGTCTCCGAGGGTTGCAGGACGTCCTCGCGCACCGACTCCAGGGGGAAGTAGGCGTTGCCCTCGACGATCACGATGTCGTCGGACTCGGCGATCACGACGCCGTTCCAGGTAGCAGTGGTCATGCCCGTTCCGAACGTGCGAGTGCGCCGTCCTAGTCCCTGGTCACCAGCGCAGGGGGTACATCTCCCGGGACTGCGCGGTCCGGCACGCGCGGCAGTGGCCCCACGAGACGATGTTCAGCGGCGTCGTCGCGGCTCCGCACTCCGGGCACTCGACGGACTCCTGCGCCTGGGCGCGGGCCTCGCTGATCTCCTTGGAGCGCTCCTCGTGGATCGTCCGGTCGCCCCGGCAGGGGCATCCCAGATGGGCTTCAGCGCAGCGTCCGGACCACGTGCCGACGGGGTGCCTCCTGGGGGGATGTGACGTTGCTGCTGACGTTACTCGGCCGCGCCAGCCCCGCCGAGGCATTGCGGAGGACTCGCCCCGTCCGGGCGACACGGTCGCGCGGGCGCCGGCCCGGTTCCCAGGAGACGTCGGCGGGCATACCTCCGGCTGCGGGGACCGGGCGAGCCCAGTCCGGGAGCGCGACCGGAAGCGAGAGAACTCGCCATGACGACCGACCACCCGGTGCCCGCAGCGCGCGAGCCCGGGCAGCCGCCACGGACCCGCAGCGCCGGGATCGCCGTCGTCCTCGCCGCCCTCGCGATCGTCGTCGCGTTCGTCCTGCTGGTCAGCCGGTGCGGAACGGGCGACGAGGGGGAGATCTACGGGGCCGGTGTCCCCACCGCGGCGGCGACCGGAGGGACCGCCTGACTCAACCGTGCAGGAGGGCGAAGGTGGCCACCGCGTGCACCAGCCCGCGGCCGTCCTGCTCGACGTCGGCGTCGCACACCGTGAGGTGCTCGCCGCGGGTGCGCACCGACGCCGTCACCTCGAGCGCTCCGGGCTTCCCCGGGCGCAGGTAGGTCACCGTCAGCTGGCTGGTGGCCGGCACGTCGCCCTCCCCGGTGGTGCTGCGGACCGCCATGCCCATCGCGGTGTCGACCAGCGTCGCCAGCACACCGCCGTGCAGGGTGCCGGCCTGGTTGAGGTGCTCCTCCGTGGCCTCGAAGCGCACGACGGAGGAGCCGTCCGCGGCGGACTCCAGTCGTGCCCCGAGCCGCTCGGCGAATCCGTTCCGTGCTTCCCCGTCGGTCACGGAGCGCTCCCTACCCGCCGCCGGCCAGGTCACGCGCGCAGGAGTTCCGGGGGCCGAGGGGTCGGCCGTGACGCCCGGAACGGTTCGTTACCCCATCGACACCGCTCGCCCCGTGGCGGGAGCGCCGGCCGGGCGTCGGATCGATGAGGCTCGCCGGGATCGCACCATCTCCCAGCGAGTTCCCAGGAGCAGCCATGACCACCCCGGTTCCGACACGTCCGCGGGCCAGCCCGGCACCCCCCAGGCCCCCTGGACGCCGCCGCAGTCCGGTCAGCCCTACCAGCCGCAGGGCGCGCAGCCGCAGAAGAAGGGCGGCGCCAAGAAGTGGCTGGGCGCGACCGGAGCCGTCGTGGTCATCGGTACGGGAGCGGCCTACCAGCTCACCGGTGGCTTCGGCATCGGCGACGTCGAGGTCGGCGACTGCGTCCAGATGCAGGGCGCGACCACGTTCGAGGTCGTCGACTGCGACGCGGCCGAGGCCGAGTACAAGGTCGTCGGTGTCGAGGAGCAGAAGCAGACCTACGACGACTTCCAGGTCGACCCCGAGAGCTGCATGCAGTTCGCGACCGCCGAGGTGGCCCTCTGGACCGGTGAGGAAGGCGAGGAGGGCACCGTCACCTGCGCCGAGCCCGTCTGATCCACCCCGCTCCCCGAGTGCCCCGCCGGTCCGCCGGCGGGGCACTCGTGCGTCCAGGAGCGGCCGCGAAAAAATCTTGTGAGAGGTTGTCGATCGGCGGCCGGCTCGTTCGACGTGTCAGCAGAACGGGGTCCGCGCCGGTCGGCTCGACCGGCCCCCGTCCTCCGCGAAGGACACGAGAGGAAGACCAGCGATGCGTTTCATGGTGATCGTCAAGGCGACCGAGGCGAGCGAGCGGGGCGAGATG
>DATHAK010000067.1:0-2934 GCA_035296685.1 Blastococcus sp.
GAATCGGCTTCCCCTGGTCGCGATCGAGCTCCTCGCCATCATCGATACGGGCAGCCGAAGTCCACGTCCCATCCCACGCCAGCTCCACCCATAAACCCAGGTGCACCCGTGAAACCCCAACCGAGGAAGAAGGACGACCGATGACACTGCAGATCGACGAGCTGACCCCCGACTTCGAGGCCGAGACGACGGAGGGGACCGTTCGGTTCCACGACTGGATCGGCGACTCGTGGGCCGTGCTGTTCCCCCACCCGCGCAATTTGGCTCTGGCGCACTTTGCGTGATCGGCAGCGCGGCGTGTCGTCGCTCGTCTGAGGTCGGACGGCAGCAAGATCACCCGAATGTGATCTTGAGGTGCTCCTTCCTCATCTGGGCTCGCTGGTCATCGAGACGGTCACCGACTGTGGCGCTGGGGTGGTCGTGGACGCCCGGCTACGTGTCGACGAGTCGGCGTGCCCGCGGTGCGGGCAGCCGTCTCGGCGGGTGCACAGCCGGTATCGTCGCCGGTTGGTCGACGCCCCGATCGCTGGCCGGCCGGTACAGCTGCGGCTGCGGGTACGGCGGTTCTTCTGCGACAACGCCGCGTGCGCGACGCGCACGTTCGCCGAGCAGCCCGCGACGCTGACCGCACCGAGGGCACGACGCACGTCGTTGCTGCGACGAATGCTGTCCACGATCGCGGTGGCGCTGGCCGGGCGCGCCGGCGCCCGGCTCGCGGGCCGGCTGGGCATGCCGACCAGTCGAGACAGCCTATTGCGCCTGCTCCGGGTTCTTCCTGACGTGCAGGTCACGGCTCTTCCGGTCCTCGGGGTCGACGACTTCGCGCTGCGCCGCGGCCACGTCTACGGCAGCGTCGTGGTCGACATGGCCACCGGGGGGCCGGTTGACCTGCTGCCCGACCGCGAGATGACGACCTTCGCCGCCTGGCTGCAGGAACACCCGGGAGTCGAGGTGATCTGCCGGGACCGGGCCGGTGCCTACGCCGAGGCCGCCCGGCTCGGCGCCCCGGACGCGGTGCAAGTCGCCGACCGCTGGCACATGTGGCACAACCTGGCCGGGCACCTCGAGCGCAGCGTGCTGGCACACCGCCGCTGCCTGCGTGAACTCCCGCATCCCGACCAGCCCGCGCCGGCGGCCGCCCAGCAGGACACCACCGCTGAGAACGCCGAGGACACCGTGGCGCCGGCGCGTGAGCTGCGGATCGTGACCCGGACCCGGGAGCGCTACCAGGCCATCACCGCGCTGCACGCCGACGGGGCATCGATCGCGGCGATCGCACGCACGCTGGGCTTGGACCGACACACCGTGCGCCGGTTCGTGCGCGCCTCCAGCCTCGAGGAGCTGCATGCCAAGACCCTGCAGCGAGCCAGCCTGCTCGACGGATACACCGACTACCTGCACCAGCGCTGGATCCAGGGTTGCACCGACGCCGCGGCCCTGACCAAGGAGATCACCGCGCTGGGCTACCGCGGCAGCGACAAGACAGTGCGCCGCTACCTGCACCCGCTGCGCGACGGGCGACCGACTCCGCCGGCGCGGCCCACGGCACCGACCGTCCGCGAGGTCACCGGATGGATCCTGCGACGTCCACACCGTCTCGAACCCGGCGATCAGGTGCGCCTCAAGCAGGTCCTGGCCCACTGCCCGCAACTCGACGCGGCCGCCACCCACGTCGCCGCGTTCGCCGAGATGATGTGCGGGCGCCATGGCGAGCGTCTCGACGACTGGCTCACTGCGGTCGAGGCCGACGACCTCCCCGAGCTGCACCGGTTCACGGCCGGGCTACGGCGCGACTACGACGCTGTCCGCGCCGGGCTGACCCTCGAACACAGCTCCGGCCGAGTCGAAGGCACCGTCAACAAGATCAAGATGTTGAAGCGCCAGATGTTCGGCCGCGCCAACTTCGACCTACTCCGCACGCGAGTCCTCCACGCCCACTGACGGACGCAGGACCACCGTCGATCACGCAAAGTGCGCCAGAGCCCCGAAAGTGCCCAGATGTGCTCAGCGAAAGTGCTCAGTGGCGGGCGTGTAGAGGCTGCCAGTTCTTGAGCGCAGCGGCAAGATCCGCAGGCTGTGTTGATCACTTCTGGAGCCTGCGGTGGTCGGCGACTCGGCACGCCGGACGGCAGTAGCGGCGGGGTTGGCCGCGCTGGTTGAGCGGGGTGTGGAAGGTGCGGTTGCAGAGCCAGCGGCCGCAGCGCCGGATCAGACAGCCGGGGTGGTTCGGGCATGGCCCAGGGGCCTCCGCGGGGCTGTAACGATATTCGCCGCTGCTCATGGGCCTTCTCTCGTGAGAGCCGCGGCACTGCCGCCGGCCTGGGTCGGGTAGCTGCCACTGGTGATCCTTGTTGTGGGTGGCGCGGGGACGGCGACGTGCGCGGCGGCTGGCGTGGTGATCAGCGTGACCAGGACGATGGGTTGGCGGCAGTGCGGGCAGCGTTGGACCCCGGTGACCTCGTTCGCGTCGGCGTTCGCCGTGTCGGCGTCGTTGCGGACCTCGTTCGCCTCGTCGTTGCTCGTGGCCGGGAACGAGGTCACGGGGCGCAGGGCGCGGCGGCGCCGCCAGGCGGTGGCTCGGCAGCGCTCGGAGCAGTAGATCTGGCTGGGTTTGCGGGGGTGCGGGTGGAACGACGTCGTGCAGGTCGGGCAGCGCCGTTCGGTGGCGGCCAGGGCGGGGGTGCGGGTGGAGTCGGTCATGAGCCGACCGCCCGGCGCAGGTCCTCGGTGCGGGCCTGGTGGGTGCGCAGCCGGTAGGACGGGCCGTCGATGCCCAGCACGACCGCGCGTTGCAGGAGCCGGTCGAGCATGGCCGCGGTGACCATCGGGTCCCCGAGTCGGGAGGCCCAGGACGCGACCCCGAGGTTGGTGGTCAGGATGATGCTGCCTGACCGGAAAGCCAAGCCGGGGACGGGCGAACGGGACCGTCGGCGC
>DATHAK010000068.1:0-25093 GCA_035296685.1 Blastococcus sp.
CCGAATCGTGACGACGACGAACGCTCCGGACGAGGCGACGCTCTCGCTGAGCGGGAGCCTGCTGAGCTGGATCGAGCAGACGGCCGGCGGCACCGTGACCCGGGCCGACCGGGTGCCCGGTGGTGGTCGGCACGAGGCCTGGCTCGTCGACGTGGAGCTGCCGGACGGCCGGCTTCTGGAGCTCTTCTTCCGCTACAACCGGGCGGACACGGAGTCGTCGGGGGAGAAGCACACCCTGCACCGGGAGGCGCAGTTCTTCCTCGCCCTGCAGGACACGCCCGTGCCGGTGCCCCGCGTGCTGGGAGTGCACCCGGTCGAGCAGGCCATCCTGTCCACCCGCGTGCCCGGCGCCACGTGGTTCTCGCGGTTGAAGGAGGAGGACGCGCGGCTGTCGGTCGCCCGCGACTTCATGGGGCACCTCGCCGCACTGCATGCCGTCGACCCGCACCGCGTCGGCCTGCCTGACCAGGACGCCGACCGCGACCTGCGCGATCTCGTCCGCTACGAGATCGACACGTGGGAGGCGCTGTACCGCTTCGGGGACTACACGCCCGAACCGCTCATCGAGTTCGGCCTGGCCTGGTTGCGGCGCAATCTGCCGGACGTGGCCGGGCCGGTCGTGATCGTCCAGGGCGACACCGGACCGGGCAACTTCCTCTACGAGGACGGCAAGGTGACCGCCGTCCTCGACTGGGAACTGGCACACCTCGGCGACCCGCACGACGACCTCGGCTGGCTGGCCCTGCGAGCGGTGCAGGAACCCTTCACCGACCTGACCGATCGGATGGCCGACTACTCCGCCGCCGCCGGCCGGGAGATCGACTGGCAGCGGGTGCGGTACTACCGCCTGTTCGCCGAGCTGCGGGTGGTGATCCTGGGCAACCGCCGCCTGCAGGAGGAGAACCTGCTCGGCGAGGTCGGCAACGGCCTCATGTACGGCGCCCTGCATCGCCGCCTCTACGTCGAGGCGCTCGGCGACGTGATGGCGCTGCCTCCGGAGACCGCGCCCGAGCTCGACGCGCAGCCCTCCGAGCGGAGCTGGCTCTACGACGCAGCCCTCGCCCAGATCAAGGAGATCATCGTCCCCCGCAGCACCGACCCGTTCGTCGTGCTGCGCAGCAAAGGGCTGGCCCGGGTCCTCAAGTACCTCCAGCAGGCCGACCGGCTGTCCGGCATGGCCGACGAGCAGGAACTGGACGACCTTGCCGAGCTGCTGGGCCACCGGCCGGTGACCGTCGCCGAGGGGCGTCTCGAGCTCGCGGCCCTCGTCCAGGAGCCCGGTCGGCTGGTCGACGCCGACATCGTGCGGGTGTTCGCCCGGCGCGTCGACCGCGAGACGCAGGTGCTGCGGCCGACCATGGGCGTCCTCGCCGAGCGTCACTTCGACCCGCTGCCCCGCTGAGCGGGGCGCGGTGGCGCGGCACGGGGCGGGCGCCATGGCGCCCCTCCGGCCGTTGCCGGGTCAGGCCTGCGCGGCGGCCACGGCCTCGTCGTACGGGACGCCGTCCCGGATCTGCGTCCGCATACGCATGACCCACTTGGGTGCGCTGGCACCCAGGACGGCGGTCAGTCGCCCGCCGCGCCCGTACACGGCGAGTAGCCGGTTCGCGTCGGGGCCGACACGCAGCAGGGCGACGTCGTCGTCCGGGTGCGGTGAGCCCAGCACCTGGAACTTGGTCCGGTACTGGTCGCTCCAGAAGTAGGGAACCTCGTCGAGCGGAGCCGGCTGCCCGGCCAGGTCGCGGGCGATCGCGACCCCCTGGTCGGCGGCGCTGGTCCAGTGCTCGTGGCGGACATGCGTGCCGAAGAGCGGGTGCTGCCACCGGGCCACGTCGCCGCCCGCCCAGATCCCGGGGATCGAGGTCCGCCCGGTCGCATCGCACAGCACGCCGTCGTCCACCTCGATCCCGGAGCCGTCCAGCCAGCCGGTGTCCGGCGTGACGCCCAGCGCCACCAGGACGACGGGCGCCGGCACCGTGCTGCCGTCGGAGAGCAGCAGCTCCCGGTCGGCGCCCTCGCCCCGGGCTTCGACGACGGAGAGCCCGCAGCGCAGCGTGACCCCTTCGCGCTCGTGCATCTCGGCCACCTCCGCGGCCACCTGCGGACCCAGGACCCGCGCCATGGGGGCGGGGAGGAGCTCCAGCAGGGTGACCTCGGCGCCCATGGCGCGGGCGCTGGCGGCGACCTCGCAGCCGATCAGCCCGCCGCCCACGATGGTGAGCCGGCCCTCGCGGCGGACGTCCTCGGCGAGCGCTCGCGCGTTCTCGAGCGTCCGCAGGACATGGGCCCCGGGCCCGCTGATCCCCGGCAGCCGCCGGGGCGTCGCGCCGGTGGCCACGACCAGCGCGTCGTAGCCGAGCTCCTCGCCGTCGTCGAGGAGCACCGTGCGGGGGCCGGCGTGGACTGCGGCGGCGCGCCGGCCCACGTGGACCTCGACGTCGAGCTCGGCCCACTCCGCTCGCAGCGGGCTGTCCTCGCGCTCGCCGCGAAGGACGTCCTTGGACAGGGGCGGACGGTCGTAGGGCAGGTGCTGCTCGGCACCGACGAGGGTGATCCGGCTGTCGACCCCCAGCGAGCGAAGCTGCTCGATCGCACGGGTGGCGGCGAGGCCCGCACCGACGAAAAGGATGGACGGGGGCACTGCCATGGTGCGACCTCCGGAAGCCCGTAGACTAATTGGGTTCACTCAATACTTGCACTGTGCGCTCGCCGGATGGTTGCATGCGGCCGACGTCACATTTCAACCAGGAGGCACCGGCATGGGCCGTGTAGAGGGCAAGGTCGTCTTCATCACCGGAGCGGCACGTGGGCAGGGACGCGCGCACGCGCTCCGGCTGGCCGCGGAAGGTGCCGACATCATCGGCATCGACATCTGCGAGGACATCGAGAGCAACAGCTACCCGATGAGCTCCCGCGAGGACCTCGACGAGACGGTCCGGCTGGTCGAGAAGCTCGACCGCCGGATGATCGCCAGCGTCGCGGACGTGCGTGACCGCGCCGCAGTCAAAGCCGCTCTCGACGCCGGTGTGGCCGAGCTCGGCCATCTCGACGCCGTGGTTGCCAACGCCGGTATCTGCCCGCTTGGCACGGCAGGTGGCGGTCCCTTCCTCGACGCGCTGCAGGTCGACTTCGCCGGCGTCATGAACGCCGTGGAGGCGGCCATTCCGCACCTCCAGGAGGGCGCGTCCATCGTGGCGACCGGCAGCCTAGCGGCGCTGCTGCCCGGAAGTGTCGACAACCCGGCCACGGGTTCCGGGGGTCTGGGGTACTCGCTGGCGAAGCGCTTCATCGCCTCGTTCATGAACGACCTGGCGATCACCCTGGCGCCGCAGAAGATCCGGGCCAACACGGTGCACCCGACCAACTGCAACACCGACCTGCTGAACAACGACTCCATGTACCGGATCTTCCGGCCCGACCTGGAGGAGCCCACCCGCGACGACGCGATCGTCGCCTTCCCGGCGATGCAGGCCATGCCGATCCCGTATGTGGAGCCCGAGGACATCGCGAACACGGTGCTCTTCCTGGTGTCGGACGAGTCGCGCTACGTCACGGGCATGCAGATGCGCATCGACGCCGGTGGCTACGTCAAGAGCCGGCCTCAGCAGCCCACGTTCTGATCCCGAGGGGTGCCCCGTGGCGGTCCGCAGGACCGTCACGGGGTCCCCGTCGCATGGAGGTTCCATGACCACGGTCGGTTTCATCGGTGCGGGGCGGATGGGCGAGCCCATGGTCGAGCGGATGCTCGACGCCGGGCACTCCGTCTCCGTATACGTGCGTCGTCCCGAGGTGCGGGAGCGGCTGACCGCCCGCGGCGCCGTGGTGGTCGACGACCCGGCCGCAGCCGCGGCGGGCGCGGAGGTCTTCCTCTCCTGCCTGTTCGACGACAAGCAGCTCGCCGAGGTCGGCCCCTCGATCATCGACGCCCTGCCCGGCGGCGCGGTGTTCGCATCGCACACCACCGGCAGCGTCGCGCTCCTGCGGCAGCTGCTCGACCGGGGCCGGAGGAGGGGCGTCGAGGTCGTCGACGCCCCCGTGAGCGGCACTGCCGAGGCCATCCGGGCCGGCAAGCTGCTCGTCCTGCTCGGGGGCGAGACGGCCGCCGTGCAGCGGTGTGCGGCCGCGGTCGCGGCGTACGCGGAGCCGGTGCAGCCCACGGGTGACCTGGGCTCGGCGCTCGCCGTCAAGCTGGTCAACAACCTGCTCTTCGCAGCAAACATGCAGCTGCTGGCCGAGGGGGCATCGTTGGCCGGCGAGCTCGGGGTCGCCCAGGACGTCCTGTACGCCGCCCTGGCACATGCCAGCGGGGGGAGCCACGCGGCTGTCTATGCCAGCGAGCACGGCGACATCCAGACCTTCGGCGCACGGATCTCGGAGTTCCTCGGCAAGGACGTCGCGGCCTGCCAGGCTGCTGCGGACGAGTTGGGCGTGCGGCCGGACCTGCTGTTCGAGGTCGTCCGCCGGGGTCCGCTGCCGCTGACGCCCAGCCCGATCGGCAGCTGACAGCTGCAGCGGGGCGGTCAGACGCCCTGCTGCAGCTTCCGCGCGTCCTCCCGCACGCGGCCGGGGAAGCGCTGCAGGTACTCGAGTTCCAGCTCGTGCATCCGCCTCGTGTGCGTGGACAGCGCCTCGCTCGTCCCGTTGAGGAACGTGTCGTGCCGCTGCTCGTGGGTGTGCCGCAGTTCGCGTTCCAGGTCCTCGTCACTCAGTTCAGCGGGTGGGATGCCAAGGGTCATCGGGCGCTGGTCCTCTCTCGTGACGACGTCCTCCTCGATCGTGGAGGACGGTCGCACCGTCCGCCAACCGAGCCGGCGCAGAGCGCTACGACTCGGCCCGGGTGGTCAGGGTGACCATCCGGGCCGAGTTCCTACGGGTCCCGCGAGCGTCCGTCAGGCGGGCCAGCGCAGCTTCAGCGCGTCGATGCCGAAGACACCACCGGCGTGCTCGATGGGCTCCTCGGCCAGCTCGTACTCGGGGATGCGCTTGTGCCACTCCTCCAGGAACACGACCAGCTCCTGCCGCGCGAGGTGGGACCCCAGGCACCGGTGCGGGCCGGCGCCGAAGGAGATGTGCCGGACGTCCTCCCGGTCGAAGTCGACCTCCTTCGCGTTCGGGAAGGCTTTGTCGTCGCGGCCGGCCATCGACAGCGGGAACGACGCCATGTCGCCGGCCTTGATCGGGCAGCCGTGGAAGTCGGCATCCCGGGTGGCCTTGCGGGCGGTGTGCACGATCGGGTAGGCGCGCAGCATCTCCTCGATGGCGTGCGGGATGATCGACGGGTCCTCGACGATCCGCTTCCGGTCCACCGGGTGCGTGGCCAGGTGTCGGATCATGTATGACGACTGCGCGGCCACGGTGTCCAGCCCGGCCATGAACAGGAGCAGGAAGCAGCTGAGCAGGTCCTCGGGCTTGGGCTCCTCGCCGTCGATGCGCCACTTCAGGGCGTCGGTGACGATGTCGTTCGCGTCCAGGTCGGGGTGGGCCTTGCGCTCGGCGATCAGGCCGCCGAAGTAGCCCATCACGTCCATCATCGCCTGGGTGCGCTTGCTCCGGTCCGGGTCGGTCTCCTCCGTCCCGTGCAGGATCGCGTGCTCCCATTCCATGAACTCGTCGAGCTTGTCCTCCGGCATGCCCATGATCTGCAGGAAGATCGTGGTCGGGAAGACCTGAGCGAATTCGCTCATGAACTCGACCTCACCCCGCGTCTGGAACTTCTCGATGAGGTCACCGGCGAAGCGGTACTGATCGGCCTTCATGTCCTTGACGCGCTTGGGCGAGAAGTAGCCGCCCAGCAACTGCCGCCACTTGGTGTGTTCCGGCGGGTCGAGCATGATCGGGATCCACTTGTACGGCGGGTCCGGCTCGACCGGGACGATCACCGAATTCGAGAACAGGTCGGGTTGGTTCAGGCCGTCGAGGATGACCTCGTGGTCGGTGAAGACCCAGTAGCCCTGCGCCTCTTCGGTCCACAGCGCCGGGCGAGTCTGAGCCTGGAACTGGTCGTTGCGCTCGAAGAAGCCGAGCGCCGGCTTCGGTCCAGGGCTCATCATGTAGGGCAATACCGGAGCTCCTCCGGTGTCGCGAGGTGCGGCCTGGGTCATTCGATCCTCCTGAAGCAGATGTGACGCAGGCATCAGTAAATCATCTGCCTGCATGAACGCCATCCCATTCCGAGCACTCTTTTGCATTCCAGACAGCCCCGACCACGAGCGAAACGCTCACGTAGGCCCCGGCGGCGGACCCTTGTCCCGCCTGTGAGGGTCAGCGCACCATGAGCATGCCGCCGTCGACGGCGATGGTCTGCCCGGTCACGAACCGGGAGCCGGGGCCGGCGAGGAAGCGCAGCACCGGGACGAGGTCGCGCTCGATGTCGCCGAGCGCGCCGTCGACCGGCATCTGGACGGCGAGCTGGGCATCGTGCGCGGCCAGCTGATCGGCGCTCATGGCGGCCCGGGTGGCCGCGTACATGGGGGTGGCGATGGCGGGGGCCAGGGCGTTGACCGTGATGCCGAAGCGCCCCCACTCGGCTGCGACGGTCCTGGTCCAGGCAAGCACCGCTCCCTTGCTCGCCGCGTAGTGCGCTTTGCCGGGGTAGCCCTTGGCCCCGGCACCCGATGCGAAGTTGATGATCCGGCCGCCCTTCTCGGACAGCAGTCGGAACGCCGCCTGATTGGTGAGGAACGTGCCCCGGGCGTTGACCGCCAGCACTCTGTCCCAGTCCTCGACCGCGATCTGGGCTGCGGCCGTGCCTGGCGCGATGCCGGCTGCGTGCACCAGGACGTCGAGACCGCCGAGCAACTCGGCGGCCCGCGCGAAAGCTGCGTCCACCGACTCCGTCGAGGCGACGTCGCAGTGGACGAAGTGGACCCGGCCGCGCCCCCGTTCGTCGGCGCGGGCGGCGACCTCCCGACCGGCCTCCTCGGCGACGTCGAGGGACACGACCGTGGCGCCGTCCGCCGCGAACGCGTGCACGATGCCGGCGCCCATGCCGCTCGCACCGCCGGTGACGACGATGCGCAGGGCAGTGAGTGCATTGCTGGTCACGGTGGTCGCCTCTTCTCGGGCCGGTGGACGGTGTGGCTAGATCCAGAGCGGCATCCCACCGGAGACCTTGAACGTCTCTCCGGTGATGAAGGCGGCATCCGAGGAGCACAGGTACATGGCCATGCCGACGATGTCGTCGACTGCGCCGAGCCGCTTGACGAGCTGCCGTTTCTGCACGATGTCCTCGACGAGGGAGTCCGACAGGTCGGCCATCGCGCTCTCGGTGGCGATCAGACCGGGGCTGATGGCGTTGCAGCGCACTCCGGCCGCGGCGAACTCCGTGGCGAAGGCGATGGTCAGGCCGCGTACGGCCAGCTTGGACACTCCGTACGGGCTGGTGGCGGCGTAGCTGGCCATCGAGGAGATGTTGAGGATGGCGCCGCCGCCGCGCAGGCGCATGGGTTCGTGGGCGGCGACCGAGCAGTTGACCGTGCCCATGACGTTCACGTCGAAGAGGGCGCGCACGTCGTCGCGGGGCAGTGTGGAGAACGGCTGGTTGTACCTGGTGAGGTGCAGTCCGGCGTTGTTGATGAGGATGTCGAGGCCGCCGAACTCCGCCACGGCGGCGGCGACGGTCCGTTCGACCGCCGCCTCGTCGGTCACGTCGCAGGGGAGCCCGACGACTCGGCGTCCTGCCGTGCGCAGTTCCTCGGCGGTGTCCGCGACGGCCGCGGCGTCCAGATCGGCCAGGACGACGGCTGCGCCCTCGCGGGCCAGGGCCTCTCCGAAGGCGCGGCCGAACCCGCGCGCACCCCCGGTCACCAGCGCAACCTTGCCGACGAATCGCACGACGGTTCCTCTCGGCCGGCCGAAACCAGAACGCATTGCCAGAACACTGTTCCGACGGAACGTAGCACCCTTCTGTACGGCCTTCGGGAGTCCGCCCTTGCAAGCCGCGAACAGCGCCGGGGGAGCCGACGCGGTGCGTCGACGCCCCAGGGACGGGGACCGGTCGGTCAGCCCTGCCGTGAGTGGTTGAACAGGCTCCGGGCGTTCAACTCGACCATCTTGTGCACGTCCTCGTCCGGCACGTCGCGCATCTGCTCGCCGAGGATCTTGTGGGCGTTCGGCCAGTTGGAGTCCGAGTGCGGGTAGTCGAGCTCCCACATCACCTTGTCGATGCCGATCTTGTGACGGAGCTCGATGCCCGCCGGGTCGTCGATGAAGCAGCCCCAGATATTGCGCCGGACGATCTCCGACGGCCGCATGGTCTGGTTGACGTTCTGGTAGAGGCGGTGCCGCTCCCAGACGAAGTCCATCCGGTCCAGCAGGTAGGGGAACCAGCCGATGCCACCCTCGGCGAGCGCGACCTTGAGCCCCGGGTGCTTGTGGAACACCGGCGAGTAGACGAGGTCGGCCATCGCGTACATCGAGTTGGTCCCGAAGAGCGCGATCGACGTCATGAAGGGCGCGTCGGGAGCCGTGGAGGGAGTGACGGTCGAGGTGCCGAAGTGCAGCGAGAGCGGTAGGTCGGCGTCGACGGCGGCCGCGAAGATCGGGTCCCAGTAGTCGCTGTGAAACGAGGGCAGGCCCAACGGGTAGGGGTTCTCCGGGAAGGTGATTGTCTGAGCGCCCTTCGCGGCGGTCCGCTCGATCTCCGCCACCGCGGCCTCGGCGTCCCAGACGGGGAGCATCACCGGCGCGATGAACCGGTCGGGCGCAGCACCCTTCCACTCGTCGATCATGAAGTCGTTCCACGCAGCGATGCAGAGCTTGGCCAGCTCCTTGTCGTCAGCCTTGTAGAACACCTTGCCGGCGAAGCCGGGGAAGGACGGGAAGCACAACTGGCTGTGGATGTTGTCGGCGTCCATGTCCTTGACCCGCTCACGGACGTCGTAGCAGCCCGGCAGCAGCTGCTCGAAGCGGTAGGGCTCCAGGCCGTACTCCTCGAGGGGGCGGCCGGCGACGGCGTTGAGCGCGATCGTCGGGATGAGCTTGCCCTCGAACTTCCACACCTCGGCGATGTCGGGAGCGCCCTTGGTGCTCGCGGTGGCATCGGAGTGCTGTCGGGCGTCGAGGTCGACCCGCGCGACCTCCACGATCTGCGGCGCCACCTCCTGGTACTGCGCCGGCAGCCGGTCGGTCCACACCCGCGGGTGCTCGATGACGTGGTCATCGACGGAGATCAGGTTCATGTGATCCTGGAGCGGCATGGTGTTCCTCTCGGCGGTGCGGTGGGCGGCGGGGTGCGGCGGTGTTCCGCTCAGAAGGTGGGGGCGGCGCCGACCCGGGCGACCCACCAGCCCGGGTCGAAGACCACCCAGCGCAGGTCGAGCGGGCGGCCGAAGATGTCGTCGGCGATCCGGGATGCTTCGCGCTGGGCCGCGTCGGGGGCCACCCACTCGTGCAGCGTGCCCTCGAGGGACACCCGGTCGGTGTAGAGGCAGTAGCGCCAAGCGTCGGGCGTCGCGTAGAGGACCATCGTTTGCGGTTCGCCGTAGCTGGCGGCGGTCTCGGCATCCACGTGACAAGGCTAACTCATTCACCTGTAGGAGTTGCATCGCGCAACCACATGCCGACTCGTCCCCTGTGTGCGGACCGTCCGGCGGATGGGTCTGGTAAACAGCCAACTGATTCGACGAAACTGTGACGACGGCAGCCTGTCGCTCTGGCCCGAGGTGGGCGAGAGCGCCAGGCACGCGACGACCGAGGTGGAGTAGATGGAATTCGAGACGGTCCTGTACGACGTCGCCGACCACGTCGCGACCGTGACGCTGAACCGGCCACAGGCTCTCAACAGCTTCACCCAGCAGATGTGCGACGAGTTCTCCGAGATCTGGAAGCGCGTGCGCGAGGACGACAACATCCACGTCGTGGTCCTCCGCGCGGCAGGTGACCGCGCCTTCTGCACCGGGGTGGACGTCAAGGACGGCATCGACATCCACGACAACGTCTGGTCGCAGCGCGATCCGGGAGAGCAGCTCTCGCCCAAGCTCAACCAGGTCTGGAAGCCGGTCGTCTGCGCCGTCCACGGGATGGCGGCAGGCGGAGCGTTCTACTGGATCAACGAGTCCGACATCGTGATCTGCTCGGACGACGCCAGCTTCTTCGACCCGCATGTCACCTACGGCATGACCTCCGCGCTCGAACCGATCGGCCTGGCCCGCCGCATCCCGTTGGGGGAAGTCCTCCGCTGGGCGTTGCTGGGCAATGACGAGCGGATGTCGCCCAAGCGGGCGCTGGAGATCGGCCTGGTGAGCGAGGTCGTGACACGGGACCGGCTCTGGGACCGCGCGGCGGAGCTCGCAGCCCAGATCGCAGCCAAGCCCGCGGTCGCCATCCAGGGCACGGTGCGGGCCATCTGGGAGTCGCTGGACTCCACCCGCAGCCAGGCGCTGCGACAGGGCCTGTCCTACACCCAGCTGGGGAACCCGATCGGCAAGGCCCAGGTCGACCGGGCATCGGTCGGCCGCAAGTGGGAGATGCGGTGACCTCCACCGAACGCGACCTCACCGGCATCCTCCCCGAGCTCGCGGCCCTTGTCCCGCCCCTGCCCGGCCTGGCCCTCGACGACGTCCTCGCCACCGTGTACGAGTCGGCGGCGCAGGCCGCCTGACCGCGCCCGGACGTGGACGCCGACCGAATCGCGGTCGTCGGCCGGGCGCCGATCTGGGACCGCCGCCCAGCTAGTGCTGCGACTGGGAACCTTCGCCCTTCAGTCGGCCTACGGGACGCCTCCGCCTGCCTGGACGGTGTGCGCTAAAGGCGCAGTTTTCCTGACCTGGGTTCAAGAGGTCGACGCAACACCTCGACGGTGAGACGAGGTGAGCCATGCCAGGGATCCACGTTCCCAAGGAGGGGCGGAGAGTTCAGCTACCGGCCGGCGTGGTGATCCGGTACGGCTGCGGGGCGCCGGGGACCTCGACGCGGGTCTTGGCCACCGCCTTGTTCACGATCGAGCCGACCAGCAGGTCGCGGCGGTCCGGGCCGGTGAAGACCGGGTTGGTCGGCCAGCCGAGGTCGACATCTGCCGGGTCGTAACCGTGCACCTGGACGTCCGTGCCGTCCGGGCTGACGACGTAGAGGGCGTTGCGGTTGTAGACGCCGACCCACATCGCGCCGGACTCGTCGAAGGCCATGCCGTCGGGCCCGGCGGCCATGGCGGTCGCCTCCAGACCGTCCAGGGGCAGCGTGCACCACTCCTCGAGCGTCCCCAGGCCACCGCCCGGCTTGATCTTCGCCCGGCTGAGCCGCCCGGTGAAGGTCTCGGCGACGTAAAGGTGCCGGCCGTCGGGGGAGAGGGCCAGGCCGTTGGCGAAAGACAGCCCCTCGATCAACACCTCGGCGCTGCCGTCGGGGCGGCGGACGAACAGCCAGCCGTCGGGGTTGGCCAGCATCTCGGGGATGCAGTCCGCGCCCGGATGCGGGAACTTGGTCGACTCCGTGGCCCAGATGTAGCCGTTGGCGTCGGCGAGCGCGTAGTTGGAGTGCGTGATGCGCTGGCCGTCGATCTCCTCGATGAGCGACTCGACGGCACCGGTGGCGGTGTCGAGGGTCTGAAGGTGGCCCTCGAAGTTGGCGATCAGCAGCCGGCCGTCGGGCAGGAAGTTGAGGCTGTTGGGCTCCCCACCGGCCTTGCCGACCTGCCGGATGCCGCCGTCCGGAAGAACCTGCGCTACGGCGCCGGCGGCGTCGCTGACCCACACCGATCCGTCGGGGGCCTCCGCGATGCCCTCCGGGCGCGTGACGCCGTTCGCGATGAACTCGATGTGCAATTGCTGGGACATCCCTCTCCTCAAGGCGTGACCGTTTGCTCGACAAGTGACGGGCACCAGCGCAACCGACCAGGCGTACCGCCCGCTCCGGGCGGTGCCCGCATTCGGACTACTTCCGATCGGGCTCGTCCGCGGCGCTCAGGAGGTCGTCCCAGTCGCGGATCTTCACCCGGCCGCGCCCGTGCGGGACGCCGTATTCCTCCTCCGTCGCCAGTACCGACTGCCAGCCCCGGACACCGACGTACCGAACCTTCCGCTCGTCGAGCAGCTCGGCGATACCGCCGGGATCGTCGGTCCGGGCAGCCAGCAGACCGGGCGCGTCCGCCTGCACGCTCTCGACGGCATCCCGGGCGTCGGAGCGGTTGGTGCCGAGGATGCCGGTGGGGCCGCGCTTGATCCAGCCGACGACGTACTCACCGGGAGCCGCGACACCGTCCCGCACGACCCGGCTCTCCTCGGTCGGGATCGTGCAGGAGGAGTCGTCGAACGGGACGCCGGCCAGGCCGCTGCTGCGATAGCCCACGGAGCGCAGGACGGCGTCCACGGGGAGATCCCACGTGCGGCCGGTTCCCTCGCCGGCGGGGGAGGTGGCCTCCAGACGCAGCGCAGTGGCGTGGTCCTCGCCGAGGATCTCCACCGGGCGCGCGCCGAAGTGCAGGTGCAGCCGGCGCCTGGCAGCGGCCGGGGGGCGGGCGGCCCACTCCTTGAGCACCTTGAGGTTCCTCCCCGCCTGCGGGGTGAGGCCCTCCGGCGGCTCCGCGGGAAGCTGCCCGTCGTCCACCACCACGGCGACGCCGGCGAGCTCGCCCAGCTCGCGCAGCTCCTTGGTGGTGAACTTGGCGTGCTGCGGACCCCGGCGGCCGAGGAGATGGACGTCAGTGACGAAACTGTCACGCAGGGTAGTGAGTACCCCTTGTGGAACGTCGGTCGGGGACAGTTCCTCGGCATCGCGCAACAGGATGCGGGCGACGTCGAGCGCGACGTTCCCGACCCCCACCACGGCGACCGAGCGGGCGGTGGCGAGATCCGGCCGAGCTGCCTCCGGGTGGCCGTTGTACCAGTTGACGAAGGACGTCGCGGACACACTGCCGGGCAGGTCCTCGCCGGGGATGCCGATCCGCCGGTCGCCGCTGGCGCCGAGGGCGTAGACCACCGCGTCGTACCGGGCGCGCAGTTCCTCGACGGTGACGTCGGTGCCGACGGCGACATTGGCGTACAGCTCCACGTCGGCCCGCTCGAGCACCTCCATGAGCGTGAGCCCGGCCGCCTTGATGTTGAGGTGATCGGGGGCGACGCCGTAGCGCAGCAAGCCGAACGGCACCGGCAGGCGCTCGATCAGATCGACCCGCACGCTGCCGTCACCGTCGAAGGTGAGGTAGTCGGCGGCATACAGGCCGGCCGGGCCGGCGCCGACGACGGCGACCCGGAGCGGTCGTGTCGTGCTCATCGTGTGCTCGTGCGGGTCCGGGGGGTGCGGGCGACGGTCATCGGATTGCTCGTCACGTTCTCTGCTCTCCTCGGTGCGGTGCGGTGCGGTGCGGTGCGGTGCGGTGCCGGCGTGCCAGACGCCTGAGCGTGACGGCCGCTCGGGTGCCCGGCGGTTGGCGGCGACATGGTGGCCCGGTTCACTCCCGCGCGGTGAAATCATCGCACTCTATGTCGATCGACGGTAGGATTCCTCCGGCAGCGTCAGGATCTCGTCAGGGGAGTACCGTCGCCTGTGGGTTCCGCGGTCCGGCCGCCGTCCCCAGGTCCGGTGACTCTCCGGCGGTCGATCGCGATCCGCACGTCGGGCGCCCGTAGGCTGCGCGAGCGAGACAGCGCCCTCGTGCCAAGCTCAGGCGTTCCGAGTGGAGGAGCAAGACGATGCCGTACGTCATCACGGACGCCTGCGTCGACGTGAAGGACCAGTCCTGCGTCCGCGAATGCCCGGTCGACTGCATCTACGAGGGCGACCGGCAGATGTACATCCATCCGGACGAGTGCATCGACTGCGGCGCGTGCGAGCCGGTGTGCCCGGAGAACGCGATCTACTACGAGGGCGACCTACCCGACGAGCTGACGATCGCGGCCGATCGCCAGCGGGCGGTCATGTTGCCTCTGGGCATGCTGAAGGGGGCGCGCAAGCACGGTCCCCTCAACACCGATCACCCCGACATCGCCGCGCTGCCGCCGCGCGAGAAGAGCGACTGACCTCCGCAACGTCTCCCCGCGGGCTTCGCACGCTCGTGCCCAGCGGCGCCCTGATGGCGCTCGAGTGCGCAGATCTCGCGGAACGTCAGAGGATTGCCAGGGCGTTCGCCGGCGACCCCATGCCGCCGGGCACGAGCAGTGGCACGGCGACGAAGAGGAACTCCCATCGCCCCTCCGCGGCACAGGCGGCGCCGAGCTCGTCGAGATCGAGCAGCTCACCGAGCGTGAGGCCCAGGAGCGCCAGCCCGTCGCCGTGCAGGCTGCCGTCCTCGCGGGCCGACGGCAGAACGTCCACCGCGGGGTTGTCCATGGCCACCGCCGCGGCTCCCCGGTCCCAGAGCAGCTCCGCCCACGGCCGTCCTGGCCACAACCCCGCGGCGGTGAACGGCGCTCCCTCGCCGCGGCTGGCTGCTGCGACCTCCTGCCGGGCTGCGGGGGTCAGTCTCCGGTACCAGCTGACCCAACCGGTGCGCACCAGCCACACGTCGCCGGGTTCGACCGTCGTGCCCTGGGCGGCGGCCGTCGCCAGGACGTCGTCCGGGGTGATCCGGTGCGGCGAGCCGGGATCGAACGACCGGCCTTCCGTCTGGGCCCACCGGGCGACGTCGAGCAGCACGCCGCGGCCGACGATGCCGTCGGACGCGGCGTCGATGCCGAGCGCTCCCTCGGCGACGGTCTTCGCGTCCCGGCCGCCGTAGAAGCCGTGGTGCCGGTGCGCCATATGACCCAGCGCGTCCCACTGGGAGCTCCCTTGGGGGTAGAACCCGTCGAGCCGGTCGTCGAAGGTGACCCGGTTGGGTTGCAGCACCTCCCGCTGGAACGGTGCTCGGGAGAACAGCGGCGGATCAGGCTGGTCCACGGGCAGGTCCAGCCGGATGCGGTGGCCGGTGCGCACCAGTCCGGCCGCCGCGACCGTGCGCTCCGGCGTGAGCCGGCGCAGCGTGCCCAGCCGGTCACCCGGCGGAGCCGCGTCCCAGGCGCTGCGGGCGCCTTCGGACAGCTCAGGGAGTTCCCGCCAGCTGGATTCCCCGTCGGCGTTCGCGGTCATCGGTATTTCCTTTCTCCAACATGCTGCGCGGACGATCGCGGCCCATACCGGGGGACGACGCAAGGGAGGCGCGCGGGCGTTCCTCTCGGCGGCCGATGCTTTCGTCAGCCGGCGGTCGACGAGCACTAGGTAGCGCCCGAGCAATTGGTGACCGGCGCTGGTCGAGGCGTGGAGCCACGCTGGCCTCCCGCGCTGCCGATCAGGCACTCGTCGGTGAAGGCGAGTGACGGGCTGGCGAACTGTCGAAGACGACTTCCACGAACTCCGGCGCCAGTCCGAGGGACCCATGCCCCGCGCCCGGGCGACACTCGGCGTCGAGCGCGCGGACATCCGCGCGGTCAACCCGAATCATCTACGTGCGCGGCGGCCGCTTCGGCCAGCGCCGCCCGGGTCCGACATGGGCGGATGTGACAGCACCGCGTTCTGGGCGCGCGGCGGTTCGGCGGACGGCGTGACCCCCGTCGACCCCGATCCCCGCTGATCGCCGAGCACACCGACGACATCGTCCGCGAACGCCGCACCGACGAACAACTGACCGAGCTGGAGATTCGCCGGCGCCTTCGCCTGATCCCGGGTCAGCGGAGGGTGCCGACGTTTACCAGAGGGTGCGGACGAGTCCGCCGTCGACGACGACGAACTGCCCGGTGACGAAGCTGGCCCGCGTCGAGCAGAGGAACGCCGCGACTGCGGCCATCTCCTCCGGGTAGCCCAGTCGGCCGATCGGGGTGTCCTCACGCAGGATCGCCGCGTCCTGGTCGTACTCCTCGCCACGCTTCTCGGCCAGACCACGCATGTAGTCGGTGTAGCGCTGGGTGACGAACCCGCCGGTGCCGAGCGTGTTGACGGTGATGCCGTCACGCCCCACCTCGGCGGAGAGCGTCTTGTTGAACGCTACAGCCGCCACGCGGGAGGAGTTCGCTGTGAAGAGAGGCAGCTCCCGGTGGACCTCCTTCGAACCGACCGAGTTCACCGTCAGCAGCCGCCCGAAGGACTCGGCACGCATGTCGGGGAGCACGGCCTGGGTCAACCAGTGCAGCGCCATGACCATGTCGTTGTAGGCGGTGAGCATGGCCTCGTCGGTGACGTCCTCGTACCGGCCGGACGTCGGTCCATAGACGTTGAACACCGCGATCTCGACCGGACCATAGGTCTCGCGGGCGGTCGCGGCGACGCGCTGGATCTCCTCGTGCTTGGTCATGTCGGCCGGGACTCCAGTGGCGTCCCCACCCCGCGACCGGATGTGGGCGACGGTCTCGTCGACGGCCTCTTTGCCGCGGGCCACGACGATGACCTGTGCGCCCTCCTGGGCCAGCTCCTCGGCGATGGCGCGGCCGATGCCCTTGCTGCCGCCCGAGACGATGGCGGTCTTTCCTGCGATTCCGAGATCCACTGGTCCTCCGAGATGAATGCGGGTTGAGGAGAGCTGGACGTCCTGGTCCAGGACCTACGTGCCGACGGTGGCGGGCAGGTATCCCAGGGTGCGGGCGAGCTCCTGGGCGTGGACCGTCTCTGCGCGGTGGGCGTCGGCGGCCGGGTCGGTCACCAGCCAACTGACGACGGAGCCGATGACCGCGGGCGGAGTGCCGTTCGAGACGTCATGTCCGAAATCCTTGACGACGATCTGGTTGCGTTCCGTTGCCACGAAGCCCGGCTCGACGTTGAAGCAGCGCAGACCACGGTCGCCGAACTCGGCGTGCAGGGTCGGGACCAGCTGGTGCCCCGCCGCCTTGCCCACCGCGTAGGCGTGTCCCCAACCGCCCTTGCCGGCCGCCGCCGGAGGAACACTGTAGGCAGACGACGACGTGATGGTCACGACCGTGCCTCCGCCGCGCTCGAGCATGCCGGGCAGCAGAGTGCGGGTGAGCACCAGGGGAGCGGTCAGGTGCGCAGTCAGGAACTTGTCGTAGGCGTCCAGTGGGGTGTCCAGCAGGACGTCCATGAGCCCAGGGCCGATGTAACGCCCGTTGTGCACCAGGACGTCGACCCCACCCCACTCCTGCAGGACGCGGTCGGCAGCATCCTGTACGGCACCGAGGTCGGTGAGGTCGAACGGCAGGACGAGTGACTTCCTGCCGGCCGCCTGGATCTCCGCCGCTGTCTCTTCCAGGCTGCCCGGGAGTGGCCGGTCATCGGGGCGGTGCACCGAGAGCGAGTTGTCCCGCTGCTCGCCGCTGTGCAGCGTTCGGGCGGTGATCGCCACGTCGTATCCCGCGTTCGCCAGACCGATCGCGATCGCCTTCCCGATCCCGCGGCTCGCGCCGGTCACCATCGCTCGACCTGTCATCGGCTTCGCTGGCCCCTCTCGTACGAATTGCCACCCGCAGGGCGTGATCCGACCTTCAAACCGTGGTCGAAGGTCGACGCGTCGGCCGGACGGGCGATCGACTTGGCGCTACGTGTCTATCAGGGATGAGGCCTGACTCATAAGTGCAACCGATAGATGATTGAGAAGATTACGCCGCTCAGAAGGCGGGAATGACGAAGCGGCCGGGAGCGTCGTGCTTCCGGCCGCTTCGTCCAGGGGGCTCCGCGCCCTCATCCAGATCAGACGTCCCACTCCAGTGGCAGGCCGTGGAGGCCGAGCTGCCCGCCGCTCTCAGTGAGGGCCGCGCCATCCTTCACGCGGTAGTGGGGGATGCGCTTGTGCCACTCCTCCAGGGCGATCTTCAGTTCGCGCCGGGCGAGATGTGAACCCAGGCAGCGGTGCGGTCCTGCGCCGAAGGCGATGTGATTGTTCGGCGACCGGGTGATGTCGGCCTGCTGCGCGTCCTCGAACGACGCCGAATCGCGGGTGGCTGCGTTGAGCGGAAGGCTGACCATTTCGCCCGCCTTGATCTGACATCCCTGCACCTCGGCGTCCCGGGTCGCCTTCCGGCTCGGGAGCACGATCGCGTAGACCCGCAGGAACTCCTCGATGGCAGTCGGGATCAGCGATGGGTCGTCGACCAGGCGCTGCCGATCCTCAGGGTGGGTCGCGAGGTGATGGATCGACCAGCCCAGGGTGACGGCCACGGTGTCGAGGCCGGCCATGAACATGAGCAGGCAGAAGGACAGCAGGTCCTCGTCCGACGGCGGCGCGCCATCGATGGTGAAGGTGAGGGCCTTGGTGATGATGTCGTCCTTCGGCTCCTCCCGCCGGGCGGCCACCACCTGGGCGAAGTACCCCATCACGGCCTGCATTGCAGCCATCTGCTTCTCGGCGTGGTCCGGCGCACCCTGCTCGCCGTGCAGGATCGCGTGCTCCCACTCCATGAACTGGTCGAGGTCCTCGAAGGGGAGGCCCATCAGCTCGAGGAAGACCGAGGACGGGTACTGCTGTGCGAAATCGAGCATGAAGTCGCACTCGCCCTTGTCCTGGATCGCCTCGATGAACCCGACGGCTCGGCTCCGGACCTTGTCCTCCAGCTTGTCGATGGTCTTCGGGGAGAACAGCGGGCCGAGCTGCTGACGCCACATGGTGTGCTCAGCACCGTCGAGCATCTCCGGGATCCACTTGTAGGCCGGATCCGGGTCCATCGCAACTACCGAGGAGCTCGAAAATGTCTCCGGGTCCTGCAGAACCTGGAGAATGCCCTCGTGGTTGACGAACGTCCAGAAGCCCTGGGCGAACTCGTTGCGGTACCACGGAAACTGCTCGCGCAACGAGTCGTACGTGCTGAACCACTGACCGGCCGGTTGCGTGGCGGTGTAGTCGAAGTTCTTGACTCGGTCCTGGCTGACCGTCGGTTCCTGGGTTGCAGTCATTCCTCATCCTCCGAGAGCCGTCGTCCGGTCCCGACCTTCGGCCGGACCGGATCGTGCGCACTTTCCTGAGCGAGTTGTCGGTCGGCGGGACCGGAAACGCCCGAGTCTTGATGGTTTCGCCGCCCCCGGGGTCCACGGGCGAAATCGTCATTGACGAAACTCGCCCGTCTCAGGTGGCTCGGACGAGGCCGAGGGGTCGGGTGACCAGCTGCCGGCTGTGCAGGACCAGCTGGTCGATGCGAGGTCGGTGATGCCTGCCCGAGGTCGGGGGTGCACGGCTGGTCAGCCGTTCACCCCCGACCTCGGATCAGCTGGCGCGGGGGAACCGCAGCAGTTCGCGGGCGTTGAGCTCCACGATCCGGTGCGCCTCGTCGTCGGGAACGTCGACGAGGGTCTCGGCGATCACCTTGCGGCTGTGTGGCCACATGGAGTCGCTGTGCGGGTAGTCGACCTCGATCAGGATCCGGTCGACGCCGATGACGTCGCGGTTGGCGAGGCCGTGACGGTCATCGATGTAGCAGCCCCAGAAGTGCTTCCGAATCAGTTCCGACGGGCGCGAGTCGAAGTCGATCGGCTGGTAGTAGCGGTGCCGCTCCCAGCTGTAGTCGCAGCGCTCCGCGATGTAGGGGATCCAGCCGATGCCGCCCTCGCTGAGCATGATCTTGAGGTTGGGGTGCTTCTGCAGGACTCCGGAGAAGACCAGGTCGATCGTCGACCACATCAGGTTGGTCGCGAACGAAGCGATGGCGCTGATGAACGGCATGTCGGGGGCCGGGGCGGAAGGACCGGCGAGGGCGTGCGCGGAGAAGGAGAACCCGGGCACGAAGCTGCCGGACCCGAAGTGCAGGGACAGCGGGGTGTCGGTCTCCTCGAGGGCGTTCCACATCGGTTCCCAGTGGTCCGAGGCGAAGGACGGCAGGCCGAGCGGAACCGGGCTGTCAGGGAAGGAGACCGTCCGGGCGCCCATCGCCGCCGTTCGGCGGATCTCGTCCGCGACCAGCTGCGGGTCCCACGTCGGCAGGATCGCCAGGGGGATGTACCGCTCAGGGGCGGCGGCGCACCATTCCTGGATGGAGAAGTCGTTCCACGCCTTCACGCAGGCCAGGCCGAGGTCCCTGTCCTTGGCCCGCTGGAACACGCCTCCGCCGAAACCGGGGAAGGACGGGAAGCACAGCGCGGCCTGGACGCCGTCGATCTCCATGTCGGCGACACGCGCCACCGGGTCGTAGCAGCCCGGGATCATGTCGTCGTAGCGGACCGGCTCCATGCCGAAGTCCTTCGGCTCCTTGCCCGCGACCGCGTTGAGGCCGATGTAGGGGTACATCTGGCCCTCGTACTGCCAGATGTGGTGCCCGTGTTCATTCTCGATGATCCTGGGCAGGCTGTCGGCGTACTTGGACGGCAACCTGTCCGACCACACCCGCGGGTGTTCGATCAGGTGGTCGTCGACCGAGATGATCTGCATGTGGTCCTGAAGAGGCATCGCAATCTCCTGAAGCGTGGTGGGGCGGAGGGCTTGTGTGACCTGAATCATCGCACTATTGGACGAGGATGGGCCGGGCGTGATCCCGGATCGTTCGACCCCGGGTTCGCGGCGAATGGCCTGCCCGGGCGCCCCGGAGGACGCTCGCGCAGGCCACCAAGATCAGCCGGAGGCGACGCCCCAGCCGATGGTCTTCGTCTGCAGGAACTCGTCGAGGCCTGCGGAACCCCACTCGCGACCGAGACCGCTCTGCTTGTAACCGCCGAACGCGTGGAACCACGACAGGCCACCGCCACCACCATTGACGGTGATGTGGCCGGCGCGGACCTGCTTGGCGATGGCGTACGCCCGGGCGGGGTCCTTGGCCCAGACGCCCCCACCGAGACCGAACTCGCTTTCGTTGGCGATCCGGACCGCGTCGGCGTCGTCCTTGAAGGGGATGATGACGCCGACCGGGCCGAAGAACTCCTTCTGGGCGATCTGCATGGAGTTGTCCACGTTCACGAAGAGCGTGGGTTCGACGTAGAAACCCTTGCCGAGGCCGGCCGGCCGGCCGCCGCCGTAGGCGATGTTCGCACCCTCGTCCTGGCCCACCTTGATCAGTGCCTCGACCTTTGCTCGCTGGGCTTCGCTGATCAGCGGACCCATCACGGTGTCGGCATCGGACGGGTCGCCCACCTTGATGTAGTCGAGGGCGGCCTTCACCATGGCCACGAGTTCGTCGTGCCGGGACTCGTGCACGAGCGTGCGGGTCAGGAGGGAACACCCCTGGCCGGCGTGCAGCGTGATCCCCATGAGGATGCTCGGCAGGACCTTCGTCAGGTCGGCGTCCTCGGTGATGATGTTGGCGGACTTGCCGCCGAGTTCCAGGACCACCTTCTTGAGAGTGGGCGCCGCCTGCTGGTAGACGAGCCGACCCACGGTGTCGGACCCGGTGAAGCTGATCAGGTCGACGCTGGGGTTGGTGGTCAGCTCCTGACCTGCCTCGATGTCGCCGGTGACCACGTTCAGGACACCCTTCGGCAGGCCCGCCTCCTCGGCGATCTCCGCCAGGATGAAGGCCTCGAGCGGAGTCGTGGGCGCCGGCTTCAGCACCAACGTGCAGCCGGAGGCCAGGGCGGGGGCCAGCTTCATCACGTTCAGGAAGAACGGGAAGTTGTAGGCCGAGATCAGAGCGGCGACGCCCCAGGCCTCGCGCACGATGACGCCCTGCCCGATCCCGTCTCCGATGAACGGGCGCACAGGGCGCTCGTAGTCGAAGGTCAGCATGGTGTCCTCGGCCATGGCCCGGAAGTGAGCCACCGGGATACCGACCTGGATGGACTCGGCCAGCGGCCGGGTCGAACCTGCCTCACGCATGTTCAGCTCGATGAGGTCCTGCACCCGGGCATCCATGACGTCGGCCATGCGGAGCATGACCTCCGACCGCTCGCGTGGGGTCATGCGCGGCCATGGACCGCTGTCGAACGCCTCGCGAGCTGCTGCAATGGCACGGGCGACGTCGGTCCGGGTCGCCTGTGGCACCCGGCCGATGATCTCCTCGGTCGCGGGGTTGATCACCTCGATGGTGTCGGAGCCGTCGCTGTCGACCCACTCGCCATCGATGTAGAGCCGGTACGTCAAGTCGCTCATGGTCGCCTTCCAAAAGAGGGGGATGAATGTGACGCTACAGTCGCGTTGCCCTGTTGAAAAGGTCTCTTCAGGGCGACGGATCGCGGCGCGGTGCAGCCCCCGTCCGGGCGCTGGCGGGATTGAGATGAGAGGGGATGGTCGCGTGACGGACCACAGCGAGCAGGCGGTGACCCGGGAGCTCGAGGAGGACCACGACCTCCTCACTTACAACGAGGCAGGCGCGCGCCTGGCCGAGGAGATCCAGCGGCTGGAGAGCGAGGCCGCACGGCTCGAGGCCGCCGGAGACGCCGAACAGGCCGGCCGGGTCCGCGACCGCGCGGCCCAGTTGGGCTCTGCGGCCGAGCGCAACGGGCAGCGGGCGAAGGACGACACCGGCGCCCGGGGGTTCCTGGAGTACCGACCCCACGGCTGAGGCGGTACGACGGCGCGCCGGCTCCGGTGTGCCCGCCCCCTGCACGTCGACCGCCCCCTCCGCGCACATCGCGGAGGGGGCCGGGCGCCGTCCGGATGCAGTTGTCAGGCGCGCCGGAGCAGCATCACGCCGGAGGGGACGCCGCCCCCGGCGCTCACCGCGGCGACCCGTGCGTTCGGGACCTGCCGGCCGGTCGCCTCCCCACGCAGCTGCAGCACCGCCTCGCGGACGAAGCCGTAGCCGTGCAGCCGGCCGGCGGAGAGCTGGCCGCCCGAGGTGTTCATCGGTAGCCGGCCGTCCAGGGCGATGGTCTTGCCCCCGTCGAGGAAGTCGGTCGCCTCACCGAGGCCGCAGAAGCCCAGTGCTTCCAGCCAGGACAGTGCGTTGAAGGTGAAGCCGTCGTAGAGCTGGGCGATGTCCACGTCGTCCGGTCGCAGCGAGGTGCGGGTCCACAGGTGAGCCGAGGGACCCAGCGCCTGCGGCATGTGGGTCAGAGTGTCCTGGTCCCAGGAGAGCCGCTCGAGGATCTGGGTCCCGACCGCCTCCACGAGGACAGCGGGCTTGGGCCGATCGGGAACGGTGTCGATCGCCGAGACGATCACCGCGACCGCGCCGTCGGCAGGCACGTCGCAGTCGTACAGGCCGAACGGCGTGGTCACCATGCGCGCGGCGAAGTAGTCGTCGAGCGTGAACGGGTCCCGGTAGACGGCCTCGGGGTTGCGGCCGGCATTGGTCCGCCCGTTCACGGCGATCCAGCCGAGCGCTTCGCGCCCGACGCCGTAGCGGTGCATGTAGTGCGAGGCGTGCATGCCGATCCACTGCGCGGCCGACATCGCGCCGAACGGCGCCCGCCACTCCATCATGCCGGTCACGCGCTCGGTGGAGGTCTTCCACCGGCCCGAGCGGACCATCGCCTCGTGCGAGGCCTGCCACACGGTGCGGAAGCACAGCACGTGCCGGGCCAGGCCGGAGGAGACGGCGAGCATGGCGGCCATGATGGAGCCGTTCTGCCCGGGCGTCTCCCCGCCGCTGTTCACCCACGTGGGGCGTAGTTGCAGCGCCTCCTCGACGGGGGTGATGCCGCCTTCGGAGAAGCCCGGCGCCGCCGGTCCGGGGTAGGAGGAGATGCCGTCGATCTCGTCCAGGGTCAGCCCGGCGTCCTCGACGGCCTGGAGGGCGGCGTCGACAGTCAGGGAGACCGGGTCGACCATGAGCCGGCGGCCGACCCGCGACTGCCCCACCCCGGTGATGGCGACCCTGTCCTCGAACTTGTCCATTGACGCCATCGGCCGCAGCGCCGCCTTGTAGTCGCGCGGTTCGGGCAGCGGTCCGAGGCTGCCGGCGTGGTCGGGATCGGGCTCGAACAGGGGGATCCAGACCTCCTCCTGCTGCTCGAAGAGCACCCGGACGCGCTGCCCGATCACCACGTCCTCCGGCGGGCAGTTGACGACGTTGGTCGTCAGGCGGGCGCCGTCGTCCTCCTCGAGGGCGACGATCGCGACCACGTAGGGGGGCGGGAACGACGGCAACCACTGCTGGTGGTTGACGCTGAGCGCGACAACAGTGGCCCGGCCGGAGACCGGGTCGAGCGAGATGTCCCGGGCCCGGCAGTACGGGCACATGGGCGACGGCGGGTGAAACCACCGGTGGCAGGTGGCGCAGTGCGAGATGCGCAGGATCCCGTCCTCGCCGGATGTCCAGAAGTCCCCGCTGGCCAGCGACAGCTGGGGAAGGGGACGGATGACGGCGGGCTCGGTGCTCACGATTGCTCCTCGGTCAGGATCTGTGGCAGGGGTGGGGCCGGGTACTCCGCGGACGTCGGTCGCCAGCCGGCCGCGACCTTCTGCTCGCCGACGCCGTCGGGTGCCCAGACGTGGCAGGTGCCCCGCAGGCTCAGCAGGCTGGCCGCCGAGGCCAGGGTCGGGATGTCGGCTGCTGCTCGGCGGGCGGCCGAGTGCGCGGCTCGCCCCTGCATGAGTGCGGCGCCCATGGCGCGTGCGAGCTCGTAAAGGTGGGCGCAGCCCGCGGTGCCGCCGAAGGCCTGACGCAGAGCCCGCGTGTATCCACGGGTGATGCTCAGCCCCACCAGGTCGCTGTAGGACGGCGCGACGAACGGGCACTCCGCGTGCGGGAAGGAACCCATGTGCGCATCGGCGCACACGATGGTCGAATCGCTGAGCCTCACCGTGAGGTCGAGGTGCATGTCGTGCACGACGCGTACCGCGTCGTGATCGGGTCGCTCGTCGGTGAGGCGGCCGCGCAGGAACAGGGCCGGCGAGCCCTCGTGCTCGGTCTCCGCGGTATCGATCGAGACGCTGCGCCGGTGCAACCCGGCGATGGATGGTGAGCTCATCGGGCAGCCGAACCCGACGCGGGGGCGTCCCCGGCACGGACACGGCCGAGCTCCGGGACCGCGCGCTCCCGGCGGCAGTCGATGCCGCTCATGGTTCCCTCCTGGGGCTCCGCACCGGCGCGCCGCGACCTCGCACGCAGACCGCAGCCCGCGCCCGAGCGGTCGCCTGCACGATGGAAATCGAGCAGATCATCTATCTGCTTACGCGCAAAGAGTCGCAGTGTCGAGTGGGACACTACTCAGGGACCGCGACGTCCTTGTTGCGGTGACGCAGATAGGTCAGGTACCCGACTGGCACCGGGCTTCCTCCGGTCACCTGGACGACGGAACCGGTGACCCACGAAGTCTCGTCGGCTGCGAAATAGACGCACAGCGGGCCGACGTCGTCCGGTGTGCCCAGGCGCTGCAGCGGGACGGTTTGGATCTGCCGGTACCGGCGGCCGGCCGTCATGCGCTCGTCGCTGGTCTC
>DATHAK010000069.1:0-23551 GCA_035296685.1 Blastococcus sp.
CTCGGCGAAGCGCAGCAGGTTCAGCATCACCACGGGCCCGCCGGGATCCTCCTGCAGGAAGCGCTTGAGGTCGGCACCGCACGGGTCCACTGCCATGGCGGCAAGCTAGCAAGAGCGGCAGTCGCCGCCGGCCCGACCCTCGACGCCGAGCCGCGGCGCGGGGTGGGGGATACGTGGCGGCGGACCGGACCCTGGCAGGCCGACTGCTGGATGCCCTCCGGGGCGTCGTGCGCCCCCCGGAGCTGAACACCGACGAGGAGCGGACGGCCTCCCGGCTGGAGCTGTTCTTCGACCTGGCGTTCGTCCTGGTGGTGGCCGAGCTGGCCATCGCCCTGCGCGAGGACGTCTCGGCGGAGGGGGAGCTGGTCTTCGCCGGGCTGTTCACGCTCGTGTGGTGGTCGTGGGTCAGCTCGACCCTCTACGCCAACAGGTTCGACCACGACGACGTCGTCTACCGGCTCTACAAGCTGGCCGGCATGGCGGCCGTGATCGGCCTGGCGGCGTCGGCGTCCGAGGCGACCGGAAAACGGTTCGCCGTCTTCGCGGCCTGCCAGCTGCTGCTGCGCGGCATGCTCCTGCTCCAGTACCACCGGGCCTACCGGCACGTGCGGTCCGCCCGCCCGATCGCGCGGCTGTACATGGCCGGCGCGGCGGCGGGGGCGCTGCTGTGGGCGGTGTCGATGCTCGTACCCCGGCCGATCGGCTTCGCCCTGTGGGCCGCGGCCGTCCTCGCCGAGGCGCTGGTGCCGCTGCTGGCGACCCGGGGGCCGTCGGACGTCCCCCTGCACGTGGAGCACCTGCCGGAGCGGTTCGCGCTGTTCGTGATCCTGGTGCTGGGGGAGTCGGTCGCCGGCATCGCGCACGGGCTGTACGACGCCGACTGGGCGCCCTCGGCGATCCCGGTGGCGGTGCTGTCGTTCGTGGTGGCCTCCGCCCTGTGGTGGAGCTACTTCGACCTCGCCGGCGCCCGCGCGAAGCGGCTGCTCAACGAGGTCGGCGGGGAGCGGCTGGACCACGCGCACGACGTCTACGTGTTCGGTCAGCTGCCCCTCACGCTGGCACTGGCCGCCGTCGGCGCCGGGGTGGAGCTCGCGGTCGTGGAGAGCGGCGAGGGCGAGGTGCCGGCCGGCACCCGGCTGCTGATCGCCGGCGGGGTCGCCGTCTACCTGGTTTCGGTCAGCATCACCGACTCGGGCATGTCCCGGCGGCCGCGCAGCGCCTGGTGGTGGCCGGCCGCCGCGGCCGCCGTCGCCGTGCTCGACACGCTGCTCGAGCTGCCGGCCGTGGTGGTGGTGGGCGCCCTGGCCGCGCTGCTCGCCGCGGTGGTCGTGCTGGGCACGGTGCAGCGGATGACCGGCCGGCTCGCCGTCGACGAGGTCTGATCAGCGCGCGCGGTGCGCCCGGTCGAGGCCGTCGAGGATCAGCTCGAGGCCGAACTCGAACTCGTCGCCGTAGTCGTAGCCGGGCTGCAGGATGTGCTCGACGGTGAGCTCGACGAGGTGGGGGAAGGCCCCCGCGGGCATCCGCTCGAACATGCCGGCGCCGACCTCGGCCGCCTCCTCGACGGTGTCGAACGGCAGGCTCGCCTCCTGCAGCGCGAAGCCGTAGACGTAGGCGTCGATGGCCGAGAACGCGTGCGCGGTCAGCTCGACGGTGAAGCCGGCCTGCCGCAGCGTCCCGATCACGGTGTCGTGGTGGCGCAGGGTGGCCGGACCGGGCGCCGTCCTCGACTGCATCAGCCGGATCGCCCACGGGTGGCGGTTGAGAACCGTGCGGGCCGAGACCGCCCGTTCACGCATGGCGGTGCGCCACTCGGCACCGACAGCGGGCAGCTCGATCTCGGCGAAGACGGCGTCGACCATGCCGTCGAGCAGGTCGTCCTTGTTCGCGACATGGGTGTAGAGGCTCATCGCCTCGACGCCCAGCTCCTCGCCGAGCCGGCGCATGCTGACCGACTCCAGCCCGCCGGCGTCGGCGCGCGCGACCGCGGCGGTGAGCACACGGTCCCGCGTCAGGCGTGCGCGCGTCTCGCTCATTCGGGGATCCCTTCCTGTCGCTTGACGGGCTGTCGGGAGCAGAGTAGACCTTACGCCGTAAGCCTTACAACGTAAGGACATCGACCGAGGAGCTCCCCATGACCAGCGCCCAGCCGACCGGCACCCCCACCAGTGAGGGGACGACGATGCGCGCGGTCGTCCAGGACGTGTACGGCGAGGCCCGCGACGTGCTGCGGCTCGAGCAGCTGGAGCGGCCCTCGGCCGGCCCCGGCGAGGTCCTGGTTCGAGTGCAGGCAGCAGGCGTGGACCAGGGCGTCTGGCACGTCATGGCGGGCCTGCCCTACCCGATTCGCCTGGCGGGCTTCGGCCTCCGCGCCCCGAAGCGGCGCGTGCGCGGGACGAATGTCGCCGGCGTCGTCGAGGCCGTGGGCGACGGGGTGACCAGCGTGCGGCCCGGCGACGAGGTGTTCGGCAGCGGCGACGGCTCGTTCGCCGACTACGTCGTCGTCCCGGAGGGGAAGCTCGCCCTCCGGCCGGCGGGCCTGTCGGCGCGGCAGGCGGCGGCGCTGCCTGTCTCGGGGACCACGGCCCTGCAGGCCCTCCGCGACCACGGCCGCGTCCAGCCGGGCCAGCGGGTGCTCGTCCTCGGCGCCGGTGGAGGCGTCGGGTCCTTCGCCGTCCAGATCGCCAAGGCCTACGGCGCGGAGGTCACCGCGGCCACCAGTCCGTCGAAGGTGGACCTGGTGCGCTCGCTCGGCGCCGACCACGTGCTCGACTACACCCGCGAGGACGTCACCGCCGGGCAGGAGCGGTACGACGTCGTCCTCGACGTCGGGGGCAACCGCCCGCTGCGGCACCTCCGCCGGGCGCTGACGCCGACGGGCACGCTCGTGATCGTCGGCGGCGAGACGGACGGGCGGTGGCTGGGCGGCACCGAGCGCCTGGTGCGGGCGATGCTCTTGAACCCGTTCGTCGGGCAGTCGCTCCGCTCGTTCGTCGCCCGGGAGAACGCCGCGGACCTCGCCGTCCTGGCCGGCCTGGTCGAGTCGGGGCAGCTCACCCCGGCGGTCGACTGCAGCTTCCCCCTTGCCGAGGCCGCCGCGGCGATGGAGTACCTCCGGGCAGGTCAGGCGCGCGGCAAGGTCGTCCTGGACGTGTGAGGAGACTCCTCCCATGGAACCGGTCGAGTTCACGAGCACTCCGGTCACGACCGACCGCGGTCACGTCCGCCTCCCGCTCCCCTTCGACCCGCGGGAGCGATGGGGCCGCCGAGCCCGCCACTACGTCGAGGGCACGGTGGGCGGTGCGGCGTTCGCGGGATCGGTCGGGTTCGCCGGCGGCGGCGCGTTCCTCGTCCTGAACGCGCGGTTCCGGGAGGAGGCCGGGATCTCTCCAGGCGAGGAGGTGCGGGTGTCGCTGACCCCGGTCGACCGCTGAGCGTCCGCCCGGAATCGCCGCCCGCCTCCGGGGGGCGGCTCTAGGCTCGGATCGTGCCTGCAACGCGGAGCCGCACGCCCGGCACCGATCTGCTGGTGCACCTGCGCCGGGCCCGCGACCACATCGACCGGAACTACGCCTCCGCCCTCGACCTGGACGCACTCGCCCGGGTCGCCGGTGTCTCCAAGTACCACTTCGTCCGCTGCTTCGAGGCCGCGTACGGCGAGACCCCGATCCGGTACGTCACCAGACGGCGCATCGAGCGGGCCCAGGACCTGCTGCGGCACGCCAACCTGACGGTCACCGAGATCTGCACGGCGGTCGGGTTCGCCAGCCTGGGGTCCTTCTCCTCGCGGTTCCGCGAGCTGGTCGGGGAGAGCCCCTCGGAGTACCGCGCCCGCTGGGCCGCCCGGGGTGCGGCGCACGTGCCCGGCTGCTGGCTGTTCATGCGCGGCGTCCTCGACCTCGGCGGCACCGCCGGCCGGATCGAGCAATCCGGGAGAAGCCCGGGGACCGGCACCCGCTCTACCGTCGGCACATGATCACCAACGTCTCCCTGATCACCGTCTACTGCCTCGACCAGGACGCGGCCCGCGACTTCTACGTCGACGTCCTGGGCTTCACCCCGCGCACCGACATCACGATGGGGGAGGGCTTCCGCTGGGTGACCGTCGGGCACCCCAGCCAGCCCGAGCTCGACGTCACCCTGATGACCCCCGGCCCGCCGCTCGAGGAGGAGGCCGCCGCCTTCGTCCGCCGCCAGCTCGAGAAGGGCCAGCAGGGCGGGCTGGGCCTCACCGTCGACGACTGCCGCAAGACCTACGAGGAGCTGTCGGCCAAGGGCGTGGAGTTCCTGCAGGAACCCGCCGAGCGGCCCTACGGCGTCGAGGCCGTCATGCGCGACAACTCCGGCAACTGGCTGGTCCTCGTCGAGCCGAAGGAGTTCAGCCCGTCCGACTTCGCCTGAGCACCGGGCGGGCGCGGGCTCAGCCCACCGCGAGGAGCACGCCCACGGCGAAGCCGGCGGCGAGCAGCCACAGCAGCGTCGGGCCCGCGGCGGCGAGCCGTCTCCATGCGCTCATGACGCGTACACCTTCCCGTCCCGCACCTCGACCGCGACCCGGTCGAGGGGCTGCGTCGCCGGGCCGCTGCGGACCTCGCCCGTGCTGGCGTCGAACCGGCTGCCGTGACAGGGGCAGTCGATCGTCCCGTCGGCCACCGTGTCGACGGTGCAGCCCTGGTGCGTGCAGACCGCCGAGAACGCCCGGACGTCGTCCCCGGACGTGCGGGTGAGCACCAACGCTTGCTCGCTTAGCACGACCCCGCCACCGGCCGGCACCTCGTCGACGGCCAGCAGCGGGCGGTCCCCGCTCGGCGGCGCGGGTCCGTAGGCGTTGGCCGCGGCGCCGCCCCGGGACGCGCGGGCGGCCGCGCTGCCGCGCGCGCTCAGGTAGCCGGCGACGACCCCGAGCGCGGTGACCAGCGACCCGCGGACCACGCCCCGGCGGGTCAGGATCAGGTCGGCCATGCGCGCTCCCGGTCAGAAGAGGGGGACGCCGGAGCGGCTGAAGAACCACAACGCGGACGTCGTCCACACGAGGACGAACAGCGCGAGGACCGTGCCGCCGAGCACCGGCAGCGCCCACCCGGGCAGCCCGCGCAGGCGCAGCCCGAACATCTTCGCGGCGTAGGCGCCGTAGAAGGCACAGCCGGCGAGGCCGTGCAGCAGCACCCGCGGCGTCGTGGTGACGAAGCCGAGCGCCCACACGCAGTGCAGCGCCACCGGCAGCGTGACCACGAAGGCGACGCTGCCGCTCCACCGGTGCAGGGCCGGCAGCCAGCCCGGTGCCGCGCCGGCTCCGGGCAGCCGGCCCCACATCCACAGCGCGCTGACCAGCTGGACGGCGACGAGCAGGAGGGCCGCCGTCGCCAGCCAGGTCTTGAGCTGGAGCATGCCCGAGAAGCCGACCAGGAACAGCGGCCGCTGGGCCGGGTCGTGCACCCGTGCGTACACCCCGAGAGCCCCGGCGACGGCGACCCCGGCCAGCAGCGCTCCGGCGAGCGTCAGCCGGATCGGGGGCGCGACCGGGGCGGCCATCGGCTCATCCGCCGCCGTAGGGCACGGTGATGATCTCCAGCTTGTGGCCGTCCGGGTCGCTCCAGTAGACGCCCCGGCCGCCGTCGTTGGTGTTGATCTCTCCGGGCTGCTTCTCGAACGGGTCCGCCCAGTACGGCAGGCCGCGACCCTGGATGCGCCCGAAGATCTCGTCGAACTCGGGCTCGGAGACCAGGAAGGCGTAGTGCCGCTGGTGGATCTCCGGGTCGTCGATGAAGTCGAGCGACACCCCGTTGTCGAGCTCCACGACCGCGAACGGGCCGTAGGCGGTGGGCTCGGGCAGTCCGAGGACGTCGGCGAGGAAGCGCGCGGACGCCCATCGGTTACTGGCGGCGACGATCGTGTGGTTGAGCTGGACCGGCATCCCGGCTCCTTCCCGGCACTGGTGAGCGGGCCCCGAGCGAAGCACGGGAAGGACCTCCGCGGGGGCCTCGCCGTCGCGAGCCGGTCGACCTCAGCCGGCCAGCATCGCGCGGACGGCGTCGATGGTGTCGGCCTCGGCCGGCGTCTTGTCCGGCCGGTAGCGCACCACCCGCGCGAACCGCAGCGCGACGCCGCCGGGATAGCGCGGGCTGCGCTGGGCGCCGTCCAGGGCGATCTCCACGACCAGTTCGGGCCGCAGCGAGACGCCCCAGTCGGGAGTCTCCCGAGCGAGCCCGGGGAAGGTGCGGGTCTGCCAGTCGAGGAGCTCGTCGGTCATCCCCTTGAAGGTCTTGCCGACCATCAGCGGCTCGCCGCCGTCGGGGTCGCGGGCGCCCAGGTGGATGTTCGACAGCTTCCCGGTGCGGCGGCCGTAGCCCCATTCCGCGCCGAGGACGACGAGGTCGAGGGTGTGCACCGGCTTGACCTTCTGCCAGGACTTCCCCCGGCGGCCGGCCGCGTAGGGCGCGCCGAGGGCCTTGACGACGACCCCCTCGTGCCCGGCCCCGAGCGCCTCGTCCAGCACCCCGGCGGCCTGCTCCGGGTCGGGGCCGCGGACGCCGGGCATCCGCAGCGGCGCGTGCGCGTCATCGGTGAGCAACTGGGCGAGCGCGTCCAGCCGCACCGACAGCGGCTCGTCGAGCAGGTCGCGGCCGTCGACGTGCAGCAGGTCGAAGAAGAACGGGCTGAGCAGCACCCGCTCGTCGGTGGCATCGCTGCCGAACCGGCTCATCGTGTCCTGGAACGCCCGCGGCCGGCCGTCGTCGTCCAGGGCGAGGGTCTCCCCGTCGAGGACGGCGGTCTCGCACGGCAGCGCCCGCACGCGGTCGACGAGCTCGGGGACCCCGTCGGTCACCTCGCGCAGCGTGCGGGTCCAGACGCGGACGACGTCGCCGTCCCGGTGCACCTGGATGCGGGCGCCGTCGAGCTTGAACTCCACCGTCACGTCGGTGCCCAGGTCGGCGAGCGCGGCGTCGAGGGAGGAGCCGGGGCTGGCCAGCATCGGCCGCACCGGGCGCCCGACCTGCAGGCGCACGGCGTCCAGCGCCTCGACGCCACCGGTCAGCGCGAGGGCGGCGGTCTCCGGGAGCCGGCCGGACAGCATGAACGCCCGCCGGAGGCTGGTGGCCGGGACGCCGGCCGCCGTCGCAACCGCGTCCAGAACCACGCCCTCGAGCGCGCCCTGGCGCAGCTCCCCGGTCAGTAGGCGGACGAGGAACCGCTGCTCGTCGGCGGTGGCGGCCGTCATCAGCTGCGCGACGAGCGACTCCCGCCGGGCCGCGGACCCGCTGCCCGCGGTCGCGGCCAGCTCGGTCAGGGTCGCGTCGACGCCGGCGACGGTCAGGAACGCCGTCCCGGCCGCCGGGGGCGCGGACCTCGTCAGGGTGCGCCAGCCGACACCGAGCCGGCCCTGCAGCGTCTCACCGGCGACCCAGGCCGTGACCGGCTCCAGCTCGCCGGTGTCCGCGCGCCGGATCAGGTCGGCGATCGCCTGCGCCTTGGCCGTGCGGGACCGCGTGCCTGCGACCGCGGCGGAGGTGGCGACGACGTCGGCGAGCAGCACCGCGACATCGTGGCAGGCCGGTGACTCCGACGGTGTGCGCGGATGGGTAGTTCCGGGCGGTGGAACTGCTCGTCCGCGCACACCGTCGTCCGCCGTTGAGCTCCAGGGTCTGCATCGTCTCGGCGCGCACCTGCGCGAGCAGCGACGGGGCGCCGGCCAGGCTGCGGCCGTAGGAGGGGATGGCCTCCCGCAGTGCCGGCCGCCACGCCGGGAGCCGATCGGGGAAGCACCGCTCGAGGACGTCGACCATCGCCGACACGGCCGTCGAGGCGCCGGGGGACGCCCCGAGCAGCCCCGCGATGGAGCCCTCGCCGCCGACGACCAGCTCGGTGCCGAACTGCAGGACGCCGCGGCCCGTCGCCGGGTCGCGCTTGATCACCTGACAGCGGCGGACGGTCACCCGGCCAAGGGACCCGGCGGGGCCGGTACCGCGTCGTCGTGCACAGTGCCGCGCTGTACCGGGGCACTCACCACCACAGCGAGGCAGCGGGCGGATGGTCGTGGACGGCGCGTCCGGCGTCCCGGATCGCTGCGTCCCTGCCGCGGCGGGAGGATGACCGGTATGGACGTCGAGTGGGGGCCGGAGGCTGCCTGGGGGAGCGGGCCGCGCCTGGACGAGTTCCTGCTGGCGCGGATCGCCGAGGACGAGCGGCTCGCCGCGGCCGCGGAGCAGGCGTCGGAGCCGGCACCGCGGGCCGCCGACTCCCATCCGTCGCCCTTCGATCCGGCCCGCGTCCGTGCCGAGTGCGCCGCGAAACGGCGGATCGTCCTGTCCTGCCGCGAGCTGCGTCCGGAGACGAGGTTCCTCGGGGCCCGGCCGCGCGGGATGAGCGACTTCCCGCTGGCGCCGCACGACCAGCACCAACTGGCCGCGCTCACCCTCGGCCTGCTCGCGCTGGCGTACGCCACGCACCGCGACTTCCGGGAAGAGTGGCGGCCATGACGCAGCCACCGATCAGCCGGTTCCCCGTCGCAGCCCGCGAGGAGCTGCCCGCCGACCTCGCCGAGCGCTTCGACGACGTGGAGGAACGGTCGGGCTTCCTGCCCAACATCTTCGCGGCGCTGGCCTGGCGGCCCGACGAGGCGCGCGCCTTCTTCGCGATGCACGACGCCCTCATGAACAAGGAGACGCCGGGGCTGTCGAAGGCCGATCGCGAGCTCATCGTGGTGGCCACCAGCGCCGGCAACGACTGCCTGTACTGCGTGGTGGCGCACGGTGCCGTGGCCCGGATCCGGGCCAAGGACCCCTACATCGCCGACCAGGTCGCCGTCGACTGGCGGAAGGCGCCGCTGTCGCCGCGCATGCACGCCGTCCTCGAGGTGGCCACGCGGCTGGCCGCCGAGCCTGCCGCGGTCACGGAGGACGACCTCGCGCTGCTCACCGGCCACGGCCTCACCCAGGACGACGTCTGGGACGTCGGGATGATTACCGCGCTCTTCGCGCTGTCCAACCGGCTGGCCCACTTCGCCGCGCTCGTGCCGAACGCCGAGTTCTACGCGATGGGCCGGGACCTCCCGGGAGCCTGAGGCGGCTCAGGTCTCGGGGGTGCCCGGTCCGTCGGCGAGCAGCAGGTAGAGCGACCGGCGGGCCTCGCCGAGGATCGCCGCCGCGGCCTCGAGCTGCGCGTCGCTGCCGGTGCGCGCGACCTGGCGGGTGGCGGCGTGCAGCTGCTCGAGCAGTCCGCGCAGGTCGGTGCCCGGTCCGGCGGCCGGGCGGCCGGCGAAGGGATCGGCCCAGGAGGCCCGGCCGGCCTCGACGTGCTCGCGCCCGGCGTCGGTGAGGGCGACGAGCTTGCGGCCGGCGTCCGCGGTGACGCTGACGAGACCCTCGTCCTCGAGCTGGCTGATCGTCGGATAGATCGCGCCCGGGCTGGGGGTCCAGCGGCCGCCGCTGCGCTCGGCGATGGCCTGCATGAGCTGGTAGCCGTGCATCGGCTGCTCGGACAGCAGCATCAGCACGGCGGTGCGGACGTCGCCGCGCGGCACGCGGCCGCCGCGGCCGCCGCGGCCGTGCCGCATCGGCGGCCCGTCGAACGGCCCGGGCCGGGGCCCGCGGGGGTGGTGGTGACGCTGGCCGAAGGGATGGCCGGGGTGTGGGTGCATGGGGTGCATGGAGATCCTCCAGGTCGATTTAAATGACAGTAACGATATATCGCTACTGTCATCTGTCAACTGCCCCGCTCGACCGGTTGTCCGAGAACCGGCGTAACCCCTACCGCTGTCGCGCGTTGTCATGGCACCTGACCCCGGCTCCTCTGGAGAAGCCCGTGCGACGTCTCGCCGCGTGTGTCCTGTCCGCCGTCGTGTTCGTGCTCCTCGGGGCCCCGTCGTCCCAGGCGTCGGCGCCGCTCCGGTACGTGGCGCTGGGTGACTCCTACAGCGCCGCGTCCGGCGTGCTCCCGCCCGACCCCACGGCGCCGCCGGAGTGCCTGCGGTCGACCAGCAACTACCCGCACGTGATCGCCGCCGCGACCGGCTCCGCGCTCACCGACGTGACCTGCGGCGGCGCGGACACCACCGACTACTTCGAGCCGCAGTACGACGGCGTCCCGCCCCAGCTGGACGCGGTCGCCCCGGACACCGAGCTGATCACGATGACCATCGGAGGCAACGACAGCGGCGTCTTCATCGACTCGCTGGTCGCGTGCGGGCAGGCCGGGCTCTCGACCGCCGGCCAGGGCGGCCCGTGCAGGGACCGGTACGGCAGCTCGTTCGAGGACACGATCCGCAGCACGACGTACCCGTCCCTCGTGAACGCGCTGCAGGCCGTCCGGGCCGCCGCGCCGGACGCCGAGGTCGCCATCCTGGGCTACCCGTGGATCATGCCGAGGACCGGGCCCGGCTGCTTCGACCGCATGCCCGTCGCCGAGGGGGACGTCGCCTACGTGCGCGGCATCCAGGCCACGCTGAACGACGCCGTCAAGCGCGCCGCCGGGGCGACCGGGGTGACCTACGTGAACCTGAACCGGGTCTCGGAGGGCCACGACGCCTGCCAGCCGCTCGGCGTCCGGTGGATCGAGCCGGTCCTGCAGGGCACCAACCCGGTGATCGTCCACCCCAACGCCCTGGGCGAGCAGCAGATGGCCGCCCAGGCGATGAAGGTGCTCGAGCTGGGCTGATCCCGGCCCCCGGGCGGGCCACCGACGGGGGCCCGGGCCAGGATGGCCGGATGCCGAACACCGAGCGGGCCCATGACATCGTCGTCTACGGAGCGAGCGGATTCGTGGGCCGGCTGGTCGCCGGCTACCTCGCCGAGCACGCCCCGGCCGGTGCCCGGATCGCCCTGGCCGGCCGCTCCCGGGCGCGCTGCGAGGAGGTGCGGGCGGGGCTCCCGGCGGCGGCCCGGGACTGGCCGGTGCTCGAGGCCGACGCATCGGACCCCGCGTCCCTCGACGTCCTGGCGCAGCGCACCGCCGTCCTCGCCACCACGGTCGGGCCGTACGCGCGGTACGGGATGCCGGTCGTCGAGGCGTGCGCCCGGGCCGGCACCTCCTACGCCGACCTGACCGGGGAGGTGCTGTTCGTCCGCGAGGCCATCGACCGGTGCGACGCTCTCGCCCGGGAGACCGGCGCCCGCATCGTCCACGCCTGCGGCTACGACTCGATCCCGTCGGATCTCGCCACATTCCTGCTGGCGCAGCGGGCCGCGGCGGACGGCTCCGGCGGCCTGACCGACGTCCGCCTCGTGGCGACCGTCCGCGGCGGGTTCAGCGGCGGCACGATCGACTCCCAGCGCGCCCAGAACGAGGCCCTGGAGCAGGACCCGGGCAAGCGGCGGCTGCTCGGCGACCCCTATGCGCTCAGCCCCGACCGGGACGCCGAGCCCGACACCCGGCAGCCCCGCGACGCCGGCCTGCCGGCGCGCACGCCTGACGGCCGCTGGACGGCGCCGTTCGTCATGGCGCCGTTCAACACCCGCATCGTGCGGCGCAGCAACGCCCTGCAGGACTGGGCGTACGGGCGTTCGTTGAGCTACGGCGAGGTCATGAGCACCGGCCGTGGCCCGCTGGGCGCCGTGATGGCCGCGGGGTTCACCGCCGGCCTCGCCGGGGCCCTCGCCGCCATGTCCTTCGCGCCGACCCGTGCCCTGGTCGACCGGGTGCTCCCGGCGCCGGGCACCGGTCCCGACGAGGAGACCCGCGCGAAGGGCTTCTTCCGCATGGTCGTCACCGCCGGCACCGAGAGCGGACGCCGCTACCGCGCGACCGCCGCCGGTCCCGGCGACCCGGGCTACGCCGCCACCTCGGTCATGCTCGGGGAGGCGGCGCTGGCCCTCGCCCTCGACGGCGAACGGCTGCCCGACCGGGCGGGCTCGCTGACGCCGGCGACGGCGATGGGCGACGTCCTGGTCGAGCGGCTGCGCGCCGCGGGGCACACCTACGAGGTCGTGCCCGCCTGACCCCGCGAGCGACGCGGCTGGTTGACTGCTCGTTGAGCGTTGAACCGCATTCTCCGGGAGGTCGGCCGTGCACCTCGGCGTGGACAGTTTCGTCTCGGCGGTGACCGACCCGACGACGGAGCGCGTCATCGGCCCCGAGGAGCGGATGGAGCACGTGCTCGAGGAGATCGCCCTCGCCGACCGGGTGGGGCTGTACTCCTTCGGCATCGGTGAGCACCACCGTCCCGAGTACTTCGACTCGGCGCCGCCGGTGATCCTGGCGGCCGCGGCGGCCCGCACCTCGCGGATCCGGCTGGGGAGCGCCGTGGCGGTGCTCAGCGCCGCCGATCCGGTACGGGTGTTCCAGCAGTTCGCCACCCTCGACCTGATCTCCAAGGGGCGCATCGACCTGGTGGTCGGGCGCGGCTCGTTCACCGAGGCGTTCCCGCTGTTCGGGCTCTCGCTGGCCGACTACGACGAGCTGTTCGAGGAGAAGCTCGACCTGCTGCTGCGCATCCGGGAGTCCGAGCACGTCACCTGGTCGGGCCGCCACCGGCCGCCCCTGACCGGCCAGGGCGTGTACCCCCGCCCCCTGCAGGACCCGCTGCCGATCTGGGTCGGGGTCGGCGGGACGCCGGAGTCCTTCGTCCGCGCCGGACTGCTGGGCCTGCCGCTGATGGTGGCGATCATCGGCGGGGAGCCGCGCCAGTTCGGGCCGCTGATCGACCTCTACCGCCGGGCCGGCGCGCAGGCCGGGCACCCGCCGGAGCGGCTGCAGGTCGGTCTGCACGTGTTCGGGTTCGTCGCGGAGAGCACCCGGGCGGCGGCCGACACCGTCTACCCCGGCTGGCACCAGATGTTCGAGCGGGTGTCCCGGGAGCGCGGGTTCGCGCCGCCGACGCGGGCCCAGTTCGACGCGACCAGCGGACCGAACGGCGCCTTCTTCATGGGCGACCCGGAGGCGGTGGCCGAGAAGCTCGTGCGGATCTCGGGTCAGCTGGGCGGCGTGGACCGGGTCTCGCTGCAGATGACCAACCCGCGGCTGGCCCACGCCGACCTGCTGCGGGGGATCGAGCTGCTGGGCACCGACGTCGCCCCCCGGGTCACCTCAGCCTGAGTACGGCTCATGAGGCTGAGAAACGCTGACGGAGCGTGCTCCTGCCGCCGGTCGGCATCACATCTACGGGCGGTGCTCGCGAACGGCTGACAGGCGCGCCCGAGCGGTGTCGGTGAGCGGGACGCTTGCGTCGAGCGAGGGTTCGATTACGCGGGCCGCCGAGGGCCGCATACTCCTGGCGTGTTGAGCTTCCTCGCCGAGCTCCTGCTCGACCCCAGCGGCGTCGTCGACGGGGTGCGCGATTGGCGGGACGAGCGGCGCACTCGGCAGCGGGCGCGGGCGACCAAGATCCCCTGCGCCCTCCGGGTCGTCGACGGCGCCTACCCCGGGCTGAGTCGGCGGTGGATACGCGGAGCAGCCCGCGTCCCACCAGGTGCCCTCGTGTTCGAGCCGGACTACTCGTGGCGGCCGCGGTTGACCATCCCCGTCTGCTCGGCGGCGCTGCAGCCACCCGGGGACATCCCCCGACGCAGTCCCCGGGCGATGGGCCCCCAGCCGTGCCGCATCGTGCTCACGACCGCCCGGGCGACCCTGGAGTGGTTGGTGCCAGAGGAGCAGTTGCAGCGGTCGATGGGTGTGACCCGTCGCAGCGTGCGCGATGCGCGCCCGCCAACCGTGTGAGCCGCCCTCGCGGTTGCACGGCGGCGCGGAACCCAGACGTCGAGCAGGACAGGGTCACCCTCATCAGCCGTACTCACCGCAGCCTGGACGCCTTCCCCGCGACTGTGCGGAGATCCACCCGTCAGGAGCAGCCGGCGGTGGATCTCCGCACATCCGCGACCGGCACGCGGCTCAGCGCGCCAGATCGGCGTGCCGGTCGCGCAGCTCCCGCTTGAGGATCTTCCCGCTCGGGTTCTTGGGCAGCGCGTCGGCGAGGACGACGTACTTGGGCCGCTTGAAGCCCGCCAGCCGGGCCCGGGCGTGCGCCTCGACGTCCTCAGGGGTGATCGAGGCGCCGGGCTTCGGGACGACCACCGCGGTGACGGCCTCGATCCAGAGTGGGTGGCTGATGCCGAAGACGGCGACCTCCGCGACGCCGTCGAGCTCGTAGATCGCCTCCTCGATCTCGCGGCTGGCGACGTTCTCCCCGCCGGTCTTGATCATGTCCTTCTTGCGGTCGACCACCGAGAGGTAGCCGTCCTCGGTCATGACCCCGAGGTCACCGGAGTGGAACCACCCGCCCTTGAAGGCCTCGGCGGTCTTCTCCTCGTCCTCGTAGTAGCCCAGGGCGGCGTGCGGGCTGCGGTGCACGATCTCGCCCACCTCGCCAGGGGCCACCGGGTTGCCGTCGTCGTCGACGAGCATCGTCTCGACGTTGAGCGAGGCGCGGCCGGCCGAACCGGCCCTGGGCAGCTGCTCGTGCGGGCGCAGGATCGTGGCCAGCGGGGCCATCTCGGTCTGGCCGTAGAAGTTCCACAGCTGCACGTCCGGCAGGCGCCGCTGCAGCTCGCGCAGCACCTCCACCGGCATGGGGGAGGCGCCGTAGTAGCCCTTGCGCAGGCTCGACAGGTCGGTGGTGTCGAAGTCGGGGTGCCGGAGCAGCGAGATCCACACCGTGGGCGGGCAGAACAGCTTGGTGACCCGTTCCCGGGCGATCGTGGCGAGCAGGGCGGCGGGGTCCGGGCCCGGCAGGATGACGCTCGTCGCACCCAGGTACACGTCGACGGAGAAGAAGCAGTCCAGCTGCGCGCAGTGGTACATCGGCAGCGAGTGCAGCTCGACGTCGTCGGCGTCCATGCCGCCGTCGATCGCGCAGCTCACGTACTGCGCGATCAGCGACCGGCTCGACAGCATCACGCCCTTGGGCCGCGACTCGGTACCCGACGTGTACATGAGCCGCAGTGGGTCGTCGTCGCCGACCGGCACCTCCGGCGGCGTCTCCGGGCCGGCGGTCCACCAGGCGTCGACGTCCTCCCAGCCGTCGCCCGCAGCCTCGCCGGACAGCGGGATCCAGCCGCGCACCCCGCCGGTCACACCGGCGGTGCTCAGCGCCTTCTCCGCGGTCGGCGCGAGCGCGTCCTCGGCGACCATTCCGGAGGCGCCCGAGTGCCGCAGGATGAAGGCGATCTCGTCGGGGCCCAGCATGAAGTTGACGGGCACCAGCACCACCCCGAGCTTGGCGGTGGCGAAGGCGAGGACGGCGTACTGCCACGAGTTGTGCGACAGCAGCGCGAGCCGGTCGCCCTTCGCCATGCCGCGCTCGGTGAGGGCATGAGCGGCGCGGTTCACGGCGACGTCGAACTCGCGGTAGGTGAACCGGCGGTCGCCGGCGACGACGGCCAGCTTGTCGGGGTACCGGCGCGCGGTCCGGTGCAGCAGGTCGCCGACCGAGTGCTGTCGCGCCCGCGTGATCGCCTCAGTGGTCTCCGGACCGAACATCGCGTCCATGCGTCCCGCCTCTCGTCCGCGCGCGTCAGCCGGATCCTGGCAGAACCCCCGCCGGGGCGGACCGGCGCCCGCCCCGGCTGAGGCTCACTCGCGGACGGCGACGACCTGGACGACGTCCTCGTCGGCGTGCTGGGCCGGCGCCTCGGCCACCGTGTTGCCCTCGAACGTCGTGGTGCTGCGGTCGTCGCGCCCGGAGCGCTGCGCGGGCGGGCGGGCCTGCTGGGGCAGGGCGGCCGGATCCGCCCGGCCCCACTCGGACTCGACGTCGCTGAGCAGCGCCTCGAGGTAGGACCGCAGCTGGACGCGGACGGCCTGGCTGAACGCCTTGAGGTAGGCGACCTGCTCCTGCAGCTCCTCGGCGGTGTGCTGGTTGCCGTCGACGGCGACCGGCCCGAGCTTGGCCGCGGCGTCGTGGGCGGCCTGGAGGATCGCGCCGGCGGTCTCGCGGGCCTCCCGGGTGACCTCCTCGTACTGGGCCCGCGCCTCGGCGGTCACCTGGCGGCTGAACTCCTCCGCCTCGGCGACGTAGTTGTCGGCGGTCAGCTGGGCGCTGGAGAGGATGCGCACCGCCTGGTCGCTCGGCGCCTCCTGCGCCTGGTGGCCCTCGACCTGCATCTGTAGGGCGCGGACCTGATCGCGCAGCTCGGCCTTCTCCGCGATGAGCCGGCCTACCTCCTCGGCGACCCGGCTCATCACCCGGTCCACCTCGCTGTCGACGTAGCCGGGCCGCATCATCGAGCCGCGGTTGAACCGGACGTTGTGCAGGTCGGCCGGGGAGAGCCGCCGTTCGGGCTGGACCGGGCGCTGCCCCGTCTGGCCAGCGACGGCCTGGTCCGGGCCCGCCTGGTTCTGGACGACGCCGTTCTCTGCGGTAGTCATTCGGTCACCTCTCCGTCAACACTGGGCCCCATCCGGCTGGGGGCGAAGACCTCGCTGTGCAGTCGATGCTCGGGCACGCCGTGCTGCAGCAGCCGCCCCACCGTGTCGTCCACCATCGGCGCCGGGCCCGCGATGCAGACCTCCCGGCTCAGCCACGGGCCGTGCCGCAGCACGACGTCCCCGATGTCGCCCTGCTCGAGGGTGGAGATCTTGTCGTGGGAGACGGCGAACGTGACCGACAGCCACGGATTGTCCCGCTCGAGCGCACGCAGGTCGGCGGCGTCGTAGACGTCGGCCTCGGTGCGGAACCCGACGAACAGGTCGACCCGGCGGGCCGGACCGTGCCGCGCGACCTGGTCGACCAGCGCCTTCATCGGCGCGAGGCCCATGCCGCCGGCCACCAGCAGCAGGTCCCGGTCGGACTCGGGGTCCAGCGCCAGGTGGCCCATCGGCGGGCCCAGGCGGAGCACGTCGCCTTCGCCCACCCGGCGCACCAGGGCCGAGCTCACCGGCCCGCCGTCGCGCGCCTTGACGTGCAGCTCCAGCAGGCCGTCCGGGCGGGGGGCGTTCGCGGGGGAGTAGTACCGCCACAGCCGGGGCCGGACGTCGGTCTCCAGAGACAGCGACTGACCGGCGCGGTAGTCGTACCGGGCGCGCGGCCGCACGCGCAGCACCGCGACGTCGATGGTGCGCCGCTCGTGCCCGACCACGTCGGCCTCCCACCAGGCCGGCTCCTCCACCGCCTCCTCGGCCGCCGCGATCATCACCTCGGCGACGAGGGTGTAGGCCTCCGTCCAGTCCTTGGCGAGCTCGGGGGTCCAGTCGGGGTCGAAGTGCTCCAGGGTGGCCAGCAGGCTGGCGCCCACAGCCGGGTAGTGCGCCGCGACGGTCCCGAACTTGCGGTGGTCGCGCCCGAGCTGCTGGAGGATCGGCACCAGCGCGTCGAGGTCGTCCACCCGGGCGACGACGTCGCCGAGGGCGGAGAACAGCCGGTCGCGCTGGTGGGCCATCGAGACGGGGAACATCTGCCGCGTCTCCGGGTGGCTCAGGAACAGGTGCGAGTAGAAGTACAGGGGCACCTCGTCCCCGTTGGCTGCTGCTTTCGCGAAGTTGGCCCGCATCGCGGGGATGTCCACGTGCGTCTCCTCAGGGGTGGGCGTCCGGCGCGCGACGGCGCACCGGCACGGTCGACGGGTGGGGAGGGCGCTCAGCCGACCGAGGACAGCACGTGGTGCCCGACACCGGGCGTGTCCTCGGTCTCGAAGTCGGCCTGCCAGAGATCGGGCCCGAAGACCTCGTACTGGATGTCCCGCGCAGGAACCCCTCGCTGGATGAGGGCGCTGCGGATCCCCTGCATGAACGGCAGTGGGCCGCACAGGTAGTACGCGGCGCCCTCGGGCAGCTGCACGTCGTCGAGGTTCATGATCCCGGCGTGGACGTCCACGGGCAGTGTCGTGTTGGCCCCGGGCTCGTACCAGACGTGCGCAGTGGCACCCGGCAGGGCGCGGACATCGGCGAGGACCTGCCGGCGCAGCGCGAACGAGTCCTCGTCGGCGTCGGCGTGCAGCAGCATGATCGGCAGGTGCGACCGGGCGGCCATCAGGTGGGAGAGCATGCCGGCCATCGGCGTGATCCCGATGCCGGCGCTGGCGAACACCACGGGGCGGGAGTCGTCGAGGACGACGTCGCCGAATGGCAGCGACATGGTGAGCCGGTCGCCCACGTGCACGTGGTCGCACAGGAAGTTCGACACCTCGCCGTCGGGCTTGTCCCCGCCGCGGACCCGCTTCACCGAGAACTGGCGGTGGTCGCCGTCGTCGGCCTTGGTGAGGCTGTACTGCCGGGGCTGCCGGACGCCGTCGGGCATCGGCACCTGGACGGTGACGTACTGGCCGGGCAGCGACGTGCGCACGAGCCGGTCGTCGGTGCGGCGCATCCGGAACGTCACGACGTCGTCGGTCTCCTGGTACCGCTCCTCGACCTCCCACTCGCGCCAGACCGTGTCGGGCCGGACGCCGCGGGCGCTGTAGAGGCCACGCTCCTGGTTGATCAGCGCGTAGGCCATCAGCCAGTAGACCTCGTCCCACGCGGCGGCCACCTCGGGCGTCACCGCGTCGCCGAGGACGTCGACGATCGCCCAGAACAGGTTGTCGTGGACGACGTCGTAGAGCTCGGGCGCGATGCCGAGCGAGGCGTGTTTGTGCGCGATGCGCGACAGCAGCTGGTCGGGCAGCTGTTCGGGGACCTTCACCAGGGAGCTGGCGAAGACGGCCACGGAGCCGGCCAGCGCCATCTGCTGGGTCCGCTCCTTCTGGTTGCCGCGGTTGAAGACGCCGTCGAACAGCTCGGGGTGGGCCCCGAACAGGTGGTCGTAGAAGCGGGCCGCGATTTCTTCGATGTTCTCGGCGACGACCGGCAGGGTCGCCTCGATGACGGGTCGTGATCTGTCGGAAAGCACGTGGTCTCCTCGCCAGTCGCTGTGTCCCCCCGCTGGCAGCGGTCACGTTCCGCTCGTTCTCCGCTACCCGTTCTACCGCATCTGAGGCATGCGGAACCATCCGGGCCTTGTCGAGGCTCGTCCGGGCCAGCGTTTGACGGTCGCAGGCACCTGACACGATGCTGCGGCGGGGCGATGTCCGCTGGTGACCTGCCAGGAACGGCAGCGGCCCGGCCCGGGGGCGACGACGTCGGCGCGGGCCGCGTCAGAGAGAAGGTGCACGGTGTTCAGCCGGATCGCGGTCGTCAACCGGGGTGAGCCGGCCATGCGGCTCATCCGCGCTGTGCGCGAACTGAACGCCGAGCACGCCTCGGGGATCCGGGTCGTCGCGCTGCACACTGAGTCGGAGCGGCGGGCCACCTTCGTCCGCGCCGCCGACGAGGCCGTCGTCCTCCGCGAGACCGGTGGGGGCAACCCCTACCTCGACCACGCGGAGCTGGGCCGGGCGCTGCGCGAGAGCCGCGCCGACGCGGCCTGGGTGGGCTGGGGCTTCGTCGCGGAGGACCCGGCGTTCGCCGAGCTCTGCGCGTCACTCGGGGTGACGTTCGTCGGCCCGCCGCCGGAGGCCATGCGGCTGCTCGGCGCCAAGATCGAGGCCAAGGTGCTCGCCGAGCAGACCGGGGTGCCCGTCGCGCCGTGGAGCGGCGGCCCGGTGCAGGGCGTCGAGGACGGCCGCCGGCACGCCGCCGCGATCGGCTACCCGCTGATCGTGAAGTCCCGCAGCGGGGGCGGCGGGCGCGGGATCCGGATCGTCCGCGGGGAGTCCGAGCTGGAGGAGGCGCTCACCCGCACCCAGGCCGAGGCCGAGCGCACGTTCGGTGACCCCACGATCTTCATGGAGCGGCTGGTCGAGGGCGGCCGGCACGTCGAGGTGCAGGTCATCGCCGACCAGCACGGGAACGTCTGGGCGCCGGGGGTGCGGGACTGCTCGGTGCAGCGGCGCAACCAGAAGGTGCTGGAGGAGTCGAGCTCACCCGCCCTTACCCCGGAACAGTCCCGGTCGCTGCGCGAGTCGTCGATGGCGCTGGTCCGGGCCGCGGGCTACGTCGGCGCCGGCACCGTCGAGTTCCTCTACCAGCCCGAGGAGAAGCTGTTCACCTTCCTCGAGGTCAACACCCGGCTCCAGGTCGAGCACCCCGTGACCGAGGAGACGACCGGCCTCGACATCGTGAAGCTGCAGCTGCACGTGGCGGCCGGCGGGGTGCTCGACGGCCAGCCGCCGGCCGAGTTCGGGCACGCCGTCGAGGCGCGGCTCAACGCCGAGGACGCCGAGCAGGGCTTCGCGCCCGCGCCCGGCCAGGTGGAGCTGCTGCGACTGCCGACCGGCCCGGGCGTCCGCGTCGACACGGGGATGAGCGTCGGCGACGTCATCCCGCCCGCCTACGACTCCATGGTCGCCAAGGTCATCGCCTGGGGCCGCGACCGGCCGGAGGCCCTGGCCCGGCTGCGCTGCGCGCTGCGCGACACCACCGTCGTCCTGCGCGGCGGAACGACGACCAAGTCGTTCCTGCTCGACCTGCTCGACCGCCCGGAGGTGGTCGCCGGCACAGCCGACACCGGCTGGCTGGACCGCGCCGGCACGACGGGCGGCGCGGACGCGGCGCCGTCGGCCTACGCCGCGCTGGTGCAGGTGGCGATCGACGCCTCCGACGCCGAGGAGGCGCTGGAGCGGGCCGCCTTCCTCGCCTCGGCGCGCGGCGGTCGCCCGCGGGCCCGCCACGAGGTGGGCCACACCCTGGAACTGGGCTACCGGGGCCAGGTCTACCGGCTCACGGTGACCAAGATCGGTCGCGACCGCTACCGCGTCGAGCTCGACGGCCGGTACGCCGACGTGGACGTCGACCGGCTCAGCCCGCTGGAGAGCCGGCTGGTCATCGCGGGCGAGCGGTTCTCGGTCGTGGCCGTCGAGGCCGTCGGGTCGCACCTCGTCGAGGTCGACGGCGTCACCCACCGCGTCACCCGCGACGCCGGGGGAGTGGTGCGCGCGCCGGCGCCGTCGGTGGTCGTCGCCATCCGGGTCGAGGTCGGCCAGGACGTCGAGGCCGGCCAGACGGTCGCCGTCCTGGAGAGCATGAAGATGGAGACCGCGGTCCGCGCGCCGTTCGCCGGACGGGTCCGGGAGGTCCTCGCTGCCGCCAACTCGCAGGTCGACGGCGGCGCCGCGCTGCTGAACCTCGAACGGGCCGGCGCCGACGTCGAGGAGGCCTCCGGTGACCGGGTGCAGCTGCCCGAGCCCGGGCTGCGGGCGAGCGACCACCGCGACCGCGCGCTGTCGCTGCTGGCCGCCCTGCAGGCGCTGATCACCGGGTACGACGTCAGTGGCCGGTACGCCCAGGAACTGGTCGCCGAGTACCAGACCGCCATGGACGAGCTGCCCGTCGACGACCGCGAGCTGCTCCGCGGGGAGCTGACCGTCCTCACCACCTTCGCCGACCTGAGCGAGCTCTCCCGCAACCGGCCCTCCGGCAGCGAGGAGGAGCAGGACCAGCAGGTGCACAGCCCGCGCGAGTACTTCCATTCCTACCTGCACTCGCTCGACGTCGAGCGGGAGGCCCTGCCCGAGAACTTCCGGGCCCGGCTCGCGCGGGCGCTGCTGCAGTACGGCGTCACCGACCTGGAGCCCGGGCCGGCGCTGGAGGAGGCGGTGCACCGCATCTTCCTGGCCCAGCAGCGGATCAACGACCAGCTGCCCGCCGTCCTCGCGCTGCTGGACCGCTGGCTGACCACGGTCCCCGCACCGACCGCCTCCCGGGCCGAGGTCGCCGACCTCCTCGACCGGCTGGTCGTCGCGACGCAGCTGCGCTACCCGGCCGTCGGCGACCTGGCGCGTGCCGTCCGGTACCGCTACTTCGAGGAGCCGGTGGTGGTCGCGGCCCGGCAGGAGGTGCTCGAGGAGGCCGGCCGGCTGCTGGCCGAACTGGACGCCGCCGACGCCCAGGCCGACAGCGCGGGCATGGCCCGCATCGAGGCGCTGGTCGCCAGCCCCGAGCCCCTGATCCGGCTGCTCGCCCAGCGGTTCCACCGGCCGACGAGCCGGCCCGACCCGATCGTCGAGATCCTCACCCGGCGCTACTACCGCAGCCGCAGCCTGCAGAACGTGCGGTCGACATTGCTGGACGGCCACACGTGCCTCCGGGCCGACTACGAGCTCAACGGGCTGCCGCTGCGCCTGGCCGCGCTCATGGTCGGCATCGACGAGCTGCCCTCGGCGATGGCCGCGCTGCGCGACGAGGTGGCGGACGTGCCCGATCCGACGAAGACGTTGCTGATCGACCTCTACGTCTCCTGGCCGGACCGGCCCACCGACGGCGACGCGATGGCCGGGCTGCTGCACGACCTGCTCGCCGGGCTGTCGCCCGCCGACACCGCGCGCCGGGTGACGGTGACCGTCAGCACGCCGGACGGCGGCGTCGACACGGTCACCTTCCGCCCCGGGCCTGAGGGGCCGGCCGAGGACCGCATCATCCGCGGCCTGCACCCGCTGACCGCGCAGCGGCTGAACCTGTGGCGGCTCAAGCACTTCGACGGCGAGCGGCTGCCCTCGGCCGAGGACATCTACCTGCTGCACGTCTTCGCGAAGGGCAACGCGAACGACGAGCGGCTGGTCGCCATGGCGGAGGTCCGCGACGCGACGGCCCTGCTGGGCCCGAACGGCGAGATCCTCGGCTTCCCCACGGTCGAGCGGCAGCTCACCGCCTGCCTGGACGGCATCCGGCGGGCGCAGTCGCAGCGGCGGTCACGCCGCCCGCTGGAGCACAACCGGATCTTCCTGTACGCCTGGCCGTCCATCGAGATGCCGCTGGACGAGCTGGCCGGCATCGCCCGGACGCTCGCCCCGATGACGCTCGGGGCCGGGCTGGACCAGATCATGCTGCTGGCCCGTCTGCAGCCCGAGGACGGCGGACCGCCGCAGGACGTGGCCCTGCGCTTCTCCTACCGGCCCGGCACCGGCGTCCGCATGGAGCTCACCGAGCGGCCGACCGAGCCCATGCGCCCGCTGGACGAGTACACGGAGAAGGTCCTGAGCTCGCGGGCCCGCGGGGCGGTCTACCCGTACGAGCTGGCGCCGCTGCTCGCCGGGTCCCGCGGCTCGTTCGTCGAGCACGACCTGGACGAGGCGGGCCGGCTGGTGCCGGTGGAGCGCCCGCCGGGGCAGAACAAGGCCGGCATCGTCGCCGGCGTGGTCAGCACGCCCACCCGCCGGTACCCGGAGGGCATGACGCGGGTGGCGCTGTTCGGCGACCCGACCAAGGCGCTGGGCACCGTCGCCGAGGCGGAGTGCGCCCGGGTGATCGCCGCGCTCGACCTGGCCGAGGAGCGCGGCCTGCCGGTGGAGTGGTTCGCGCTCTCCTCCGGCGCCACCATCTCCATGTCCAGCGGCACCGAGAACATGGACTGGGTGGCGCGGGCGCTGCGCCGGATCATCGACTTCACTCAGGGCGGCGGGGAGATCAACGTCGTCGTCGCGGGCATCAACGTCGGCGCCCAGCCGTACTGGAACGCCGAGGCGACGATGCTCATGCACACCCGGGGCATCCTGGTGATGACGCCGGACTCGGCGATGGTGCTCACCGGCAAGCAGTCGCTCGACTACTCGGGCGGCGTGTCGGCCGAAGACAACTTCGGCATCGGCGGCTACGACCGGATCATGGGCCCGAACGGGCAGGCGCAGTACTGGGCGCCGAACCTGGCCGCCGCGCACGACCTGCTGATGACGTACTACGACCAGACGTACGTCGCGTCCGGCGAGGCGGCACC
>DATHAK010000070.1:0-2072 GCA_035296685.1 Blastococcus sp.
CGTCGTCTTCAAGCCCTCGGAGTACACCCCGGCGATCGGCGCCTGGCTGGCCGCCGCGTGGCGAGCCGCCGTCCCCGACTGCGAGGACGCCTTCCAGGTCGTCACCGGCTTCGGTGACACCGGCGCCGCGCTCTGCCGCGCCGGCGTGAACAAGCTCGCCTTCACCGGCTCGGCCCCGACCGGCAAGAAGGTCATGGCCGCGTGCGCGGAGAACCTCGTCCCGGTGCTCATGGAGCTCGGCGGCAAGGACGCGATGATCGTCGACGACGACGCCGATGTCGTGGCCGCCGCCGACGCCGCCGTGTGGGGCGCGATGAGCAACGCCGGGCAGACCTGCATCGGCATCGAGCGCGTCTACGCCACGAGCGCCGTCTACGACCGGTTCGTCGCCGAGGTGACCGAGCAGCTGCGCACGCTGCGGCCGGGCTCGGACGACGAGGCCACCTACGGGCCGATGACGATGGCGTCGCAGGGCGGCATCGTGCGCCGGCACGTCGAGGACGCCGAGAGCGCGGGCGGCCGTGCGGTGCGCGGGGACGCCGACCCGAGCCTGTTCCCCAACGAGAACTTCCTCGTGCCGACGGTGCTGCTCGACGTGCCCGAGGACTCCGCCGCGATCCGCGAGGAGACGTTCGGGCCGACCCTGACCATCACGAAGGTCCGCGACGCCGAGGAGGCCCTGGAGAAGGCGAACGCCACCACCTACGGGCTGGCCGGTTCGGTGTTCGCCAGGTCGAAGGCCCGCGGGCTCGAGCTGGCCCGCCGGATGCGCAGCGGCATGACGTCGGTCAACTCGGTGCTGACGTTCGCCTCGGTGCCCGCGCTGCCCTTCGGCGGCGTCGGGGACAGCGGCTTCGGCCGGATCCACGGCGAGGACGGGCTCAAGGAGTTCACCCGCACCAAGGCGATCACCCGCCAGCGGTTCCCGCTGCCGGTGAACCTGAGCAGCTTCGGCCGGCCCACGTCGGCGATGGACGGCCTCGCCCGCGTGATGGGCATCATCCACGGGCGGCACCGGTGACGGCTGCTCCCTCGTCGGCGGCCACCGAGGACACCTACGACGTCGTCGTCGTCGGGGCGGGCTCGGCCGGCTGCGCGCTGGCCGGCCGGCTGTCGGAGGACCCGTCGCTGCGGGTGCTGCTGCTGGAGGCCGGCGGCTCCGACGACGTGCTCGAGGTGCAGATTCCCGCCGGCTGCTACAAGACCTGGCGCACCCGGCTGGACTGGAACTACACGACCGAGCCGCAGCCGGCCCTCGGCGGCCGGCGGCTGTTCTGGCCGCGCGGCAAGATGCTCGGCGGCTCCTCGTCGATGAACGCGATGATCTACATGCGGGGCGCCGCCGCCGACTACGACGAGTGGGCGGAGCTCACCGGCGACCCCACCTGGTCCTACGACCACGTGCTGCCGCTGTTCCGGCGGATGGAGGACAACGCCCGCGGCGCCGACCGCTTCCACGGCGTCGGCGGGCCGCTCCGGGTGGAGGACCTGCGCTCGCCGCACCCCTGGACCCGCGCGGTCGTCCAGGCGGCGGTCGCCGCCGGCTTCCCGCGCAACGACGACTTCAACGGCCCCACCCAGGAGGGCGTGGGCCAGTACCAGGTGACCCAGCGGCGGGGCCGGCGGTGGTCGTCGGCGGCCGCCTACCTGCACCCCGCGGAGCGCCGTCCCAACCTGACGGTCCGCCCCGGTGCGCTGACCACCCGCGTGCTGGTGTCCGGCGGCCGGGCGACCGGCGTCGAGTACCGCTCCGGTGGCCGGGTGCACACCGCGCGGGCCGAGCGGGAGGTCGTGCTCTCCGGCGGCGCGATCAACTCGCCGCAGCTGCTGATGCTGTCGGGCATCGGCCCGGCCGACCACCTGCGCGAGGTCGGCGTCGACGTCGTCCACGACCTGCCCGGCGTGGGCGCCGGGCTGCAGGACCACCCGCTCGTGCCGGTCGTGTGGAACGTGCGCTCGGGGAAGTCGCTGCGGCTGGCGGAGACGCCGCTGAACCTGGCGATGTGGAAGGCCGCCGGGCGCGGTCCGCTCACCTCCAACCTGGCGGAGGCGGGGCTGTTCACGCGGTCGTC
>DATHAK010000071.1:0-3187 GCA_035296685.1 Blastococcus sp.
ACGGTGCTGCTGCGCACCGGCCAGACGGTCGACATCCTGTTCCACGCCACCAACCCCGGGCTCTGGATGGCGCACTGCCACATCCCCGAGCACATGGCCAGCGGCATGATGTTCAACTTCACCGTCGGGGCGCGGTCATGATCGCCGACGTGGTCGTCATCGGTGGCGGACAGGCCGGACTGGCCACCGCCTGGCACCTCACGCAGCAGGGGCTCCGCCCGCTCGTCCTCGACGCGGGGGACCGGATCGGGCACTCCTGGCAGGGCCGCTGGGAGTCGCTGACCCTGTTCACGCCGGCCGAGTACGACTCGCTGCCGGGCACGCCCTTCCCCGCCCCGGCCGGCACCTATCCCGGCAAGGACGCCGTCGCCGACTACCTGCGGGACTACGCCGAGACCAACGACCTGGACGTCGAGCTGGGCGCCCGGGTCACCCGGCTCGGCCGGCACGACGGGGGCTTCGAGATCCGCACCGCCGACCGCACGCTGCTCGCTCCGCAGGTCGTCGTCGCGACGGGGCCGTTCCAGGTGCCCGCCGTGCCGGCGGTGGCGTCGGGCCTCGCGGGCTCCGTGCACCAGCTGCACAGCGCGGCCTACCGGGATCCGGCATCGCTGCCGGACGGCGACGTGCTGGTGGTCGGCGGCGGCAACTCCGGTTTCCAGATCGCGCAGGAGCTGGCCGCCTCCCGGCAGGTGGACCTCGCCGTCGGCACCGAGTTGCCCCTGCTGCCGCAGCGGGTGCTCGGCCGCGACCTCTTCTGGTGGCTCACCCGGTCGCGCCTGATGCGGGTGAGCGCCACCTCCCGGCTGGGCCGCCGGCTGCAGGCCCGTGACGACGTCGTCATCGGCACCGACCGCCGCCGCCTCGAGCAGGCCGGCGTCCGGATGCGCCCGCGGGTGGTGTCCACCGCCGGTCGCGTCGTCCGGTTCGCCGACGACAGCCGGCTCGCCGTCGGCGTCGTCGTGTGGGCCACCGGCTACCGGACCGACCACTCGTGGATCGACGTCCCCGGCGTGGTCGTCGACGGTCGCGTCTTGCACCGGCGCGGGATCACCGACGTCCCGGGGCTGTCCTTCGTCGGGCTGCCCTGGCAGCACACCCGCGGCTCGGCGCTGCTCGGGTTCGTCGGGGACGACGCGTCCTACGTGGCGGCCGTCGCCCGGCGGCACGCGGCCAGCACCCCCGTGCCGCATCCGATCGACTGACCGGCCCCCGGAGAGGAGTCGTGCCATGGAGCGGCCGGTGGTCGAAATTCACCCTTCAGGAGTTGCCGCTCCGTGCCGATGGAGCCAGGAGGTACTGGATCACGCAGAGAGGCGGGACCCGATGATCATCAGTTGCAGGGCGACGGCGCCCGCCCAGGACGGGCGCGTCGTCGCCGAGGTGTGGGACGTCCTGGAGCGTCGCGCCGCCATGACGAACCCGCCGGTCACGGTGGCCGTCTCCGACGCGGTCGCGCTGGGCATCGCGGGCCTCATGAAGAGCCCGACCCCGGCCGGCCAGGTGCTCGACCGCTTCTACCGGCACGGCTCCGTCGACAGCGACGAGCTGATCGAGGCCGCGCGCACCGAGCAGGGCTACGCCTCGCCCGAGGGCCACGCGGCGCTCTACTGCCTCGTCGGCTGGGTGCAGGCCCGGCTGTTCCGCGCCCAGGAGCAGGCCGCCCGCTCCTAGGGCCGGGCGGTCCACCCCGGGCTGAGCGCAGGCAACGGGTCGCCGACGACGTCGGAACCGCGCGTCCGGACGGCCCGTGCGGGCTCCTCGGGCAGGCGACGTCCCTCCCGGGGGTGACACCCCTGGGAGGAAGCAATCGGCAGGTCAGGCGGCCGGTGTGACCGAGATCGACGCCCCGAGTCACACCAGTCCCAAAAATCTCAGGGCTTTCAGCTCAACTTTCACAGCGGACCCGCCGTAACCACCTGCAGCAAGGCCTCAGCTGCACGGATGCAGCCGGGGGAGTGAAGTCCTTCCAAGGAGGAACACCGTGGGTCTGCGCGTCAACAACAACATCGCGGCGCTCAACGCGTACCGCAACCTGTCCGTCACCGACGGCCAGATGAGCAAGTCGCTCGAGAAGCTGTCCTCGGGCTTCCGCATCAACCGCGCCGCCGACGACGCAGCCGGGCTCGCCATCTCGGAGGGCCTGCGCTCGCAGATCGGTGGTCTGAAGGTCGCCGTCCGCAACACCCAGGACGGCATCTCGGTCGTGCAGACCGCTGAAGGTGCGCTCACCGAGACGCACAGCATCCTCCAGCGCATGCGTGACCTGTCGGTGCAGGCCAGCAACGCCGGTGGTGTGAACTCCGACGCCCTGTCCAACATCCAGTCGGAGATCACCCAGCTCAAGTCCGAGCTGGACCGCATCGCCAGCACCACCACCTTCAACGGCAAGAAGCTGCTCGACGGCACCTTCGCCGCCAACTTCCAGGTGGGCGCCAACGCCGGGGAGAGCATCGCGGTCGCCGTCGGCACCGCCATGAACTCCACGGGCCTGAAGGTCGACGGCATCGACGTGACCGGTGTGGGCGCCTACGCGTTCCAGACCGGTACCGCCGCCGCTGCCGGCAAGGCCGTCATCAGCACGGCGGCCACCACCGGTGTCGCCGCGATCATGACGATCCAGGAGGTGGCCGCCACCGCTGCCACCACCGACTTCAGCACCGGTACCGGCACCGTGGCGTCCTACGAGACGCTGACGGGCACCATCGGCTTCGGTGGGAAGTCCTTCGACCTGGGCTCGGTGGACTACAGCTCCTCCACCACCGCCACCCAGGCGCTGGCCGCTCTCAACGCCGCCGCCTCGTCGGCGCTGGGCCTGACCACCGGCTCGACCCCGTTTGCGGGTTCGGCCACCGGTCTGACCTTCACGGTCACCCAGGCCGTCTCCGGTTACACCGCGGCGGGTGGCTTCGCGCTCACCGCCTCGGCGCAGGACCTCGCCAAGGCCACCCCGACCTTCACCGCCGCGAGCGGTGCGGACGCGGCCATCGGCGTGCTGGACACGGCCATCAAGACCGTCTCCAACAAGCGCGCTGACCTCGGTGCGATCCAGAACCGGTTCGACCACACCATCAACAACCTCAACGTCGCGGTCGAGAACCTGACCGCCTCGGAGAGCCGCATCCGCGACGCCGACATGGCGCAGGAGATGGTCCAGTTCACCCGGAACCAGATCCTGTCGCAGGCC
>DATHAK010000072.1:0-3310 GCA_035296685.1 Blastococcus sp.
TGTTGAGTTCTCAAAGAGCGGACGCGCAGAAACTCGACCCTTCCGGGCCCTCGTGTCTGGCTGGATGTCCAACACTACGCCGGTTTCCAGTTGTTCCCCGCGAGGGGCTGGTCCGGCGGCCCTCCCGGGCCGCGCGGCGCATCGAGAACCATACACGACCTCGAGGGGCCGTGCACGGGGGGGTGCCTACAGTCCGAGGAAGCTCTCGATGCCGACCGTGAGCCCGGGCCGGCGGGCGATCTCGCGGACGGCGAGCAGCACCCCGGGCATGAAGGAGGCGCGGTCGTAGGAGTCGTGCCGGAGGGTCAGCGTCTCCCCCGCCGCGCCCATCAGCACCTCCTGGTGCGCCACCAGCCCGGTGAGGCGCACCGCGTGCACCGGGACGCCCTCGACGTCGGCCCCCCGCGCGCCGTCGAGGGCGTCCGTGGTGGCGTCCGGTGACGGCGGCATGCCGGCGGCGCGGCGGGCTGCGGCGACAAGGCGCGCGGTCCGCACCGCCGTCCCGGACGGGGCGTCGACCTTGTTCGGGTGGTGCAGCTCGACGACCTCCACCGACGGGAAGAAGCGCGCGGCCTCCTGGGCGAACTTCATCAGCAGGACCGCCCCGATGCCGAAGTTCGGAGCGATCACGACGCCCAGGTCGGGCTTGGGCTCCAGCCACTCGGCGATCGTGGCGAGCTTCGCTCCGTCGAACCCCGTCGTCCCGACCACGCAGTGGATGTTCTGGTCGATGCAGAAGCGGATGTTGTCCATGACCACGTCGGGCCGGGTGAAGTCGACGGCCACCTGGGCGCCGGCGTCCGAGACGTTGAACAGCCAGTCGCCGTCGTCGACCATCGCGACCAGCTCGAGGTCGTCGGCGGCGTTGACCGCCTTGACCACCTCGGTGCCCATCCGCCCGCGGGCCCCGAGCACCCCCACGGTGATCAGCGCCGGCTGCTCGGCGGACTCGGGCGCGGGCGCGGGGCCGGAGGTGCTGGTCACGCGGTCAGGCTAGGCGGTCCGATGAGTGGCCGTGGCGGCGGGAGATCCACTGAGAGACCAGCAGCCCGAGGAGCAGCCCGACGACGTCGGCCACCCAGTCGCCGACGGTGGCGTCCCGCCCGATCAGTCCCTGCAGCACCTCGCTGAGGGCGGCGTACAGCACGAGCCCCGAGGTCAGGACGACGCGGCCGACACCCGCCCAGCGGCCGGTCAGGGCGAGGACGGTGAACAGCAGCCCGTGGACGAGCTTGTCCACGCCCGGCGGCGCGAGGGGAACCTCGCTGGGCGGGGCGAACAGCACCGCCAGCGACACCAGGACGGCGACGGCGAAGGCCCCGCGCGAGAGCGGTCCGTGCACGTGGAGGGCGTCGCGCACGGCTCAGAGACGGTCGAGGTCGGACTCGAGGTACGGACCGACCACGGCCAGACAGGTGTCCTGGGTGAACAGCTGCACGGCAACTGCCCGCACCTGCTCCTCGTCCACGGCGTCGAGCCGGTCGAGGACCTCTCGCACCGGGAGGTACTCGCCGTAGGAGAGCTCGCTCTTGCCCAGTCGGCTCATCCGCGACCCGGTGTCCTCGAGCCCGAGCACCAGGCCGCCCTTGAGCTGGCCGCGGCCGCGGGCGACCTCCTCGGCCGTGATACCGCCGGCGGCCACACGGTCGAGCTCGGCCCGGATCAGCCGCAGCACCTCGGGGACCCGCTTCTTCGAGCAGCCCGCGTAGACCGAGAACGACCCGGTGCCCGCGTAGTGGGTGAGCGAGGAGCCCACGCTGTAGACCAGGCCGCGCTTCTCGCGGATCTCCTGGAACAGCCGCGAACTCATCCCGCCGCCCACCGCGGTGTCGAGGACGGCGGCCGCGTAGCGCCGCTCGTCGAGCCGGCCCATCGCCGGGGTCCCCAGCAGCAGGTGGGTCTGCTCGGTGCGCCGGGCGATCAGTCCCGCCGGGCGGGCGGGCTTCTCGGGCGCCTCGTCCCCGAGCCGCAGCGGCGCCGGGCGGACGTCGCCGCCGAGCCGGTCGGAGAAGGCCGCGGTGACCAGGTCGAGCACCTGCCGGTGGTCGACCCGCCCGGCGGCGGTCACGACGATCGACGGCATCACGTAGCGACCGCGGTACCAGCCGTCGACGTCGTCCCGGGTGAGCCCCTCGATGGACGCGACGGTGCCCAGCACCGACCGGCCGAGCGGGGTGTCGCCGAACAGGGTCTCGGAGAACAGGTCGTGCACCGCGTCGGAGGGCTCGTCGTCGCGCATGGCGATCTCCTCGAGCACCACCGTGCGCTCGGACTCGAGGTCGGCGGCGGTGTTGCACGCCTCGGTGACCAGGTCCGAGAGCAGGGCCACGGCGAGCGGGAGGTCGGACGCCAGGACGTTGGCGTAGTAGCAGGTGTGCTCCTTGGCGGTGAAGGCGTTCATCTCACCGCCGACGGCGTCCATGGCCGTCGCGATCTCCAGGGCGCTGCGGGTCGCCGTCCCCTTGAACAGCAGGTGCTCGAGGAAGTGCGACGAGCCGGCCACGGCCGGGCTCTCGTCCCGGGAACCGACGCCGACCCAGATGCCGAGCGTCGCCGAGAGGACCCCCGGCATCGTCTCGGTCAGGACGCGCAGGCCACCCGGCAGCTCGGTGCGCTCCACCCGGCCGCCGACCTCGTCGAGGTCGAGCAGCGCGGTCTCCCCGACCGGAACCGGGGCGGGTGCGCCGGCACCCGCCCCGGCCCCGATTCCGTCAGGCGTGCTCACTCACCCGCAGGCGCGGCAGCGGCCTCGGCGGGAGCCGGGGCGCCACCCGCGTCGCCCTCGGCGACCGGCACCAGGCTGATCTTGCCGCGGGCGTCGATGTCGGTGATCTCCACCTGCATCTTGTCGCCGACGTTCGCGACGTCCTCCACCTTGCCGATGCGCTTGCCGCCACCGAGCTTGCTGATGTGCACCAGGCCGTCGCGGCCGGGCAGCAGCGAGACGAAGGCACCGAACGGCGTGGTCTTGACGACCGTGCCGAGGAACCGCTCGCCGACCTTGGGCAGCGTCGGGTTGGCGATGGCGTTGATCCGGTCCACCGCCGCCTGGGCCGACGGGCCGTCGGAGGCGCCGACGTAGATCGTGCCGTCGTCCTCGATGGTGATGTCGGCGCCGGTCTCGTCCTGGATCGCGTTGATCATCTGGCCCTTGGGGCCGATGACCGCGCCGATCTTGTCGACCGGGATGCGCACCGTGGTCACCCGCGGGGCGTAGGGGCTCATCTCGTCGGGGCCGTCGATGGCCTCGCCCATGACGTCGAGGATGTGCAGCCGGGCCGCGCGGGCCTGGGTCAGCGCACCGGCGAGG
>DATHAK010000073.1:0-4750 GCA_035296685.1 Blastococcus sp.
CCGGCTGCGCGAACTCGTGCACCGCCACAGGGCGCACCCGGACTCGTCGGCCTCCTGACCCTTGGTCTCGCACGCGCGTTCAGCGGTGCCTGCGAGCCTCGTGGTGACTCAGCGACTGGGGGGGTCGCCACGCCCCCCGAACCCGCTGAAATAACGGATCGCCGTCGTCCGCCCGCCTAGCTTCGGCCCGGCGCCGGACAGTCCGGCGCATTCAATACGGGGGTTTCCCATGTCCACTCTGGACCAGCCGACGGGTCAGCCGTACGCACCGCAGCACCCGCAGTACGCCCAGCCGCAGCCGCAGTACGCCCAGCCGCACGCGGAGTACGCCCAGCCGCATGCCGCCCAGTACGCGCCGGTCGGCTACGCGCCGGTCGGCTACGCGCAGCCGATGGCGCCTCACGGTCGTCCGATGGGTCCGGTGGGCAAGGTCCGCAGCACCTGGGCGGTGATCGGTCTCAGCCTCATCACCTTCGGGATCTACTCCCTGTACTACTACTTCGCCACGCACGAGGAGATGAAGCAGCACTCCGGCGAGGGTGTCGGCGGTGCGATCGGTCTGGTCATCGCGCTCTTCACGTTCGGACTGGTCACGCCGTTCCTGCTGCCGAATGAGGTCGGCAACCTCTACTCGCGGCAGGGCCGCCCCCGTCCGGTTACCGCCACGACCGGTCTGTGGGTCCTGCTCGGGTCGTTCATCCTGATCGGCCCCCTCGTCTGGCTCATCAAGACCAACGGCGCTCTCAACGCCTACTGGCGCAGCGTGGGCGCCCGCTGACCCGACCTTGACGCCGCCGGAGCCGCTCTCGCCGCCGGCGAGAGCGGCTCCGTCGTCGTTGCCGGCCAACGAGCCCGTGACTGACCGTCGATCGGACGTTCCGGGCCACCCGCCGCGCGTGGGACGATGCGGCCGGGTCGACGGAACGGAGTGGGCACGGCATGACCGACAAGCACGAGCTCCGGGTCTCCGACCGGGAGCGGCAGGTGGCCGCCGAGCGGCTGCGCGTCTTCCACGACGAGGGCCGGCTCTCCTTCGCCGAGTACGACCGGCGGCTGGCCGACGCGTACTCGTCGGTGACCTACGGCGACCTCGACAAGCTCTTCGTCGACCTGCCCACCGGGGCGGGCCTCGAGGTGGCGCACCCGGCCCCGGCAGCCATCCCCGCCCGCCGGGTACCGGCCGAGCCCGCGGTGGTCAGCACCCTGCCGACGCCGCTCAAGGTGCTCTGGATCATCTGGGGCAGCGTCGTCCTGATCAACCTGACCGTGTGGCTGCTGGTGAGCATCGGCAACACCGACCTGACCTACTTCTGGCCGATGTGGCTGGCCGTTCCCGGCGTCGCGCTGGTCGCGGTGTCCGCCGGAGTGGTCGGCGCCCGGGGCCGCCACCACGGCGCCCCGCACCCCTGACTCACGGGCCGAGCAGCCACAGCATCTGGGTGTCCTCGCGCGGGTCGTCGCACTCGCCGATCGCCACCGCGCCGAAGCCATCGGCACCGGGCTGCAGATCCTGCACGTCGAGCCGCGGCCCGCACCGGAAGCGCAGCGGCCCGGACACGTCGCCGGTGCGCAGGTCCCGCGACAGCACGCCCTCGGGATGGGGCAGCAGGGCCCACTCCTGCGCCGGCTCGACGACCAGCGCGTAGTTGTAGATCCGCTCCTGGAACTGGCCCAGCAGCGGCCCGGCACCCCCGCCGTCGGGGATCGCGAGCACCCACGTGCCCTCGTCGACCTCGACCAGCAGGAACACCGTCCCGTCGGCCGTCCCCGCCACCGCCTGGATCTCCGCCCCCTCCGAGAGGTCGGTCGCCCGCACCGGCTCCCCGGCCGGATCCAGGCGCGCGTCGAACGCGAGCAGGGTGGGGATGCGCGCGGTGACCTCCTCGGTCGGCGCCGCGTCGAACACCAGCGTCACGCCGCCGCCCGGCCGGGGCACCAGGCCGCCCAGCTGACGGCCGGCGGGCTGCAGAGAGGCGGCCCCGACGTCCCCGGCGAGGTCGCGGTCGGCCAGGACCCTGCCGGTCGGGACGTCGAGGGCGAGCAGCCGCTCGCTGCCGCCGTCCGCCGTCCCGGTGCTGAGAAAGAGGTACAGGGTGGAGCCGCCGAGCGCGCTCGTGCCGAGCGCCGACACGGTGCCGGTTTCCGCGGGGACGGCGACGGTGGCCCGCACAGCGCCGCTCGACGGGTCGGCCACCTGCACGCCGTAGCCCGTCGTGCCGCCCGAGGTCAGCTGGCCGGTGACCGCCACCGTGCCGTCGCCGAGCACGTGCATGCCCCAGACGTCGTCGACCCGGGGCATCGGCACCACGGCGGTGATCGCGCCGGTCGCGTCGACGGTCACCAGCGACTGGGGGAGGCGCCGGTCGGACGGCGTGAGGACGACGTACGCGCGGCCGCCCGGAGCCGCCACCGCGGCCGCGGTGCGCGCGAACACCCCGGGAGTCGCCGGCGTCAAGTTCACCGCCGCGACGACCGTCCGCAGCGGGCCCCGGCTCGGCGGGGCGCCGGGCGGCGGGCCGGCGTAGGCGGGCAGGTCGACCGAGGCGCCGGTCGGCCGCGCGGGGAGCGCGTCCCCGGCCGTCGGAGTCGCCGAGGGCTCGGGCGCCCGGTCGACCGGGGTCGGGCAGCCGGTCAGTGCGCCGAGCAGGCACGCGGCCAGCGCGACCGCCGCCAGTCGCCGTCGGCCGGTCACGGGGCAGGTGTACCACCGGCGCCCGCGTGCCGTCCCCCGGCGGAATGGGACGCGGTCAGCCGTCCAGCGAGCGAACGGTGTGGGCGAGGGCGCCGAAGGTGGCACTCGTGGCCGCGGCCCGGGTCGCGCTCGACCAGCCCGTCGCCCGCGCCCCCAGAAGCGCGGTCGCGGTGTCCAGGGCGTTCAGCCCCACCGCGACCGCCAGCGCCCGATCGGTCTCCTCCTTCGTCCGCGCGGTGAAGCCCAAGGCGGAAAGCGCGAGCATCCGGCTGCCGAACAGCCGGAGCAGCTGCGTGACGTGCGGCGACGGCGGCACGGAGTACGTCGCGGCCAGCGCCCGCGGCGTCAGGACGCCGGCCACCCCGAACAGGGCGGCGCTCCAGTTCATCACCTGGACCAGCGTCGACTTCGGCAGCCCCAGTGCGGTCTTGGCCATGTCGGTCTCCTCTGCGACGCGGGGATCTCGGCTCGGTGCAGCAGCAGCGTCCTCCCAGGGGTGGGGGACGTACAGAGAGTCCGGCGCGCTTCTGCATGTGATGCTCGGCGGGTGAGGACCAGTGCCGGGATCCTGCTGTACCGGCTGCGGCCCGGCGGTCCCGAGGTGCTGATCGGGCACATGGGCGGACCGTTCTGGGCGAAGAAGGACGCCGGCGGCTGGTCGATCCCGAAGGGCGAGTACGGCCCGGGGGAGGACGCGCTCACGGTCGCCTGCCGGGAGTTCGAGGAGGAACTCGGGACGCCGGTCCCGGCCGCCGACTTCCTGCCCCTCGGCGAGCTCCGCACGACCAGCAGCAAGGTGCTCACCGCGTGGGCGGCCGAGGGCGACCTCGACGCCTCGGCCTGCGTCAGCAACACCTTCGAGCTGGAGTGGCCGCCGCGGTCGGGCCGCGTGCAGGAGTTTCCCGAGATCGACCGGGCGGCGTGGTTCGCCGTCGGCGAGGCCCGCACGAGGCTCGTCGGCGGCCAGGTCGGCTTCCTCGACCGCCTGCTGGAGCGCCTTTCGGAGACGGGTGCTGGATGACATTCCGGTCACGGCTGGTCCCGGTAGTTGCCAGCGTCCCCCCATACCGGCCCGCGACCTGCGAGAGTCCGCGAACCGCTCCTGCGGGTGACGCAGCAGTTCGAGGAGGCGCCATGTCGTGTGCACAGTGCGGAGCAGCCGAGCAGCGGGGCCGGTACTGCGTGGGGTGCGGAAAGCTGATGCCGCCGTCCTCCCTGCCCCCGCGCCGGGTGCGGCTCGCCCCCCGGCCCACCCTCGACGACGACACCCAGCCGGTCCTCCGCTTCACCGTCCGCCCGCGCCCGCCGGTCCGGCAGGAAGAGGCTCCGGTCGGCTGACCCGACGAGCCCGGGGGACGTCCGGCGCACCGGACGTCCCCCGCGCCGTCGTCATCTGGCCCCGGCGAGCTCCCGGTGCCCGGGCTCCGGCGTGGCGTCGCCGTCGTTCTCGCGGATGCCGTAGCGCGCGTACAGCCGCCGCAGCGGACCGGGCGCGTACCAGTTGGCCCGGCCGAGCAGCCGCATCGTGGCCGGCACCAGCAGGATCCGGACGACGGTCGCGTCGACCACGATGGCGATCAGCATCGCGACGCCGATCATCTTGATGAAGGTGATCCCCGACAGCGAGAACGCGCCGATGACGATCAGCAGCAGCAGCGCCGCGCTGGTGATGATGCCGCCGGTCCGCTGCACGCCGGTCGCGACGGCCGCGGTGTTGTCGCCGGTCAGGTCGTACTGCTCCCGGATCCGGGACATCAGGAAGACCTCGTAGTCCATCGACAGCCCGAAGACGATCGCCAGCACGAGGATCGGCTGGGTGGCCTCGACGAAGCCGGTGGGCGTGAAGTCGAGGAACCCCGACAGGTGCCCCTCCTGGAAGATCCAGACCAGCGCGCCGAACGAGGCGCCCAGCGACAGCACGTTCATGACCAGCGCCTTGACCGGCAGCACGACCGACCCGAAGGCCAGGAACAGCAGCACGAACGTGGTCGCGATGACGAACGCCGCCATCACCGGCAGCAGCGACCCGAGGCTCTCGAGCAGGTCGGTGAGCACCGC
>DATHAK010000074.1:0-2469 GCA_035296685.1 Blastococcus sp.
GACTCGGTCGAGCGCGGCGACACCATCTGGGTGCGGGTGCGGGCCAGAGGGACCGCCACCGGCCCGTTCTTCGGGCCGCCGAGCGGACGGCCGGTCGACATCACCGTGGTCGACATCGCCCGCGTCGTCGACGGCCGCATCGTCGAGCACTGGGGCGTGCCCGACCGGTTCGCCCTCCTGGCCCAGACCGGCATCCTCAACCGGCTCAGCTGAGCCTCCTGGGGCGCCGGGACGGCTAGGACCCGTCGACGCCCCGCGCGGGCCCGCCGGGAACGGCCGCCGCGCTGAAGGTCGCCCCCTGGGGGTCGGCGATGACCGTGAACCGCCCGACCGGGATGTCCATCGGCGCCAGCAGCACCGACCCGCCCAGCTTCTCGGCCGTGGCCGCGGCCTCGTCGGCGTCGGGGACCCAGAACGTGATGCTCCAGCGGGGCGCCGGGTCCTCCTGCGGCGCCGGGGCGTGGCCCCCGCCGATCAGCAGGTCCCCGTGAGTGAAGCTGGTCCGCGGGAACGGCCCCGGCAGGTCCTCGGCCGTCCACCCGAACAGCTCCGTGTAGAACTCCGCGCCCGCGGCCAGGTCGGCGCTGACCAGCTCGTTCCAGGTCCAGGTGCCGTCCTGGTTGACCAGCTCGGCCCCGAAGTTCTCCCCCGGCTGCGACAGCGACACGACCGCCCCCGCCGGGTCCCTGACGGTGGCCACCCGCCCACCACCGGGCGTGTCGAACGGCTCGACCAGCACCTCAGCCCCCAGCTCGCGCGCCCGCTCGGTCGCCCGGCCGGCGTCCTCGACGCTGACGTAGGACCCCCACACCGGCCGCTCCGCCCCGTCGTACAGCCCCGCCACCGCCCGCCCACCCAACCGGCAGGTCGAGTAGGTCCCCTGCTCCCCCGTCGGCAGGTCGTCGAACTCCCAGCCGAACAACCCCCCGTAGAACCGCTTGGCCCCGGCGGCGTCGTTCGTGCCCAGATCCACCCAGCAGAACGTCCCGTTCGGGTACCGCTCGACCTGCCCCATCCCGCCTCCTCGCGCGCTCCTTCTCGGCAGCCACCAAGGGTGCCACAGGTCGCCGACGGTCAGGTTCCGGGCTCGCGGAGCCCGACGCAGTCCAGCGCCCAGAAGGGCTCGGAGTAGACGAAGGTCCCCGTCATCCACGGCTCGTAGGCCGACAGCCGGGCGACCTGGAACACCGCGTCGGGGATCCGCAGCGACGGCGAGCGGAAGCCGGCCGCGCCGGCCCGCTCGAACCCGCGCCGACCGTAGAAGTCCGGCGAGCCCTCCAGGAAGACCAGCGGCACGCCCTGGTCGTCGGCGGCCGCCAGCGCGTGCTGGATGAGCCTGGTGCCGATGCCCTGGCGCTGGTGAGCGGGAAGGACTCCCAGCGGGGACAGCGACAGGACGTCCACGATCCGGTGGGGGGCGTCGAGCCGGCACCCGCTGAGCAACACGTGCCCGACGACCCGGTCGCCGAGTGTCGCCACGAGGGATATCGGCGCCAGCGGCGCCGGGGCGAGCCGGAGGGCGGCGACGAGCGCGGGGATCCGCCCGCCGCCCCCGAAGGCGAGGGTGTGCACCTCGCGCACTGCCTGGTGGTCGTCGGCGGTCTCCGGCCGGATCACCGGGTCGGCGTCGTCTGACGGCATGACCGCGAGGGTGGGCAGCCTGGTGGCCACGCCGGTGACGTTCCCGTGGGCGTCGGTCACGTAGCGGCCTTTGCTGAGGTCCACGATCGTCAGCGGGTTCCCGAAGGGATCGGCGACCACCGCCACCCGTCCCACCGGAATGTCGAACGGCTCGACGAGCAGCGTCCCGCCGGCCTGGACGAGCCGCACCGCCGCCTCGTCGGCGGAGTTGGCCAGGAAGTCGACCTCCGGCTGGGGCCGCTGCGTCCGCAGCACCAGCTCGGTCTCGCTCTCCGGGAGCCGCAGCCCGGCCGCGGTCTCGGTGCGCCAGATCAGGTCGTGACCCAGCCGGTCCCGGTAGAAGGCGAGGCCCTCGTCAAGGTCCGGGACCGAGAGCTGGACGCTGTCGACCTGACGGAGCGGACCCTCCGCTCGGGGCGCCTCGGTCAGGCCATCCCGCCGTTCGCGCGGGAGATGACCAGACGCTGGATCTCGGACGTGCCCTCGAAGAGGGTGTAGATCTTCGCATCGCGGTGCCACTTCTCCACAGGGAAGTCGCGGATGAAGCCGTAGCCGCCGAGGATCTGGATGGCTTCGTCGGTGACCCGGACGGCGGTCTCGCCGGCCTTGAGCTTGGACATGGAGCCTTCGGCGTGGGAGAAGCCCATGCCGTTGCGGGCCATCCAGGAGGCGCGCCAGACGAGCAGCCGGGCGGCGTCGATCTCGGTGGCCATGTCGGCCAGCTTGAAGGCGATGGCCTGCTGGGCGGCGACCGGCTTGCCGAACTGGACCCGCTCGCGGGCGTAGTCGCGGGCGAACTCGAAGGCGGCCCTGGCGATGCCGACGGCC